>CAYUCU010000027.1:0-28062 GCA_964443345.1 uncultured Chitinophaga sp.
CGCAGTCTTCTATCATGGGGGAGATCATGCTGATCAGCGTGACGGGCATTTCTAATAAGCAAATAGATATCCGCACCATCGCCGACTGGCATATCCGTCCACTTTTGCTTTCCATCGGGGGAGTTTCGCAAGTCGTGGTGATTGGAGGAGAATATAAACAGTACCAGATCCTGGCTTCTCCGCAGAAAATGAATTATTATAATGTATCGCTTACGGAATTATTAAAAGCATCGGAGGAAGCCAACCGGAATGCGGCCGGTGGTTTTATGAGTGAGTACAGCAATGAATATATCGTAAGAGGCATTGGCCGGACAAGTGATACGGCTGAACTCGGCAGGTCGCTGATAAAAACAGTTAACGGCAGTCCTGTTACCATTGCCGACGTAGCGGACATCAAAATTGGTTCGGCGATAAAGATCGGGGACGGTTCGCTGAAAGGCAATCCCGCCGTGATCATGACGGTGATGAAACAACCCGGCACCAACACCCTTGAATTGACCACTAAAATCGATGAGGCCCTTGCCAATTTAAAGAAAACATTGCCGCAAGACCTTGAGATCAATACTCAAATTTTCAGACAAGCTGATTTTATTAATGCTTCTATCGGAAATATTCAGAAAACATTAATTGAGGGATCGTTATTTGTTATTCTTATTTTATTACTGTTCCTCATGAACTGGCGGCCGACTTTCATTTCACTCATTGCTATTCCTGTTTCATTACTGACTGCCATACTTACTTTAAAGTGGCTGGGCTTTACTATAAATACCATGAGCCTTGGAGGCATGGCCATTGCTATTGGTGCACTCGTGGATGATGCGATCATAGACGTAGAAAATGTTTTTAAACGGCTTAAGCAAAATATAGCCAAACCACCTGGAGAACGAAGAAACAAACTTGATGTGATATTTGATGCATCTGTGGAGATACGGACCTCCATAATCAATGCTACTTTCATAATCATCGTAGCATTTGTACCGTTATTCTTTTTATCCGGCATGGAAGGAAGACTACTCGCACCATTAGGCATAGCATTTATCGTGGCGCTCTTTGCTTCCCTGATCGTTTCCATCACGATCACGCCAGTATTATGCAGTTACCTGCTGACAGGGGAACGAATGCTGAAAAAACAACATAGTGAAAGCTGGTTGGTCCGCAAACTCAGTGCAGCGTATGAAAGAGGTTTAAAAAGAGCCATGCATTTTAAAAAATCGATCATAGCCATCAGCATTGCTTTATTTATAGGTGCATTGATAGTACTGGGAACCCTTGGAAGAAGTTTTTTACCGGAGTTCAATGAAGGATCCCTCGTCGTAAGTGCAACGAGTTTGCCGGGCATATCGCTGGAGGAAAGTAATAAGATTGGAGCCAACATTGAAAAGACGCTACTTACCATACCTGAAATAAAAATAACAACGAGAAGGACCGGAAGAGCGGAGTTGGATGAACATGCACAAGGAGTAAATGCGTCAGAAATTGATGCGCCCTTTGTGTTGAAGGGCCGAAGCCGAGAAGCATTTATGAAAGATGTCCGTGAAAAACTAGCGGGTGTTTCGGGTGCCAATATTACAATCGGTCAACCAATTGGTCACCGTATCGACCATATACTTTCCGGTACAAGGGCCAATATTGCTATCAAGATATTTGGGACGGATTTAAACAAACTGTTTACCATTTCAAACCAGGTGAAGACTGCTATTGAAGGAACGAGAGGACTTGTGGATCTGAATGTCGAGCAGCAAGTACAGATACCGCAGGTGCAAATAAAAGCGAACAGGGATATGCTTGCTAAATATGGCATCACCATTGGGGAGTTTGCCGGGTTTACGGACATTGCTTTTGCCGGAGAGAAAGTGTCGGAAGTATATGAAGGAAGCCAGCGTTTTGATCTTGTACTTCGTTTCGACGAAAGCAACCGCGGTAACCTGGAAAAAATAAGTAATACTTTAATTGATACAAAAGATGGTCAGAAAATACCGCTGAATTATGTAGCCAATATTGTTTCTACCACTGGTCCTAATACGATCAACCGGGAAAACGTGCAACGCAAAACAGTCGTATCAGCTAATGTAGCCGGAAGAGATCAAAAAAGTGTAGTGGATGAGATTAGGAAAAAAATTGAAGCAAGTATAAAATTACCCGAAGGTTACCGGATCGAGTATGGCGGACAGTTTGAATCAGAGGCTGAAGCCTCCAAAACACTATTGATTACATCCCTCCTGGCACTGTTTGTTATTTTCTTTTTGCTTTACCAGGAATTTAAGGATATAAAAATATCCACGATCATCTTGCTCAATCTCCCGCTTGCGTTGATCGGTGGCGTTTTGAGTGTTTGGCTCACATCAGGAATTCTAAGTATCCCGGCTATTATCGGTTTTATCACTCTATTTGGAGTAGCGACTAGAAACGGTATTCTTTTAGTGTCGCATTACAAAACCTTACAAACCGAGGGTATGAATTTGTATGAAACAATTATACAAGGATCGAAAGACCGGTTAAGTCCAATTCTGATGACAGCATTGACAGCAGGTCTTGCATTGATACCATTAGCTATAGGTGGAGATCTCCCTGGCAATGAAATTCAAAGCCCTATGGCAAAGGTTATTTTGGGTGGCCTGTTAAGCTCAACATTGCTTAATTTATTTGTAGTTCCCATTGTTTATTTTTTAGCAAACAGAAAGAAAGAAAAAAGCATAAAGAAGTAGTGTGAAGGTTACTGAAATTTTTAAGAGCCTGCAACAAAAACAATTTGCAAAATTATACGCAGGCCAAATTATAAGTTTGCTTGGGGATGCTTTTACCTGGGTGGGTATTGCTTTGCTTGCATTTGAATTTGCTGGTGAAAAGGCTGCCGGTATTTTATCAATTGCCTTAACGCTGCGGGTAACAGCTTTTATTTTATTTGCACCATACGCTGGCTTATTGGCAGATAAGATCAACCGGAAGAATATCATGCTGATCTCTGATTCAGGTCGCATGTTGATCGTATTGCTGCTTGTATTTGTAAACACCGAGTGGCAATTATATGTGTTGATTTTCTTATTGAATGTTTTCAGCGCATTTTTCACCCCTGCTTTTAAGGCATCGATACCACAGATGCTAAAGGATAAAGAGAAATTCGCTCCGGCAATTGCGTTGTCTAATGCTACTTACCAGTTGCTGGCTATTATGGGTCCCGGACTGGCAGGGATGGCAGCAGCATGGTTAGGTGCAAGAGAAATATTCATAATTGACTCGTTCACATTCTTACTTTCTGCATTATTCATTTTGATGATCAGCAGGAATTTTTTTCAGATAAATAAGGAAACAGATATAGTTACACCAACTCCAGCCAGGTTCCAGGGAGTGTTAAAGGGTACCCGCTTATTGTTTGCCGATAAGGTAATACGGTTTGCATTATTAGTTGAATTGGCCGCTGCTATTGCAGGAGCCACCATTCTTGTAAACACTATTGTTTTTGTAAAAGGAGTTTTGGATCAGGGAGACAAACAATACGGATTAGTAATGTCCGCAGTTGCAATTGGCGCAATGATAGGAGCATTTGGTTCTGCTATATTTGATAAAACCAAAACCCGTAAAAGCTCATTACTAATTGGAGGTATTGCAGTATCTGTTGCTTTGCTTCCTGCCGGATATATCACTTCTGTAGGAGTACTCATGTTGTTATGGCTGGTAGCAGGCTTTGGACAAAACCTTGCAGAAATGCCTTCTCAAATGCTGATTGCTGAGAGAATACCTATAGAACAACAAGGCCGCGTATATGGTGCTCATTTTGCGTGGTCACATTTATGGTGGGCGATTGGTTATCCGATTGCAGGTTTTTTAGGGACTTATTTCCCAGGCAAAACTTTTCTGATAGCAGGGTGTCTTTCCTTAAGCGTATTAACTATAGTTTTCCTTACACATTCTTTTAAAAACAAAATTGCATGAATAAGAAGTATTCTATTACAGCATTGTTGCTTTCTTTAATAGCAATGAAAGGAATTACTCAGAACAATATAGAGGAATTGCTCCCGGCGGTGGAAAAAAATAATAAAGCCATTCAGTCAAATAAAAAATATTGGCAGGCCAGACAATCGGAGTTCAAAACCGGTTTAACTCCCTATGACCCACAGGTAGAGTATGATTATTTATTTGGTTCCCCAGCTGGTGCAGGCAATCAAAAAGATTTTAGCATAACACAACGTTTGGATTTCCCCACAGTTTACAAACGAAAAAAAGAGCTATCCAAACAGCAGATAGCACAAACTTCTAAGCAGCAACAAGTATATCGCCAGCAAATTCTATTGGAAGCGAAACTTTTAGCATTGCATGTAATCTATCTAAATAAAAAAGCGGTTGAATTAAACCGCAGATTAGGGACGACTGAAAAATTAGTGCAGGATTATCAGAAAAAACTGGACAGAGGAGATGTCATTATTTTAGATGTAAACAAAGCAAAATTGCAGTTGCTGAATATTAAAAATGAAACATTACTAAATAAAAATGAAAAGCAAATCTTGCTGACAAAGATCTCTGAGCTGAATGGAGGAATACCCGTTACTATCAATGACACGATTTATCCGGCGCTTCCTATCATCCCGGACTTTGAGACACTTGACAGCACCATTGAAGCCAATGACCCGATCATAAAAGTATATGAACAGGAAAAGAAAATATTAGAGCAACAAATCGCCGTACAAAAAGCCATGAACCTGCCGAAGATCGAAACAGGGTATCACTCACAGGGAATACTGGGTCAGAGCTATAAGGGCTTTCATGCCGGTATTACCATTCCTTTATGGGAGAATAAAAACAAGCTGAGCGCAGTTAAATCCAGTTTGGAATATGCGATTTCAAATGCCGAAACACATCGACTTGAGCACCGGCTGGAAAATAAACAGTACTATGATCAGTTGGATGTGAGACTAAAAATCCTGCAGGAGTATAAAGAACTTTTGTCAACGCTTAACAATACCGCTTTACTGAACAAAGCCCTGGCACTTGGGCAAATCACCATCATCCAGTATTTCTATGATGAGAGTTTTTATTTTACTGCCTATGATAAATATTTACAGGCTGAATGGGAATATCAGCAAGCTGTAGCGAGGTTATACAAGTATCAACTATAAATACTCACACTAATTTGATAAGATATTAAGTCTAGCCAAATGCCGACTATACTTCACTATTTCCTTCACTTTGTTTTTCCTTTCTTCATTGCATTTTTCTTTTATCGAAAGCAGTGGCCAAAGACCTACTTGTTACTATTATTTACTATGCTGATTGATCTTGACCATTTGATGGCCACGCCGGTGTTCGATCCCTGCAGATGTAGTGTGGGTTTCCATCCGTTGCACAGTTATATAGCAATGGGAATATACGCTGGGTTATTATTTTTTCGAAAAACCAGAGTCATCGCTATCGGATTACTCATGCATATAATAACAGATGCGATAGACTGTCTGCTCCAGCGATCAAACTGTCTGAATTGAGCCAAATCCTTTACAGGATACTAAATCAATCCTAATTTATGTAGCCTCTCACATTCACCCTCAATTCTGGAAGTGGTTTGGGGGAAACTGTATAATTACATTTCGATCTCTGTATTGATAAAATCCTTGACTTCCTCATCCCTGGTTATTTCTAACCTTGCGCTCGATTTATGTTTTGAAATAGTCAGGTTAAATGTGAAGAAATTACAGCATTCAGTCGCTGTTTTTTGTAAGGCGCTTTAGTGGATTAATAAGAGAGCTGTTAAGAATGATAAAAAAGAAAGCAGGGAAATACTAATCACATAGTTTTGTTGTTGGCAAAGTTCGATTCCTAAATTTATAGGGTAAAACATTTAAAATCAATCAGTTATAAACAAAGTGACCTCGACAGGGCTAAATAATTTATTGAGAATCAATTTTTCTAAGAAAACCGTAAACGAAACCGTAAACTGGTCATTTTTGACTTGCAAAACGTGTCAAATACTCCACTGCGAAGTTAAGCCTTCTATTATTTGATATAGCACTTGATACGATTTTTTTTGACGAGTTATAAACTAATGAAATCGGGAACTCCATTCTTCATTATTATTAAGTGATAAGAAAATCTTTGAAGAATTCGATAAAACAGTGATTCCCTAATTCGCGATTAATTTTTGTTATTGCCGACAATCAATAGATAATGGTTGCGACAAGCAGTGTAGTGATATATGGCGACCAGGAGATATTTTGTAACATAAGCTTTCGGATTTGTTATGAACACAAATTTCGAAAGCGATTTAGGTAAAGATTATATGAAATGAATAGAAGATTATATGAAAAAAGAATTAATCGATTGGCATATGCATGTAAGGAGAATAACCGTCATTTCCAATTGTTGGGATAGTATTAACCAGGAAGGTTGCAAACTTCTTTCGCCGGTCCGCTGCAGCGATTGCTTCAAATCTTTGGCAACCCACGACAAGCATAAGTAATGATTCAATATCATCAATAGTATCTAACCCTGGGAACACATTATCATAGATCCGTCCAATTAAAATTCGGTCTACGATATTGATGAACACATCAGTATTCTTTAGACAAGAAAATAGCTCGACATTTTCATAATATTCGTCAAATCTGAGTATGAACCTTCCCAACTTCATTTTCTTCTGCAATATTTAATTTTATTTGTATTCCTTTTACCGATCCATCTAGTTCAAAATAAATTTCCCATTCTCTGGGAATGGGAAGTAGCATAATACTACTGCCTTCACTGCAATGGCATTGACCATTTGTTATTTTCATGCCGCAAATGCAACAATATCTGGAAGTTTGTTCAATCATCCTACTCTATTTGGCTATTCTCAAAAATCCCTCCTTGCTGAAGAGGAGTTCAACCGCAGCAATAAAACTCTTCCAGTCATGAACATGATTGATCAGGTCAATCCTGTTGCAGGTGCGATCAAACCTTTTGATTTCCGGTTCCGTGTTGGTTACTTCAAACCAGACCCGTCCATCCATCCGTTGAAACCTTAGATTAATACCGATACCGATCTTCTCCATAAGCAGGGGCTTTTGTTTACCCTTCACAAATGTTAAACAATTGTGAATGCACCAAACTTGAATTTGCTAATGGATATCCTAATGAAGACCTAATGAAAAAACTAGCGAGAGCTAATGTTTTTTTTCACTTCTGCGGTAATGCGTGTATGACATTTATAATAGACTTCGCGCTCAGGGTCACAGAGATCACTTACCTGATAATCTTCTTCCTTCTCGTTACAAGAGAGCCCGAGTCTGCCTACAATAAAAGAAGACACATGCTTATGGTCTTCCCAATCATCCGGCGTCAATTTAATAAAGGGAGGATTTTGATCGATGTATATTTTAAAAGCCTTTCTATGTAACCGCAACGCATCAATCTTTCCCGGAACGGTTAGGTACAGTCGTTGCTCAGTACATACATTCGCTGCTAAAACGGCACTGATCCTAACTATCACATTATTCCTCATGGCTTCTACGAAATGTGTTGGCATACTTTCGACTTTTGAGGGGTTCTTCTGAAACCTGACCAGTGTATAGTTGCGCGCATAATCATGGGTTACATACCTCATCTTTTCTTTTGATAACAATGGGACATAAAAGCCCATGACGAGTTCGATCACTTTTTCTTCCAACAACCTTATCTTCTCCGGCATATCTTCACTTATATAACTTACAAACCCTTGTTGAATTTCCTCGGTTTTCCAGGGACCATTCAGAAAGGGAAATGCTCCTAATGATGTAACCCTCGCATCTGAGATCAAACCAGGGATATGATCGGAGATTCCCGAATGGCCTATTTTGACCACTCCATCTGATCGGATTATCTCTGCATTGAAATAAAACAGATCTCCAAAGGTGTAGGCCAAATTCTTTCCAGTTACAGGCAATTGCTGTAACACCTCATCAACCTGTTGGGAACCTCTATGCTTGGTTTTAATTCCATCGGTTATGAGTGTAATTTTCTTTTTACTAGGTGCATCCAGACATCGATATGTTTCGACAGCGAAGTGATGAAGAATGGGCCGGACCAGGTGCGTGAGTGCATCAGTTCCTTTATCTCCGCGTTTTTCCTTCCGGTAGATGGTATTTTCCGGATCATCTTCAGCATAATCGGATTTTACGACATATCCTTTTTTTCTGAACATTTCTTTCCACTGCTCATGTTCTGAGAAACCGGTATTCAGAATTACTTTGGAAAACCCATTACCCTTCGTCTTGATGAGTTCCGCCAGTTCTATCCCTTTATAGCGCAGGTCAACGTTTTTTTTCTTAAGTAGTTTCGAATTTTTTTCAAAATTGACGTCCAGTAAGGCAATATGCGGGATAAATGGATTTCGTTTATTATTGACCATTCTCTCCACCTCCAAAAAAGTGTCAGTGAATTTCAGATCGAAGCATTGCATAACGATTTCGAAACGATCCTTTTGACTGATGGTATCGTCATTGCAGTCAATTAGGCTTGTTATAATATAAGGTAGCTGGGTTGGGTCATCATCAGCCACCAGGATCTTTACCCTTTGTGTATTTTCTTTATTCATGACATTCAGGTATTTTAAAACAGACTTCAGTTTTATTCTCCCGAACAAGCCTCCTGGCGCTAATGGCTAGTTTTTCATCCACTCCCGGAAACTTAAATGCAGCAATTCTTTTTACAGACCGTATTCCATATGCAAATTCAATATGTTCAATCGAGACTTTCTTATGATTAATAAACCGCATCCAGTCATCCCGCATGAGACCACTGTTCGTTATTTTGATATGCACAAAATTGCCGTCTTTTTCAATTTTGATTTTAAGAGATTTGCCTGGTGAAGACGAATGAACCAAAGCATTTTTCATCAGGTTAAATAGAACGATCTCAATGGCGGCGACATTATGGTGGACATAAAGCGTTGGCTCTTCTTGTAACGAATGGAGGGCATCTTTTACAGCATTCAATTCTTCATTAGAAGGATTATCCGGAGGGTTAAAAAAAGAAAAAAGAATGCGGAGTGTATCTTCTATGACTTTCTTTATATCAATACGAGTTGCTTGCAACTCCGTTTTTATCTCCTCGCTCAATCTTTTACGGCTAGTTGCTTCGCTTGCTTTATTTAAGTAGGTAAAGAATCGTTGGACGCGGGCAGCCGGCGCAACGGTTGCCAGCAAATGATCCCTGATTTTTTTCACCAATTCAAGGTCTCCTGCTGCTGCCGCGGGTATTATGTCATTCTGAACAATGTTTTTTAGAGATTCGAAATAACCATTCCAGGTGTGCGATAGCTCTTTGTTTAAACTATCCAGAAGTTTCCGTTTGCTTTCCCGGCTAAATTCGTCAATCTGTGGCTCTGATAATACTTTGCTCCATACCAAAGCCAACTCGGTATATTCATCTTCGGTCAATTGCCGTTTCAGGAACAATAAGAATATACCGTTGTAATGCTGGTGACTGGCAAAAGGTCTTATAAAGTGGATAAAAAATGGCTTGCGGTAGGAGGCTGCCAGGCTATTATACACTTCCGCAATACTATCTATTGACTTTACTTTTTCTTTGAGTTTAGATGCAAGCGTTTCCTTATAGTTTATTTCAGTGACATCCTGTTCAACAACGTCACCGATCGTCACCGGTTTCTTGGAATTATGTAGGACCAGTCCTGATAATGATTTTGTCAGAATTATTTCTGTGAAGGATTTACTTTTTTTATTCTTGACTTGCTCCTCCGCAAAGGCAAGATGCTTGGCAATTAGCCGCGCTTCAGAATTGCTGCCGCTTTCAAGCCGGATCGGTATCAGTGTAAAATCAGCGCCAACATAATAAAGGTTGAAGAAAAGATAATCCTTGCCAAAGTGTTTCTTTAGCCTTGGACCAATGACTTCAAAACTTTTGAGAAAGAAATTCTCCTTTGAAGATCCCAATTGAAGCAGTCGTTCGGTCTCTACGATTTGGTTGATATCATTAATCGACAGAATCATGTATCGCCTAGTAAATAATATTTAAGTCGTTGAAAAATCGCGCTGGAAAAATCCTTAGGATTACCGGATTCAAGATCGCAATGAATCAGCGTCCGTTTGCCGCTGACATAAATTAAGTTTGGTATATTCGAGTCCCGTAAAGTAACCTGGATCTCCACTCCTTTACTTCGTAATCCAATGACTTCAAGTTCGCCGGTCAATTCGGAATATTCGGTAACCGGCTTAAAAAAGCGGGTACTTGATTCTTTCAACAGAATGGGCATATTGGAAAAGCGCCAACCAGTCTTAATTTCTTTCATAAAGAACATTATATAGATGTTTTCGATATAGGTATACAGGTTACTATGATTCACATAATTCTGTGTATCGAGGTGCTTAAATTCAACCGCTACCGTCATCATGAATTTTTTGGCCATTGGATTATTCTGTAAAGTTTAGATCGTTCTCAAATGTATCCTTGAACCGGGACAAAAAATAAAAGGCTACTGCCAGCAGGATTACGGAAACAACGACTGCTGAGAAAACCATTGAGTATTCTTTTCTAAGTGGTTCAAACAAAATAACAGACACCGGCAAAAGCAAGGCACGGATTAAATTTGGTACCGCTGTCGTGACAGTGCCGCGCAAATTCGTTCCCCAGTTCTCCGTGGCAAACAAAACGATGGTACCCCACAGACCAATACTGACTCCCAACAAAGCAATCTTACAGTAGAAGAGAAAGTTCGTCGGTACCGGAACATACAAATAGATGGCAATGGCTGCGGCCTGAATGAATAGAAAGGCCAATAGTATTTTTTTCCTCGACCGCAAAAAATTGCTTAGCAGTGTTCCTAAAAAATCGGAAACTGATATGCTTATATAACATGCCACCGTCGCAAGTGAAGCTTCAATACCGTCACGACCTTGCTGTTTGGCGAATTCCGGTGACAGCGTCACAAAAACACCAATAATGAAAAAAACGGGTGCTCCGATCAAAAAACTGCCGAAGAATTTCTTGACTCTTTTTCCATCTTTAAACAAATAACCAAGGTTTTTTACAAAATGTATCTTTTGTTGATTCAGGAATAAATTTGCATCAAGCACGCGTCTTCTGAATATAAAGACTAAAAGGCCAAAGAAGGTACCCAGAACAAAAAGAAAGCGCCACCCGCTATAACCCAGGACTTGTTTACCTGCAAACTTGTAAGATAAAATACCCGCCACGACAGCTCCGAGCATTCCGCAAGCTGTAACAATAGCGCCTCCCAACGTACGTCTATGTGCAGGTAATTTTTCTGCCACAAGGACCATGCCCGTGCCAAGTTCGCCGGCTAGCGCAAAGCCAGCAAGGACCCTGCATAATTTATATCCAACAATATCTGTCACGAACGCATTTGCAAGATTGGCAACAATGAAAGTAAATATGGATAAATATAGTATTTTGGCTCTACCGTACCGATCAGATAAGGCACCCCACACAAATCCTCCAATTGCCATACCTGCAACGGTCCAGTTCATTAAACCTAAAGCATATTTAGATGCTTCCTCTCCTGTGATTCCTAATTCAGCAAGACTAACTTTTCTGATGGATCCAAATAGCAGTAAATTATAAAGATCAACTGCATATCCCAGGGACACGGCTATAACCGTGAACCATAGTTGCCGGCTTACCTTTTCAGTTGGTTGTTTTATCATGGCTTAAAACTACCAATGTAGTAAATCCAACTATCCAGCGTTTCCCAGCGATTTTGATTAAACTATCGAATGACACTTTATCATCACCCCCTCGCAAACCCCACCAACTCCTTTACATCTCCCTTATCCGCCATCTTCAGCGCCTTCAGGTATCTTTCTCTGGCCTCACTGGCCCGACCCAAATTAGACGCTCCCCAGCTAAATACTGGTCTGCCAAAAATATGACTCACGATCACGTCTGCCATCAGCCGGGAGTGCCTCCCGTTGCCGTTAGCATAGCAATGGATGGATACGATCCGGTGTTTGAACCGGACCGCAATTTCATCCTCCGGATATGTTTTATGATCAATCCAGAACCGGCAGTCATCAACCAGCGCCCGCAGGTCTACCGGGATCTGGAATTTATCGACACCGATATTCTTATTCGTTTTGCGGAAGGTACCCGCCCAGCGCCAGACCCCGCTGTACATTTTGCGGTGCAGTTCATTACAAAAGCCCTCGCTGAGAATATCATCCTTACCAAACTTTCGCCGTAGTGTCCATTCCACAGCCTCCTCTATATTTAACTGCTCTGCTTCATTGAGTTCTCCCTGCGTAGTAATCGTCTTTAATAACAATCCCTCGCTTTCATTTTCATCCAGCGGCGTTTGCCCATCTTCATATTGCAGTTCTAGTCCCATAAGAATTTCGGTATTTCATCCATCAATTCATCTATTTTTTCATTTCTTGCTTTGATCAATCTTTCCGGGCTGTTTTGTTGGTCTTCCAGACCCATGCTCGTACTCGTTCGACTGATAATTTCTCTTGCCTTCTTATCGGCTGCTTTTAGCACAACACTTTCCAGAAGTCCTTCTTTAGGCACGATGGCATAAACCAGTTGCATATCCATAGCTTCAGCGATTTCCCTTAAGGATTGTAGGGTGATTGCGCCTGTCTTCTCTCTTTGTTCCAGGGCGCGGACTCCTTGGGCGGTTTTGCCAGCGCGCTTTCCAAGTTGGGACAAAGACATATTGATAGCTGTCCGTATGGTATTAATCCAGCCGGTAGGTTGTTGGAGGTTATTCCATCCTTCCAGGTTAGCCAGCTTATTGGAAACCTGTTCTAGGATAAGTCTCTGTTTACGATTTTTCATATACTTATACGTTTAAAATATACAACAAAATTAAACATATAAATTTAAATAAACAATAAATTTTAAACTTATAAATATAAAATTCATCTGGCCCACTGAAATTCACAGAATTGATGACTTTCCCGGAAAGCACGATAACATGCTGTTTTCCAAGAGTTTTTGTCAGCCCGGAACTGATCATGATATTCATTCAGGACCCAATCCTCCAGCCCCTGCCTTCCGTCAGCTCGAAAAGTAGATCGAAATGTCCCAACACTTCGGGTATTGATTTCCCGGGCAGCTTGGGAACCGAATCTTGCCGGTAATTCCAACCGGTTAAACTGGTTCTCTATTCTTACAGGAATCGTTGCATCCTCAAAACCATCGTGCCTCACCCAATATCGCACAGTGGGCCATCCGTGCAAAAAAACTACTTCAGCGGCCAGCCATTGGTATTCAGAATAATCTTCAAAATAGGGATGAATAAGATTGTCAGGTTGTGTCCTGGGCCAAAAAGCATCTTTAATATCATTACACCGGTGGCAGGATGGCACCAGGTTCTTTGGATAAATCACGTACTCAGCATATCGGCTATTCGGTAACAAATGATCCAATTCGGAAACCTCCCCGTATGAACAATAGCAACAGCCTTTGCCTAATCCGGCAGCAAGTAGATCGTCATACACTTTCCGACCACGAAGTGTTGAATTAAGAAGCTTATCATCATACAAGCTCCTATAAATATCAAGAGTTAGGGGCGCTACATCAGCATCTGTCATAGGAACAATTTCATGTCCGCCATGTTCAGCCATTTTTCTGTCATATAGTTGACAAAGACTGACCATGTCCCCCATCTTAGCATTAAATGCAGCCTGCCTTGTAGATTGAGTTCTTTCAGTACACCGCGTATACGCGTCGGCAAATGTATAGAGAGGAGTATTAATACTGTGCATCGTCAGCCCTCCTTACAGATATTATGGCTAATGCAACCGCTCTTGCTTCTGAACCAATTCTGCCTCCAAATGATCTGAGTAATGCATCATAATCAAATCCTGTTTTTTCCAGTTGCTCATAAATGGTTCTATAAAATCCGCTGTCTTCCAGTTCAAGAGTAAATACATCCCTGGTCAGAATATCGATACTCTCACCATAGGTTTCGAATGAAGGGCGGTCTAACCTGTAGCTATCGCCTGAACGGTAGATCTTGGTAGTACAAGTTCTGGGTACTTCCTGTAATACTACCGGCGAATGAGTTGCGATCAGTGCAACGGCGTTCCGCTGTGTTGCAAGCAATGATAAAGCTTTAATAAAAGAAGATAGTAGCGGAGGATGCAAATGGTTCTCGGGTTCGTCAATAAGAACAAGCGTCTTTTCGTCCATTAGCTGAACAAGCCGTGTCACAGTAAGAAGAATAATGCGATGGCCCGAACTGAGATGATTATATATACCTCTTATTGTATCCCTTTGTATATTTTCGAAATCCAGATCATACAGCCTGTAGTCATTGAAGATAGGATCAGAACATAATATTCTTACCATATCAATCCACCGTTGCCTTCTGTTGGATTGAACGCAATGAAGAAAAGAGTCGAGAAATTCTGTAGAGAGTTCCTCTGGCTTTTTAAAAGTTTCATTATCCTCTTGCTTCAAACCAATATAAAAACAAGGTACACTATCCCTGTCCTCCTTGTTTCTGATTGGACGGAAATTATCAAAAGCACTGAATACAACGACAATCAAATTTGCGAAACGCTCGCTTTCGCTTGATGTCACTTCCCAATCATTTGTACTTGTGTCGAATTCGACCCTTCCCGGCAAACTGATAGGACTTGGTTCAGGAGCCTTCGTAATACTGTCCATAATTCCCGATACTATCCGAGTTTTGCCTACTCCATTTCGTCCAATTAATACATGGATATTAGTAGGAGGTAATGAATGTGGCCGAACCTCGACGTCAATAGCTGTTTCCGTACTATTATTTAATAGAAACCGGAAGTGGTAAGGAGTTAATTGGGCATCACCACGAAGTATACTTCGAAATAATACCGTAACAGCGTTTTCCGAAACATCGCGGAGCAAAGAAGCCCCCATGCCTGTCTGGGTGGCAAATTCATCGAAAATGCTTGGATCAAATACACAATCCCGTAACCCCCTTAGAATATTCATTCTTTCAGCCGCGGGTAAATTCATCATTTCTTCATAATAGTCTTGTGTGCTCCCCAGCGAACAATATGATTCGTCAAGTTGTGAAAAAGTCCCTGGCAATGGTGTAGGTCCCCGTTCCTGTCCTCGCTGTAATATTCTCACAACACCAAATTCTTGTTCTTTACCTTCCGCATCACGGAAGACCAACTCGAAGCTGGTCCTGAACGAAAAATCGTCCCAGGTGCTTCGGATTAGATAACAAGTATTGGTTTCTTGCATCCGATACCGGTTATCCTGTACTATGAATTGAATCGCTCTATGAACTGCTTTAGCCAATTTGATTTTTTGTTTTATTTACTTCAACATTGATACAAAACCTACCTCACAAACAACCCCTCCTTCGTCTTCCTCAACAACCCCAGCGTACTGATCGTGTCCAATAAATGCCCGATCTGCGCTTCCCGGGCTGCAGCCGCCGTCTTCGTTGTTTTTTTAAATTGCTTTGAAAGATCTTTCGCGGAGACCGGATGCTGGTATTGCTGGATCAATCGTTGCACAGCCTGCGCCTGTTCTGCCAGGTTTTTTGGCCATTCGGATAATTCAGTGATCATTTTCGCAACTTCTTCCGTAGATCCTACTTGCAATTCTGTTTGCTGCCCGCCTTGCGGATTTTGGTATTCTGGACGCAACCAGCGAATCAACCCGCGTGCTTCTTCAATAGCTCTTTCTTTATTCAGCGCCACAAGTCTTTCCAGGATTTCTTCTTCTGTTAGGTTCGCGGGCCAACCATAGGCACCGGCAACAGCCGCATCCAGTTCGGTATGTAATTGGAGCAGCACGCTGATCAAACCCTGCTCATGTATCTGTTGCTCTTTTGCATTGAGATTTTCGCCACTGCGTAATTTTTCCAACACGTTGTACATATCGGTAATGGTAAGAGCTGGATGCAAAGCTTTGCGTCGTTTGCGATGTTCATCGAGTTGTTCAGCAATGAAACGGATTTTTTGTTTGCGATCTTCGGAAGCAATTGGGAATGGGTATGGCTCAAAGCAACGATTTTTGTCATAAACCAAATCGTTCCCTACTCCCATACGACCACCTAAAGCAGAAGACCAAACAATATGAATATTTGATGACAGTATACCTAAATAGTATGCATCCTCAAACCCGATAGCAATCAATTTATCATCCGGCATTATTTCACCTTCAAGAAAAGTAAAGTTTCGGAATTTAGAAGTTTGCACTGTTACAATATACCGGGTCAGATTACTTATTGCACCTCGCAATTTTTCATTTGATCTTGCATGTAACCACCAATTCTCTTTTCTGCCTTTATCTTTATTTTCATCTCTTTCTGGTTTTACTCTTTCAAGCAGCCATTGGTAAATTTGTGGATAATCATTTCTAAGCCGGCTTTCATTAAATCCAAAAGTATCAATCACATAAATTCCTCTCGAAGTTTGATTAATGTCTTTGCCGTTTCGATATGGTTTAATAATTGATTTCTTATCGGATTCCGCTTCAAGTTTTGACTTTGTCTCTTCATCGACTATAAATCCCTCCCCATGGGGTATTATACCTCTTGCACTCACCCCTTGGTTTGATTTCAATGGGATAACTTCAGCCAGATTAACTCCAACTTTTAAATTGGAATGAATCAATCCAATCTTCTCCCTTAATGTGACTTCAACAATTGAATCAATGACTTCGGCTTCATTGATCACTAAATCCAGTGTCCCAAGTTGTTTTCGCTTCTTGGAAGCAACAGTCATAGCTATACGCACTGCCGCACCGTCAGTACTATCAACCCATGGATGATCTGGAATTGCATACACAATTGAGATTGGATTTTGTAAATCAAGATAATCTTGCAACATTTTTCTGTTAAATGATTGGATGATGCTGTTGGTGGTAATAAAACCAAAGCGCTCAGCCTGGCTATCTACTAACAATTTTGCAGCTTTGTTCCACCAATACATAACAAAATCCACACTTCCAGGAACTGTTCCCTTATACGCCTTACGTAATGCATCCACATAACCATCACCCAAGACTTCCCTCATTCTCTTATTCCCAATAAACGGCGGATTCCCCACAATAAAATCAGCCTCCGGCCAGACAGCTGGTTTTGGATCCATGTAGTCAACAATCGCTGTACGGGCAGTTTCATCGGGGACTTTCAGGCCAGTGGCAGGATGAGGCTTGGTGGTATGACCGTCCCAGCGGGTCATGGGCTCTCTCTTTTCATCCAAACGGGGGACTGTCCCTGTATAACTTAACACCGCATCCTGTAACTGAATATTTCCGTATTGCCGGAGTATGGGGTTTTCCAACCGCCTGGCATGTCCCTGGGTCCGGAAATGCCATTGCAGGTAACCGATCCACAGCACCACGTCCGCAATCGCTGCAGCCCTGGGATTGACCTCCAGACCAAGGAACTGGGCGGGGGTGACGGTATAGCCTCCCGTCATATCCAGGGTCCCCTGCCGGTCAAAATGATCCAAGTATTCCGCGACTTCACCTTCCAGCCGCTTTAAGTGTTCCATGGTGACATAGAGGAAATTCCCGCTTCCGCAGGCGGGGTCCAGGATCCGGACGGAGCAGAGCCGGCGGTGAAATTTATTGATCTCCTGTAAGGCTCCTTTTTCATCCCCCTGATTTTCCAAGACCGCGGAGGCCGCCCGTGCTGCATCCCATTCCTCCCGCAGGGGTTCGATCACCGTCGGCATGACCAGGCGCTCGACATAGGCGCGTGGGGTATAATGTGCCCCCAGCTTATGCCGTTCCCGGGGCTGCAGGGCGCGCTCAAGAAGGGTACCGAAGATGGCGGGCTCTACTTCGCCCCAATCCGCCTGGGAGGCCAGGATCAGCAGCTCCGCCTGTGCTAAGCTAAGCGGCAAGGCTTCCTGCTCCTTGAATAAAAACCCGTTGAACTGCGGGATCAGGGCGCGGAGAGCAGGGTCAAAGCCCCCTTTATCCATACTTGCCCAGAGTGATTCCAGGGCTTGGGGTAACAGGTCCAGCCGGTCTTTATAGGCCTGCAAGAGCTTGGTAAAGGATCTTTCCGGCAGGAGTTGTACATCTTCAGCGAACATGGTGAAAAGACAGCGCATCAGGAAACCCGCGACTTTTTCCGGGGCGTGCCCGGCCTGCTCCAGCAGGGCGGCCAGCTTAGCCAGGCGCTCCGCCAGTTCACGGGTAACCTTTGCGGCCCGCTTGCTGGGATCAAGCTCTAGGGGAGAAGTAAATAACAGACGAAGGCGTTCCCGGATCTCATCTTTAGCCAGGTCTTCCAGTGAAATCCGGTAGTTCAGGGGGCCGGGAAAAGGAACATAGGTTTTACCCTGCCTGGCGAAATCTGCATAGAGGTCAATACAGAAACCGACATCAACCACGACCAGGAAAGGGGGCCAGCCGTCGCCGGCGGGCAAAGAGCGGGCATAGCGAAGCGCCTGCTCCTTGGCTTTTTTCATTTCCCGGTCCCAGGTCCGGGTATCCCGCCGGGCGGTACCGAGTTTGGTTTTTGCTTTTTCTGCACCGAGTAACTCCGCTTCAGAAATTTCAGCTTTGTCCGAGCCCTGTTTGGCCTCCAGGACGAAACAGTGTTGCTTATACAAATCAATGAACTGGGTGGTGACCTTTCCTTCTCCGTCATCAAAGTCCACCGGCCGTTCGAAGTTGTAGGTAGCTTCATGCACTTTTTCCGTAGCAGGTCTGGGTTTCTCCACCCCGAGCAGCTCGCAGAGCTCGGTCAAAAACAGCTGGTAATTCGCTCTTTCCGAAGCGCCTGACGCTTTCCAACGGGTGATGAATTGATCGGGTGTCAGCATGAGGTGAAGATAGTTATTGTTGTCTTTTTTCACGCCCAATCATCAATCCCTTCTTCTCCTTTCCACTCCCCACCCGTCGCCTCACATAATGCTCTTTCAGCGCCCCGCTCTTCAAAGAAATTTCCAAGATTTTCGTGAACATACAGACCCTCTTCATAGGTAACTTGGGCCAGCGCCCAGCGTTTGACGGCAGTAGCACTATCTGAATCCGTGATCACATAAAGGTACTTATTATCCTGTGAGAGTTGCGTCTTCCTGACAATAGAGGACCCATAATCATTAAGGCTGAAAACCGAATCGGGGGCGAGATGCCGTGTATACGTGATGAGGGGATCCGCTGTTTGTTCCTGCGGACAACCCGGAAATTCCGAAACCGTCTTCCAGTTCTTTTGTACGGCTCCCGGTGTTTTGGAAGGTATTACATCCGGCACCTCTGCCATTTCCGGCATTTCATCTTCCTGCTCCCCACCAGTCCACTCAAATCCCTGTACTTCTGAAAACCTGCGTTCCGCACCCTGGAGTTCGAGGAAAACACCGAGATTTTCATGTACAAATTGCCCATTCTCGTAGGTAATCTTCGCCAGCCCCCAATACTTGGTACGGCCTTGTGATTCTGAGATCACAAACAAAGTCGAGCCGTCCACAGAAACGGTCCTTTTGTAACACACAGAAATAAAGTAATCGCTTGCGACAAAAACATTTATTGGTCCCATACGCCGTGTATAGGCTGTAATAGGGTCACCCTCCACGGAAGGCGGGCAGAACGGAAAGTCACAAACCATCTTGTAGTTCCGTTGGCTTGCATTAGGGGTCCTGGAAGGTATAATCGCGGACAAATCTTCAACCTGCTGCTCATACAGGTTTCCCCGGCTATATATCCATTCCCCAAGCGAACCACCGGCGGGCTGTTTATCGCTTTTTGCCCAGTCTCGCAACCGCTCCAGTGTGTGCTGCCCTTCTTCGGGAGTTACCGTCCGCATCCAGGCGAAATTTTGATCCTGGAATTTATCCTTGTATTTGGATGGGTCTTCAAGGAATTTCTCAATCTTATCACCGATCACCCATTCAATTCTTTTTACGGTGATCGGGTTCAGCATTATGTTTTCAAATTTGGTTACCCATCTCAAATTCTCTGGCCGGTTATTACATTTATTAGTATCCTTATGGTCGACAACATGCTGAGACGTTGGCGCTTCACCGTGAAAGGCAGTGGCGACGATCCGGTGGACCTGAACCGATGCAATCTCCATATATCCTCTTTCCAAATTCTTATTCCCAAAGGTCCAGTTGCTGTCATACGGCCGAGGCTTCTTGCCGGGGCGTGGATGTCGAAAAACAGATCCATCCTCCCGAACAGAGTATTCTTCTCCCTTGTATGTACAGGTTAATTCTTGCACATACGGAAGATAATTATTGTTCCGCTCATTTACCTTAAAGTCCACTTGGGTTCATCCCCATATTTTTCCCGGTACATTTCTTTCAATCTTTGAACGGTGCTTTCGTACGTGTCATCATTCTCGAAATTCATCTCAAGGGCCCAATCGTCCTGCTTTAGTTCGAGTTTTGCCCCCATAACAGGAATAAACACCATCGAGATGGTTACCACACCATCAAAAAACTCGTCAGTGGAAGCCAGTTTCCTGGCAATGTCCGATACACGGTCGTAAAAGTCGAAACTGAGCTTTGCTTCCTGCATCCTGATGTTCGTATACCAGTCATACATACGGTAAGCAATCTGGGATCTTTGTTCCGCAGTTGTTTCAACAAATGATTCGAGCGGTTCGATCTGGTGACCACCATCCTCGAGGTAAATAACCCTGGCGATCATTTGCGGGTGAAGTGTGTGAACAATAAAACGTTCTTTTGATTTTGTGTCGAAGGGATGCGAAAAGATAAATCGCGGATAATTCCGTGCCATGATAATTGTTGCCCGTGTTTAGCCAGGTGGCGCTCCTGTTTAAGATAATAAAGGTACGAAATTTCAAATATTTTCCCAATGCACTCATTCCAGCAATTTGTCAACTGCAGGGTTGATATGATCAGCTATCCGTTGCGAAACAGTAGCACTGATTACACCACTCAGAACCATTTCTGTTAATTTCCCCGTTTTCAGTTGACGCCAGATTTTCTTAGGCAATCCAGTGTATTCACGAAGCTCGTTCAACTCCGCCATAACGTCATCATAGGTAAACTGCTCGCTCAGCAATATCTTTTCAAACTCAGCTTTCATCATATCCTGGATTTGGTCAAGGCGGGCATTGATTTCCGATACTTCCGATTTTGTAAATACTTCCTCTTTATAAGATTTCTGTTGTGTGCCACTAACTGTAACACCTAACTGCTTCGCAAGATATTCGTACCGCTTTTTGCCTTCCTTTGTAATTGAATATTTATTCCCCGGGCTTTGGAAATAAGCCCCCCATTCTATTTCCAGATGCTGGATCAGGTTCATGGCAGGAAAGCCAGTGGTGATTTTGGGTGCTTGCTCTTTTAAAACCTCAGGGAATTCGTCGACGGATAAAGGTATATCCAGTTCGGCAACAAACCTTAAAAGAGCGAACTCATAGTTGTCATAAACAAATTCGCGAACCCGGTCATCCCGGTCCTCGATATAATTCTCAACCCATTCCCGGCCTTTGTCGGTAATAAAAATTCGGTCCTCCTTTGCTTCAGCCAAGCCATTTTTGCAAAGAAATGTGCTGGCTTTTTCAACATCATCGCGATTCAAACCTGCATGGTGAGCAATGTTGCCATAGGCATTCCCACGGTTATCGTGTTGATTGTTCAGGAACATTAGGACGTTCCGGGCAGAGGGTGTAAGGTTCATAGCTTGTAATTGAAAGAGGCCACAAATCTACCTTTATTTACCCCTTAAAGCCGAAGATTCAGGCTAAATAATCCCTTAAAAGGATCAGAAAGGAAAACCCACCCGGCTATGCCGGGTGGTTCTGCTAATCAGTTCAATAATACCCATTATTTAGCCTGACTCTTCCTCCCCTATTCCCCCAGCGTACACCCCACCACCTTCATAAACGCATGCTTGAAATTATTCCCTTCCGTATAACCCACTGCCTCGGCGATCATTTGGAGGCTATTTGTTCAAACTCAGCGAAGTTATTTCGCGTTGCCCATTAACACCGCAGGGAGTTGTCGGCAATGGTATGACCATTAGTTTTTTTGATAATCCTTTTTTAGGGACTGGGACTGGTGCCACTCGCTGCCGCGATCGCGTGAATCAAATAAAGTGCGCTCAGGTCGGAGATGAAATTTCCTGCCGAAAACGAACTCGATTAGAATCACAGCATCCGCGTGAACGTTCTGTTCGTCTAAATTCGTTCTAATCCTGGTGTATTTATGATTCGCTCTATTTCTGTCTCAACGATATGGGATATTTCTGATTTAATGCGTCGGAAGTTATCAGCTACCATCTGTGTGGTAACACTATTGATTTTGGGGAGTTCTCTGTATAAAAGCGTCGTGGCATTTAACTGCACATGGTCGTTCATAATTTCACAATGGAATGTCTTAAGTTTTATCTTATTAGTCGGATCATCTGCCACCATTCCAACAAACTCACCTGATGAAAGCCCTGCAATCTTAGACTGTGGTATAGCAAAATCCAACTGACTGGATTTACTTATCGAAGTATCTGTTCGATTGATGGAAATACTCTCCTTGACCTGGTTTATTTTCCCGAATCTTTCAGACAAAAATTTAGAGGTTTCCCCCGTCACCTGCCCGCTGATAATGTTCCCGGTAATATTCATGATGACAGCGGACTGATCGGCACCATAATCCTTTTTTAATTGGCTAAAATCCTGAATAGCTAAACAGGTGGCTACTTTATTGGAACGGGCTGTTGCTATTAAACTATCAATATCATTGAAAAAGATCGTCGGAAACTCATCAAAGATCAGACTCGACTTCAGTTTATTTTTTTGGTTCACCAACTTAATTAAGCGGGTCACATATAAGGATAGAACAGCCCCATAAATCTGCTGCTTTTGTGGATTATTGGCGAGACAAACGATCTTGGGATTTTCAGGGTCATTAATGTCCAATGTAAAATCGTTGTCAGAAAGCACCCAATAAAGTTGCGGGGAGGAGAGACGGGCCATCCCAATCTTGGCACTTGCGATCTGTCCCTCCAATTGTTCCATCGCATCGTTCTGATAGGCCGATATAAACGGATTAATTAGCACCTCTATTTCTGGTTCAGTGCGGAGGACAGAGAATAACTTCTCATAGTCCACCTGCATGAGTTCAATTACATGCGGCAACGTAAGATATTTTCCATTCTGATACTTTTTCAGGAACCAGATGATCGCCGTAAGAAAATTGATCGGTGACTCTACAAAAAAATCGCCCTGCTTGGTGATCCAGTCCCTATTCAAACCCATCATAATTGAACGGGAAGCTTCGGTGGCATCCGTGATATCAAACATGGTTGATGCATCCAGCGGGTTACAGCGGTGGCTCTTAGATAAGTCATCAAAATTGATCGTGTAAAACTGAGGCTCAACTTTATAAGCATTTTTATTTTTGAGCAGTGAGTTGTAGGCTATTTTCGTCAAGTCATCATACTTAAAATCATAGACCAGCATCGTAAACCCCTTTTGGATATGTTGCCTGATGATATGCTGAATTACAAAGTATGACTTACCAGATCCGGGTGAACCGCAAACCAATAGCCCCCGAAACGGATTAATGATATTGATCCAGCTTTTGCGGACCTTACCCCTTAGGTTATACTGTGCAGGAAGATTGATCGAATATTCATTCTCTAACAACCGCTCTTCCTGGGGGAAGGTTTCATTCAACTCATTGAAAATATCCTTTCCCAAATTCACCTTAATGTAACGACTGAGCAGGTTGCCCCATGCCAGCATTAATAAAAACCCAACCCCCGTAAGGGTCATATACCCGATTGCCAGGTGTTCCAACTGTCCCTGAAAGCCAAGTATAAGGGTACTAGAGAAATACAGGCCCAATCCTAAAACAAGGTAAGCCAGGATGGATCGGGGATTGATTTTTTCGGATTTTTTGCCCCTAGCGCCCAGCAGGGAAATCCCCAGCAGTCCGAGGGCAATCAGTTTAGACTTCCACACCGTGCTGTACAGCCCCGTACGGGCTATATTTTGGAGGAACTGGTCACCCCAACCAGTTGTGAGCCCCCAGCGTTCAAAAGCCCCGTAACAGTAAAAATAACAGTGCAGGAGCAGGACCAAAATGGCCCCCAGCCGGGTAAAGTCTAGGATTTTTCTGAGGCCTGCTTCATTTTCGCCGGTTCCGGATGACATATCAATTTATTTAGGGTTAGGATTGCGTTTTTTCCTCTTTTTCTTTAGCAGTTCGGCAGGAACCCGGTTCAGGTTCTTTTCATGTTCCAGCAGTTCTTTCAGCAGGCCGTCTTGATTGGGGGTGGCCCCGTCAGTAGGAGAGGGCTCCAGACTTTTGCTGAAATCCTTTGACTGGATTGTTTCAGATGCAGGTTTTGGGGCTTTTTCCTGGCCATGTTGACCTGAAGCCAGAGAAGCCTTGATACCAGCAACACTGTAGGACTTGCCGATATCGCTGCCGTTAAAGACGGCTTTGGTCCGAAAATCAATAAAAGTGATACCGAAAACCAACCCCTGCTTATTCTCCCGTAGCACTGCCTGCACCCCTTCTTTTTTCAGTGCATTGATCAAGGCTTCCAGGCTGTCCGGAGATTTGGCCAGCACCCAGTCAATACTGGTTTTCAACCTCTTTTTGTCAGGCTGCCGGAGGGTCTCATTTTCGTTGAATTTTTTCTCCAGATTTTTCAGGGTGGGCTTGCTGTGAATCAGGCTGGCTTTGATTGGTACCCCGACCTTATTACCCTGTCCGTCGAGCAACCGGTAGAAAAGTCCCCCGGACTTATATACAATTCCTGTTTCCCTGCCCCTGTCGGCCTCCACGTTATACTGCCGGAGGATGGCATTCAGTTCTGCCAGCGAAGTGTATTTAAACTGGTTGAATACCGCATCCAGGACATTGCTGACTGAACGGTGGGTCTCGGATTTGCCATAGAAAACTTTCTGAACATCAATGGGCCTGATGCCTGCAACCTGCGCTGCTTTTTTGCCCTGCGCCGGAATCATACCAAAACTCTTCTCCAATTCTTTTCTTGCCTTCTCGGACTGGTTGCGGCCGATATTATAAGTATCAATACGCTTGCCATCAGGCTGGATACAGGTGGTCAGGATATGGATGTGAGGATGGCCGGCATCATGGTGCTGATAGACCAGGTAAGGCTGAGAGCCAAAGCCAATTTTTTCCATATAAGCATTTGCGACCTCGGTAAGTTTACCTTCAGTAAATTTCTCAGACGGATCGAAGTTTAAGGAGATATGGAGTGTGTTGGATTTTTTTGCCCGTTCATTTCTTGCAATCAGGTCTTGCATCCGTTCCATTTTCTGATGAAAATTCATTTGGTTAGCCTCCAGCAAATAGTTCCCTGCGAAAATGCAAACTGCTTTTTCCATTTGGCATTTCTGCTCGTTATAATTCAATGCCCTTTGCAAACTATGCGGGCTTGTTATTCGGACGACCATTGCCGGTGGATTTCATTAAGTTTCTGAAATATTCTCTCTGTCAATTGCAGGAAGTTCTGATGTAGCGGTTCATGTGAATTCAGCCACCACTTCACTTCACTGATATGATTTAGGGTGTGGAGTTTTTTGATAGCCTGGTTGTAGTTGTTACCGATAGCATTCAACTCTTTTTTCAGACCGATCATTTCATCTAAATACTGATCGGCGGATTCATTCCTGACTTTGATAGTTACTGGCTTTTGCAATAGCACATTCCTGGCATACTCGCTTAGTTTTCTATGCGTGGTTTTGGAAAATAAGCTTTGTATTTTCTGGTACTCTGCAGGCTTAACCCGAAAGGAAATCCAGGAAGGAATTTTATGCTCACTCATCACTATTCATTTTCACTTTATCTCCGGCAAAAGACAAGCACTGTTTTTTGCCGCTATGCCCTTTAAAACTTCTTTTTCTATAGTCCCGCCGACTCCGGAGGCAGGGGACCAAGATGCAATTGTGCAACAATTGAACATCTTGCCGGTTGCAGACACAGCAACCTTTGACCTTGTAAAGTTAAACTGACCGATCCTGATAATAAACACCTGATCAAATTCTGATTAGGTGAAAGCAGGAAAATGAAAATAGATTTGTACTGTCAATAAATTTCAAATCAAAAATTGTGTTGTATGAGCAGTGGAGTAACAAACGGTAAGAAAGAAAAATCAAAGGTTTTTGAAATGATTTTGTGCAGCCCTGGGATGGCTGAGCAATGCAAGATTAGTCTCAAAATTACAAGGCAGAATGTACTGGTTTTATCAAGGCTGATCGAGGCAGGAATTTTGAACGCTAAAGAAGCTTTCGAGGATGAGATTTTGGGATCACTATCAGAAGAATCTGTTGCCGAGTTGAAAGCCATTCATGAAGAGGTTTTAAAGAAGGCAGGGTTAGCTGATTTCTATGAAAAACTAAAACTATTATAATCTACCGACTCAACCTTCAACCAGCAGATCATTTTGCAGGGCAAGAGCCGCAGGATTTTTTAAAGCGACCAGGTATTGAACGAGATCTTTGAAAATTTGGAAAACCGCCGGATCAGAAACGATAATCTCCTTTTTATTCTTCCAGCCATAGTCAAGAACGATAGCCAGTTGTTGATCTTGTTGGGGGGTTCCCATGTAAACCATTCCCTTGGGAGCACTAGTTTCCGCGTACGCTTGACCTAAACCGAAGAATGCTTTGAAAATGCTGAACGAATCTTTAAACATGAATTCACCGGACCGTGTAATAACAAAATCCAGAAGCGCTGATACTGCATACGGGTTAACGCTCTTTTTTATGAACCAGGTACGATAAATGGCAGCGGACTTTTGTGTGAACGCTGTCAAATCATCTGTCCAAATGGATGTCAACTGGGGTTGCATACCAACAACACAGAGCCTGAAATCCTCTCCCCGGCGGAGATGGTTCGTTTTCCAGGTTGGGCTTATGTAAGAAAATTCCACCATTTCCTGCAGAATATGAATCATCCTGTCATGTCGCTCCTTTTTTTCGACGTGTGACAAAATATAATGAGTGCAAAAGATGTCAATCCACCTCGCAGCAATATAGCCGTATGAAAAAAGAGGTTTCCAAAGCAGGTGGGGCGACTCCTGCTCTGTGAGCAGGGGTAAAAGTGCAGACACCCGCCGCAGTACCATCAGGTTAAAATCATCAGGATATTGCTCTATCGCTTTGGCCTCCTCAGTGATTTCACCAAGCTCATAAATGACCTGTCCAAAGGCCTGATTATATAAGAACAATATATGGGCTCTTTCTCCAGTATCCCGTGTTTGATCAATAGTAGACAACGTTTTCAGTAAATATTTCAAAACAGGTGTGTAAAAACCAGGCAAACGGGCGAAATCATCTTCGCTATGAATCGGTTGATGCCGCCTTCCTTTGGGTTTCTTTTTCTCTTTTGCCCTCTCATCTGACCAAGTGATGGGCGAGGACGGTGTAAGATCATTTACAAATTCATTTACCAAAGCTTGTTTTGCAGTCAGAAAGGAGTCTTCCGAAACCCTTCTATTACTAATGTATTCATTATATTTTTTACTGAACCGAAGAAGTAAATTTTGTACTTGGACAAATGCGGGTGCATTCCAATGTAAAAGTTTCGCGGTCTCAGCAAGGAACCTTTCCACAGTCGTACCCGTGAATTGTACAATAACACCTACTGCAAGCGTACGGCAGTCGGTATCTTTTTCATCATCTGTCCACAGGTGTGCTGCTATGACCGCCAGGAAAATATTCCAATCATGGTTAGTACCGGGCGTATCAAAGTCCGCTTCTGTAGCCAGCGCTTCTTTGATCAACTTAACACAGAATTCCTTGGTGCTACTATAATATTCCGGATGAACATCGATCCATGCTTTCTTAAAATGAAGCAGTGTGGCCATCGCTGCTGTAATATTCGTATACGGGGATGCCCATCCGGGCGTCTCTATATCAGGTGCTGTATCTCTTTCAGCGAGTTGTTGTAAAAACTCCTGGAGCTTGTTCCAGATAGCTTCTGCTTCCTGTAGTGTTATCTCTGCTTTCTCTTTGATCATTTGCTCGCAGCGAAAAGCATAGTTTCCATTATCTAGTGTTTCAAGGCTGGATTCCCTCCCCGGTTTTAGAAATTTCTCTACCGCTTCCGGTTCTTTGTAGGCAACTTCGACCATAGAATCTTTTGGTGTAAATTCCCAATTCACAAGCTCAAACTGAGGAATCATCTGCATTAGGAAAATTTCTGTTTGACCTGCTTCTTCCATTTTTCT
>CAYUCU010000028.1:0-27757 GCA_964443345.1 uncultured Chitinophaga sp.
CAAGCACACATTCGGCGCGATAGATCGGGTAAGCGAGCGCAATCAATGGCAGCGCCATGACCATGCAGCCCGGCGCCTCGGGCCAGCTGCTGCGGAAGAAGGCCGACAGGCCGATACCAAACAGCGAAAAGTGGAGATCTGCCACCGGGCTTATAAGATATTAACGGAGCAAGTTGGTTACGATCCGCAGGATATTATTTTCGATCCCAATATATTCGCCGTAGCCACCGGGTTGGAAGAACATAATAATTATGGTGTTGATTTCATCGAAGCCACCAAAGAAATAAAAGCTTTGATGCCACTAACCAAAGTAAGCGGTGGTGTCAGCAATCTTTCCTTCTCCTTCCGTGGTAATGATCATGTGCGGGAAGCTATGCATTCCGTTTTCCTGTACTATGCCATCAAAGCCGGTATGGATATGGGTATTGTAAATGCCGGCCAGTTGGTGGTGTATGATGAAATAGAACCGGGCCTGCGTCAATTATGTGAAGATGTTATTCTGAATCATAACAATGATAATAACGAAGCCACTGAAAAACTGATCGTCTTTGCAGAAACAGTAAAAGCAAAAGGTAAAGAGAACATCAAAGATGAAAAGTGGCGGGAATCTTCTGTGGAAGAACGGCTAAAACATTCCCTGGTAAATGGCATCACCGATTATATCGATGCAGATACAGAAGAAGCCCGTCAAAAATACCCCACCCCGCTGGAAGTGATCGAAGGTCCGCTGATGGCCGGTATGAATGTAGTGGGTGATCTGTTTGGCGCCGGCAAAATGTTTTTACCACAGGTGGTAAAGAGTGCAAGAGTGATGAAGAAAAGTGTGGCCGTACTCACCCCTTTTATCGAAGCAGAAAAAGAAGAAAGAAAGCAGGCACATATTGCTGCAGGCACGGTGAATGAAGAAGCAGCCGGTGCAGCCAAAGTATTATTAGCCACTGTAAAAGGTGATGTGCATGATATAGGAAAGAACATCGTTGGCGTGGTACTTGGTTGCAATGGATATGATATCATCGATCTGGGGGTGATGGTTCCCGCAGATAAGATCCTGGACACAGCTGAAAAAGAAAAAGCAGATATCATCGGCCTCAGTGGCCTTATCACTCCATCCCTGGATGAGATGGTGCATGTGGCCCATGAAATGAAACGCCGCGGAATGAAACAGCCCTTGCTCATTGGCGGCGCCACCACTTCAAGAATGCATACAGCTGTAAAAATTGCTCCCCAGTATGATAATGGCGTACTGCATATACTGGATGCATCCAGAAGTGTAACAGCCGTCAGCACCTTACTGAATAAAGAACAAAGAGAACCCCTGATACAACAAACACAAAAAGAATACGAAAACTTAAGAAATCAGTTCCTCAATAAAAGGGCAAAGCCATTTATCCCCTATACCGAAGCAGTGGTGACAAAAGAATACTTCGACTGGAAAAATTATACACCCACTACTCCGGCAGTTAATGGTGTCAAGGTTTTAAAAGCATTCGATCTCGCAACGATTGCCCGTTATATCGATTGGGGCCCCTTCTTCATCGCATGGGAAATGCCCGGTCATTTCCCACAAGTATTATCAGACAAGATATTTGGAACAGAAGCCACACGTTTGTATAATGAAGCGCAAAAAATGGTGGAGCGGATCATTGCCGAAAAATGGTTTAGCGCCGATGGCGTTATTGGTTTCTGGCCCGCCAGCAGTAACAATGCAGATACTATCACCTTGCAAACAGAAAAAGGAGAAGTCAAATTAGAATCCTTGCGCCAGCAGATAAAGAAGGCAGTAGGACAACCGAGTTATTCCTTATCCGATTTTGTTTGTCCTGCCGAGCTCGGTTCCGACTACATGGGTTCCTTTGCTGTAACTATTCACGGCGCAAAGAAGCACATCGATCAATATGCAGCCGACAATGATGAATATAATAAGATACTGGTCCAAATCTTAGCCGACCGTTTTGTAGAAGCCTTTGCTGAATGCCTGCACCAGAAAGTAAGAAAAGAATATTGGGGCTATGAAAAAGACGAGAGCCTGACCAACGAAGAACTCATCAAAGAACAATACAAAGGCATCCGCCCCGCACCGGGCTATCCCGCCTGTCCCGATCATACCGAAAAGCTTAAACTCTTTGATCTGCTGAACGTGACAGAAAATATCGGCATCGAATTAACCGAAAGCCTGGCCATGAATCCGCCAGCATCTGTTTGCGGCTGGTACATCGCCCATCCCCAAAGTCATTACTTTGGTTTGGGTAAAATAAATAAGGATCAGCTGGAAGATTATGCCAACCGGAAAGGGATGAGTTTGGAAGAAATGGAAAGGTGGTTGCGGCCGGTTTTGGAATAGTTAAACCGCTTCTTTATCCCTCATCCATTCCCTCAATTGCCCGGGTGATTGAAAATGGATGCTCCTTATCCCAAGCTGCTCTGCTGCTTTTACGTTCCTCAGGTTGTCATCGATGAACAAAGCTTCCTCCGGTTTCACATTATACCGGTCTAATAAAAGCTGGTAAAACTCCGGGAAAGGTTTTCGCATTTTCTCTTCACCACTTACTACCCGGCCGTCAAACCAATGGAGGAAATTGTATCGCACCAGAGCGATATTAAAAAGATCGGCCTGCCAGTTGGTCAGTGCATATAATTTATACTTGCCTGATGCTTTTAGCTGTCCGAATAATTCCACCGTTTCATGTATCGGGCCGTTCAGCATATCTGTCCAGCGGCCATAATAGTCCCGGATGGGTTGTTCCCAATCAGGAAACTGTGCAATTAATAGCTCTGTGGCTTCCACTATGGAGCGGCCCGCATCCTGTTCCTCATTCCATTCGGAAGTGCAGATATGCTGAAAGAAATAATCCCTCTTTTCTATTGTGTCAAAATATTCACCATACACATACATCGGGTTCCAGTCGATCAATACCCCGCCAAGATCAAAAATGATCGTCTTTATTTCAGCCATGATTATACCGGAATTTTAGCCATATCATAATAGAAGAAAAAATCAGGAGGACTGAGTTCGTGATAATGATCACCCAGTTGACAGGAGTCAGCAAAGCGCCATAGGCCACCCACATTACTTCATTGGTCGCAGCTATCAGGAACATCATCAAAGAAATATCCTTTGCAGATTTTTCTTTCCAGGTTTTAATTACCTGGGGCAAAAAAGTAAGTGTGGTGACGATCCCGGCAACAGTACCTAAGAGATTAACGGCTGTCATTATTTATACTTTTTAAGTTGCTTGATTTGTTCTGCCGTTGCTGGCATAAAGCTCACCGCCGTTCCACCACCTGGCGCCAATTTTAGACGCAAGGCTGTTTTACTATCCACCAGGAACTTTTCAATAACATACGCCTCAGGATTTTCTTTCCAGTCGGCATTGTCTGCATCCCGGTAGATAGTGGCCACATATTTCTTATCTGCATCCAGGAATGATAAGGCAGTAGTAAAGTTTCTTGCCACCTCATCCGTAATGGCGCCAAGGAACCAGTTATCGTTTCCTTTTGCTTTTCGGGTGATAACCACATAATCACCCGGTTCAGCCTCCAGTATCTTCGAATCATCCCAATCCACTGCCACATCTTTAATGAATTGAAAAGCATCCATCCTTGCTTCATAATTTTCCGGAAGGTCGGCTGCCATTTGCAGTGGGCTGAACATCGTTACATACAACGCCAGTTGTTTTGTCAATGTAGTATGTACCTGTTCCTTTTTCTCCGCATTATAATAGCTCATCTTGATCTTAAAGATACCCGGTGTATAATCCATCGGGCCACCCAGTAATCGGGTAAAGGCCAGTATCGTTTCATGCTCCGGCGGATTGCCCACACTCCAGGCATTGAATTCATTTCCTCTTGCGGCTTCACAGGCCAGGAAATTAGGATACGTTCTGTGCAGACCAGTTGGACGAACCGGTTCATGTGCATCAAGCATTATCTTATGATCTGCTGTTTTACTCATTACTCTTTCATAGTGGCGTACCATCCATTGCCCGTCATGGTGTTCTCCTCTTGGAATAATCCGTCCCACATAACCGGTTTTAACAGCCGTATATCCAAACCGGTTCATAAACCGGTAGGCGGTGTCCATCCAGCGTTCATAATTTGTTACCGAACCCGATGTTTCATGGTGCATAATGATCTTTACTCCTTTTGCAGCAGCATACGTTTGCAATTCCAGCACATTAAAATCAGGATACGGAGTTACAAAATCAAATACATCTTCCTTCCATTGGCCAAACCAGTCTTCCCAGCCGGTATCCCAGCCTTCTACCAATACTCCCTGTATGTCATTCTTTGCAGCAAAGTCAATGTATCTTTTAACGTTAGCCGTAGTAGCGCCATGTGGTACTTTGGTCGCTTGCTGAGAACCTACCTGCTCGCCGCTGTAATCCCAACTGCTTTTGCCCACATGCATTTCCCACCACACTCCCACCATCTTTTGAGGTTTGATCCACGATACATCCTGGATCTTTGAAGGTTCATTCAGGTTCAGTATTAATTTGGAAGCCAGTATATCGGTTGCCTTATCACTTATTATAATAGTACGCCAGGGAGTAACGGCCGGTGTTTGCAAATACGCCTTATTACCAACCGCATCCGGTACCAGGTGTGCGGATAATGTAAAGTTTGACTTATCGATCACCAGGTTCATCGCCGGATAATTGATCAATGCCGCTTCATGTATATTAATATAAAGCCCATCCTTCGACTTCATCATCAACGGCGTTTGTACAGCATTTTTATCAAAAAAAGTTTTAGCATGTATCTCTTGCGCAAAACCGCCACCGGAAGCATCCACACCACTAAGATTGCTGGTGTAATAAGCATACTCATTCGTATCATAATCCCCGGGAATCCAGAACGCCTTATGATCGCCGGTCATAACAAATTGCGTCAATTCATCAGCAATAATAAAATGATTGAGTGTTGGTTGCTTTGGAAAAGAATAACGGAAAGCGGCCCCATCATTGAACACCCTGATCACCAGGTCCACCAATATTCCGTTCTGTCCTTTTAGTTTTAAAACAAGCTGGTTATAATTGTTGCGGATCGTTTTCAGTTCACCCCAAACGGGTTGCCAGTTTTCATCAGCAGTACTTTGCTCTTTACCCAATACTTCGAAATAATCAAGCCTGAGAGAAGGTTCCTTTAAAACAAATCCTAACCCTGATGTCCTGATAGCATCCTTCTTTTTATAAGAGATCTCGTAAGCTAACTTATAACCTGTAGCGTTCCCGTCTGTGGCAACCACTGTGAAATAAATACTACCGTCCGGTGATGAGACGGTTTCAATTTTGTTGGCAGAAGAGATTTGTATAAAGGAGATAAATGCGATGGCAAGCAACAACTTTTTATACATGATTCCGATTTTATGTAAAGGTAGATTTTTTGTGTAAACAGTACACATAATAGATTAACGCCTTTCCACCAGCCACCAGAAACGTTTCCTTGGTTTTACTTTATAGTTGGTATCAATATAGCTTCTGATATGGATCATCGCTTCATCTACATCATCTGTGATCAACACCAGTTTCATATCTTCTTTTGAAATAGTACCGGCAGCTGCCATCGCTTCTATATACTCCAATAAAGGTTGATGATATTCTTTTCCAAATAATACGACCGGGAAATTCTGAATGCTTTTCGTCTGTACCAACGTGAGTGTTTCAAACAATTCATCCAATGTGCCAAAACCTCCCGGCATAATAATAAATGCATAGGAATATTTTATCAGCAGCACCTTGCGAACAAAAAAATGCTCAAACGTGACTGACTTCTGTGTATATGGATTTTCTTTTTGCTCAAATGGTAACTGGATGTTGCAGCCAATTGACATTCCCCCATTTTCAAAAGCCCCCCGGTTAGCTGCTTCCATAATGCCGGGGCCCCCACCCGTTATAGTGGTAAGGCCAAGTTCCGATATCTTTTTACCAAACTCCCTGGCCTTTGCATAATAAGGACTGTCTTCTTTAAAACGGGCAGAGCCAAATACGGTAATGCAGGGGCCCACAAAATGCAGGTTCCGGAACCCCTTGATAAACTGCCAGAAAACCCGCCAGGCAAACCCTAATTCATAGCCCCTGCTTTTGGGGCCTTCCAGGTACACCTGTTCCTTTGGGGGAATAATCGGACCCTTTTTCGAAATTGTTGTTGCTTCCATAGTAAAATGTAAATTGCCGGACAATTTAATCATTAATACAATGCGAATCATTTCTTATAACCTTAACGGTATCCGGGCAGCGATCAAAAAAGGATTTCTTGACTGGCTAAAAACAGATCCGGCTGATGTGATCTGCATACAGGAAACAAAAGCCCACCAGGGTGATGTAGATGTAAAACAGCTGGAAGCACTGGGCTATCACCACTACTGGTTCAGTGCCCGGAAAAAAGGATACAGCGGGGTGGCCGTGTTTACCAAAATAAAACCGGACAACGTAACTTATGGTAATGGGCATGGGTCCAGTGATGATGAAGGCCGGGTAATTCAACTGGACTTTAAAGATGTAAAACTGATCAATGCGTATTTTCCATCAGGTACCAGCGGAGATGAACGTCAGGGATTTAAGTATCAATGGCTGAATGAGTTTTATGTATGGCTCAATAAAATAAAAAAGAAGCATCCCAAACTGATACTTTGCGGTGATTATAATATTGCACATCATGCTATAGACATTCATGATCCGAAAGGAAACAAGAATTCATCCGGTTTTTTACCGGAAGAAAGGGAGTGGATGACAAAATTGCTTGACAGCGGATGGATCGACAGTTTCCGCAGCTTTCATCCTGAACCTCACCGCTATAGCTGGTGGAGCCAGCGTTTTCCAACAGTAAGAGCGCAGAATAAAGGCTGGAGAATTGATTACATAAATGTTACAGAACCGCTAAAAAAGAACCTTAAGGATGCAGAAATATACCCGGATGTAAAACACTCTGACCATTGTCCGGTATATTTAGATATCAAATTATAATCACTGCCGGCAAATCCATTCAGCTCTCTTCATAGTAGTCACCATTTTTGCTGAAGCAGTATTGTTAACCAAAATTCATCTTGATGGACGGATTAATTCTGTTAATCATCCTGATACCCGTTGTTTTCCTTTTTTTGCTGATAACTATTTTAAGCCGCTCCGGCGAACAGCGCCGCCTGCTGGAATCCCTGTATGATAAAATAAAACAGCTTAGCAACGAAGTATCCAGCCTTTCAAAAGAACTGAAAGAAAACAAAGAAACCCCTCCTTTAAAACCGTTTTTTAAAGAAGCGCCGGCTAAAACGATCATTAAAGAGGAACCAATTGCCGAGCAACCAGTTATTGAAAAAGAAATAATAAAAGACCCGGTAGTTGTTATACCTGAGCGGGTATGGGAGGAAAAGATTGTAGTAGCAACTCCTTCAATTACAGAGCCCGGGATGGAAGAATTGGTTGATATCAAACCGGTGCCGAAGTATAAACCCGGGTATGAACCCAAAAAAGAAACCGATATTGAAAAATTTATCGGTGAAAACCTGGCCAATAAAATTGGTATTGCAGTATTGGTATTAGGCATCGCCTTTTTTATAAAATACGCCATTGATAAAAACTGGATCAATGAAACTGGCCGTGTTATCATTGGTCTTATCAGCGGCAGCATCCTTATCGGGCTGGCGCATTACTACCGGAACAGCTATCGTTCATTCAGTTCTGTATTAGTAGGCGGGGGTTTAAGTGTATTTTACTTCAGCATTGCTTTTGCCTTTCACCAGTATCAACTTATTGGACAACTCCCAGCTTTTATCGCTATGGTGGTGGTGTCGGCATTTGCAGTTGCGTTATCATTATATTACAACCGGCAGGAGTTGGCCATATTGGCCACTATCGGTGGTTTTATCACACCCTTTTTGGTAAGTACTGGCCAGGAGAATTATGTCGCTTTATTCACTTACTTATGTATTCTCAATGCCGGTTTGATAGCCCTCTCCTGGTTTAAACGATGGCCGGCTATTAATATCATCTCCCTTTTTTTTACGACTATTATTTTCAGCGGGTGGCTGATCAAACGTATTTCCTTTGATAACACTGCAACATTCCCTTCTGGAGATGCCTTACTATTCTCAACACTGTTTTACGTGCTGTTTGTAGTGATGAATATCATCAACAGTATCCGTCTTAAAAATAAATTCACTTCGTTTGATTTTATCATTCTGCTCAGCATCAATTTTCTTTATTATGCGGCAGGTGTTATTATCCTGGAACATTGGGATGATGGAAATGCCAAAGGTCTGTTTACTTTATCACTGGGGCTGTTCAACCTGTTCCTTACTGCTATTTTCTACCGCAAAAAGAGTGCGGACAGGAATTTCGTTTCGTTGCTGATGGGGCTCAGTCTTACTTTTATTTCTTTAACAGCCCCGGTATTACTAAAGGGCAATCATATCGTTTTATTCTGGGCTGCTGAGGCTGTCCTGTTATTCTTCTTATACCAACGTTCGAAGATCATCCTTCTGAAGATAGCCTCCGGCATTGTGATTGTTTCTATGCTTATCAGCCTGGTACTTACCTGGATCGAAGTATACTTTACTTCCAGCAATGCGGTGCCAGTTATTGCCAATAAAGGATTTATAACTACTTTGGCAGCAGCTGCGGCCTTATTCATTTATCATCGGCTGATGCAGAAAGAACAGGAAACCGAATACATATTCGCTATTTCCACGGCTGCGGCCCGCAACTTGTTGCTGACAAAAGCGATCAGCATCCTTTATTTATCAGGAGTACTGGAACTTTACTATCAGTTCAGCCACCGCTATACGGAAGTACCGGTTCATTCCGTCTATTTGCAAGCCTATTCTTTTGCATTTGTACTCATCCTGTTGCAGGTATTTAAAAAGAAAGCGGCCTACTCGCTGCTGAAGTTTGTGCTTACCCTTTTTTGTTTCGGCTTTTACCTGGTAAATATTGGTGCCAATCACCAGGTCTCACTGGCATTACTATCCGGTACCGGCAACAATATCCTTTTTGGAGTGCATTGGTTTGCGGACGTATTGCTTTTATGGTTGTTGTATGATCTGATCAGGTTCTTTTTCACAAAAACAAATGAACAGTGGTCTGTGTACCGGTCTCCGTTTACCTGGATAGCTGCTACAGGCATCATTCTGTTGTTAAGTATTGAGATGTATCATATTATCCTCTGGGCCAATTACCAGCAGCAAATCGAATGGGCCTGGTGGAGAAACCTGTATCAAAAAGCGGGATTGAGTATTCTATGGAGTAGTTGTTCTTTCACCATGATGTGGCTTGGGATGAAACACAGTTTCCGGACACTCCGTATTATTTCACTGACCTTATTTAGTATTACGCTGGTAAAATTATTTTTGTTTGATATACGCAACATTCCTCCCGGTGGAAAAATTGCTGCGTTTATTTTACTTGGCGTTTTGCTATTGGTAGTATCTTTCATGTATCAACGGCTGAAAAAAATTATTATTGATGATACAAGTATCAATTAAAATATAAGAGCATGGTGATCTATAATGTAACCATAAAAGTAGAGCATTCCATAGCTACGCCCTGGCTGGTCTGGCTTCGGGAAGAACATATTCCGGATATTATTCATACCGGTTGTTTTACACATGCCACAATACTCCGGCTGCTGGAAGTGGATGATACAGAAGGGCCCACTTATGCCGTACAATATCATGCTGCAAGCAATGCCCTTTATAACCAGTACATTGAACAGTTTTCTGATGGGATGAGAAAAAAAGGAGCAGATAAATGGGGCAATAAATTTGTTGCCTTTCGATCGGTGATGCAGGTTGTGCATTGAGTGTGCAAAAGATTAAATTTAATTTTGCGGCTGGTGAAACAATTGTATATTCCTTTCAAACCCTTTACTGGCAAGGCTTACAGCAGAACCACCTGTAATCCTTTACTGGCGGGACTTTCAGGAGTTTTTGAATTTAAAATTTGTTCTGGTTTTGTTATTGATTTCTCACCAAAACCTTGTCCCGTAAGGCTTCTGCGGGATTGTACATGTAAAAGAGTTGAATAAAAATATTTTGCCGGAATAAAAAAGCATATAAATTTGTCGCCGTTACCAAATCATTTAAAATTACAATCATGAACAAAGCAGAGTTAATCGCAAAAATTGCCGATGATACCGGCATCACCAAAACAGAGGCAAATGCTGCGCTGGATTCTTTTATAGAAGCTGTTACCAAAACACTGAAAGGTGGCGGCAAAGTTACCCTGGTTGGCTTCGGTACTTTTTCCGTATCAAAAAGATCTGCCCGGAATGGCCGCAATCCTCAAACTGGCGAAATAATCAAGATAAAAGCCAGAAAAGTAGCCCGTTTCAAAGCTGGCAAAGAACTTGCCGGTAAATTGTGACCACACCTGAACTAACAAACGAATTGGAAAAGCTCCTTCTCGCCTGAGGCCAGACGGAGTTTTTTTTCAGATAAAGATTTTACACAGCAACAATTAATACTTAAAATAAAAAATCATGGGAAGAGGTGATAAGAAAACAGCCAAAGGAAAACGTTTCAAAGGTTCGTTTGGCAAAAGCAGACCGGTAACAAAAAGTCCGGCCAAAAAAGCTGCTGCAAAGAAAGCCGCAACTAAAAAAGCATAACAGATAAAACTGATAGTTAAAAGATAATAGTGACTGTTTATTTAAAGAAACCTTTCCTGTTATCTTTTAGCTATTGCTATTTTTAAGGCGCAAGCCGTTCTATTTTCCAGTTACCCGTATCATCCAGGGTATATTGCAGCCGGTCGTGCAGTCTGCCTGGTCGCCCCTGCCAGAACTCTATGATCACTGGTTTTACCAGGTAGCCGCCCCAATGTGCCGGACGTTCCACCACTTTTCCTTTAAAATCTTTTTTCACTTGTTTAAACCGGTCATCCAGCCATTCCCTGTTTTGAATGACCTGGCTTTGGGGAGAAGCAATAGCACCTAGGCGGCTTTCTTCCGGCCTCGAATTGAAATACGAATCATTGGTTTCCGCATTCAGTTTCTCGATCAGGCCCGTTATTCTTACCTGCCGTTCCATTTCCTTCCAGAAAAAAACAAGACAGGCCTTGGGGTTTTCTGCCAATTGCTGCCCTTTAAAACTATTGTAATTGGTATAGAATGAAAATCCTTTTTCACTAAAATCCTTAAGTAAAACAATTCTTGCAGCCGGCACCCCGTCAGAAGAAGCGGTGGCCAGTGTCATAGCATTCACTTCCTCTATTTCCGATTTTACCGCCTGCTTCCACCATTTGGCAAATTGTTTAATTGGGTCCGCCTCTGCTTTTTGTTCGGTTAACTTTTTTTGAGAATAGTTCCTGCGGATGGATGCGATATTTTTCTGCATAGTGCACTTTTTACCCTGCAAAATTAACTGCTTTGGAGGCTATTTAAATGACAAAAGCCCCTTTACGGAGCTTTCACGTACTGATTTTCCTCAGCTATATTTTTAATCAGCCCGTTTTGATCTGCCGTTGTGCCAGCTGGTCCCGTTCTTCTGCCACAACATTCAGCATGCTTTCCAGTTCACCGATCCTTTTGAGCTGACTTTCCAGCTTCTTATTCGCATCTGCCACGGCCTGCATATCATCATTGAGTTCTTCCAGGTAGGCCACTCTCTTTTGTAATTGCTGCCGTTGAAAATTGGCCTCTTTCAGCTTTTCCTCAGTTTCTGTCAACTCTTCGAGTAATTGTTTATTCTCTGTATTAATAGCATTGTATTTTCGTTTCTGTTCCTCAAAGTCCTGTGTAATTCTGTAATACCCCTCCTTCATGTCTTCATACTCCAGGTTGATCCGCTTGGAAGAGCTTACCTGGCTTTCCAGTTTTTGAATTTTCTCCTGCAGTACATTGAATTCACTATAGGCACTGTCCAGCATAGAGGTCATTTCACTGGACAGCTGTTCTTTCTGACGAACGTTATTGATCTCTTTCTCTTTTTGCGACAGCAAGAATCTCAATTCTGATATCTGTTCGGAAAGAATTTCATTATTCTTTAGGATCTCCTGTTGTTTTTCTTCATTTTCTTTTACAATATCTATCTGGCCGAGCAGGAGGTTTATTTTTTCATTATGCTCCATCAGGCTGCTTTGTGCTTTGCGAAGCTGATCGATATAGTCTGGCTTTTCTGCGATCGTATTTACAGATCCCGCTTTTTTTAAAGATTCCAGCTCAGCTTTCAGTTGCTTATTGAGCTTTCGCATCTCCTCTGCCTCAATAGTATTGATCTCATTATTTTCTTCTGTATCTGTCAATCGCTTCTTCAGGTCTGATAATTCTTTATCCCTGTACTCTATTTCGTTATAATACTTCAGGCGCCAGGCTTCCAGTTCTTTTTGAGGCTTTCCTGAAGCCTGAAGTGTTGTTTCATTAAGCGAACGACGGCTTATTACAAAAAAATGTATAGTAAATCCCAGGGTAATTGCCCCTGCCATTAGCACAATGATCTCTATTACGGAAAGTGTGAGCTGACTGCCCATAGGTTAACTAAAAGTAATTTCTGAAACTATTAAAAAATAAGCAATTGGTTATTAATAGTTTTTCACAAACGGGGATACAGGATTGCCCCGCAAGATAGTAGTTACTGAATACGAAAAAATAGGAAAAACACTAAGGAATTATCCCTTTACCAGGGTACCCACCTTCTCTCCCGTCACCACACGGCGCAGGTTATCAGGCTTATTCATATCGAAAACAATGATAGGGAGGTTATTTTCCATACAAAGGGTGAAAGCTGTCATATCCATAACCTTCAGGTTCTGGGAAATACAGTCCTGGAAAGTAATGACATTGTACTTGGTTGCTGCAGGATCTTTCTCAGGATCAGCCGTGTAGATGCCATCCACCCGGGTGCCCTTTAAGATCACATCTGCATTTATCTCAATGGCCCGGAGAGAGCCGGCTGTATCTGTAGTAAAATAAGGGTTACCAGTGCCTGCACCAAAAATCACCACACGGCCTTTTTCTACATGGCGGATAGCCCGGCGGCGGATATAAGGCTCAGCTATCTGTTCCATCTTGATAGCACTTTGCAGCCGTGTAAACACCCCGGCTTTTTCCAGACCAGCCTGCAGTGCCATTCCGTTGATAACGGTAGCCAGCATGCCCATATAATCTCCATGCGCCCTTTCTATACCTGTTTCTGCTTCATTCATGCCACGATAGATATTGCCACCACCGATAACGATCGCCACTTGTACACCCAACTCTGTTATTGATTTGATATCCTGGGCATATTGGTTGATGACATCAGTATCAAAACCAAAGCTTTTATCACCCATTAATGCTTCACCGGAAAGTTTGAGAAGGATGCGTTTGTACTTAGGCAACATGGTATAGAAATTTCGGGGCGAAGATAGGGGAATAAATTTATGTTGCCAGCTACAGTACTGCTATCATCGTCCCTTGCAGTTTGTCCGCCGTGGCGGATCGCACTCTTCAGTTGCAGGAACACTACTCAGCTTTTTATTGCTTTTAATGAATACACCATCGGCAGTTTTCCTTCCATGCCTTTTATATGCCATTGCCCTTTTTCTGTTTCCACCATATTTCTGAAACAGGAGTAGGGTGAATACATATGTTCATTAAAAAGCGTTAGTCGCAATCCTGCTTTTATCAATGCATTCAGCACTTCGCTGATACTGTGGTTCCAGCTGTATTCCTTGCCCGTGATAGCTGCATTCCGGTCGGTATAGGTTCCCTGGTTTTCCGTTACGATCACTTCCCGGTTCTCATAAGCGTATTTGATATGAGTGAAATCATCATCAAACATCCATACCACAGGATGAAACTCTGCCAGGTAAAAAGTGCCACCGGGTTTTAGCCGCTCCACGATCATGGCGGCCCATGGTTGCAGGTCCGGCAGCCAGCCAATGGTGCCGTAGGAAGTAAATACAATATCGAACAAATCAGTTACATGATCAGAAGTATCATATACATTACAACAAATGAATTTTGCATTCAGGCCCAGCTCATTATTCAGTTGTGTGGCTTCTTTAATGGCTTCGTCTGACAGGTCTACACCGGTTACCTCAGCGCCACGCCGGGCCCAGTCAAGGCTGTCCATTCCAAAATGGCATTGCAGGTGCAGCATTTTTTTACCGCTTACATCACCCAGTTCTTTTAATTCAATTGGGGTAAGTACCGATTCGCCTGCTTTGAAATCGGCGAGATTATAGAAAGAAGAATCTTTGTGAACTATTGTACGCTGGTTCCAGAGATTTTTGTTGGCTGAGAAATACTCATTATAATTTTCCATGCTATAAAAATAAAAAAGGAGCCGTTATGGCTCCTTTAATTGTATAAATAATTTTCTGAAATTAATTATCCTAATGCCACTCTTTTGAACTCGGTCACTTTTACATCACCGCTTTCCTTCAGGTAATTGGCCACCGTTTTACTGGCGTCTTTTACAAAAGCTTGTGCTGTCAAAGTTTGTTCCTTGAAGAAAGCACCCATTTTACCTTCAGCAATTTTAGCCAGCATTTCGTCTGGTTTGCCTGCCATCTTAGGATCTTGCTTCATCAGCTCCATGATGATGTCTTTCTCACGGGCAATGGTTTCTGCAGATACAGAAGCTGCATCAACAGCCACAGGGTTCAGGGCAGCAATCTGCATAGCCACGTCTTTTCCGGCTTCAGCAGCTACTTTATCCATACCAACCAGTACACCAATGCGATAAGCACCATGAATGTAAGAAGCCACATAAGGAGCTTCTACTCTTTCAAATTTTGTAACACCGATCTTCTCACCGATAGTAGCGAGCTTGTCGTTCACCAGTTCCGTTACCGTAGTATCACCAACTTTGGTGGCCAGTAATTGTTCCAGGCTTGTTACATTATTTTTGATGGCGGCATCAGCTATTGACTGACCAAAGGCCACGAAATCTGCATTTTTTGAAACAAAGTCTGTTTCGCAGCTTACACATACAACGATACCTGTTTTATTATCGGCAGTTGTTTGTGCGATCACCACACCTTCTTTGGCTTCACGGTCGCTTCTTTTAGCGGCTACCTTTTGACCTTGTTTGCGCAACCAGTCGATCGCCGCTTCAAAGTCACCATTTGTTTCTGTTAAGGCTTTGCGGCAATCCATCATACCGGCGCCGGTAGCCTGACGAAGTTTGTTTATATCCTGTGCACTTATTGTTACAGTACTCATTGTAATAATATTGATGTCTGAAGTAGGAAGCCTGATAAGACTCCGTTCCTCATAGTTTAAAAAATAGTTAATGACTTTCTGGTATTAAGAACTTTCTGACTTCGGACTTCCGTCCCCGGTCATCATCTCCTTCCACCACCAGGGCCTCTGCCACCGCCGGTACCGCCGCCTGATCCGGATGAGCGGCGTCTTTGTCCGCCACCACCACCAGCGCCACCTGCACCACGGCCTCTGCCACCACGACCACCTTCAGCTTCTGCTTCGGCAAGCAGCTTAGCCGCTTTCCTTTCTTTTTCATCATCGGTCATTTCTTCTACATCATCATCTTTAGCGGCTTGTCTTTCGGCAAGTCCTTCAGCAATGGCTGCAGTGATATAATTAACGATGATAGCAATTGATTTGGTAGCGTCGTCATTAGCAGGAATTGCGAAATCCACTTTATTGGGATCGCAATTGGTATCTACCACACCAAAGGTGGAGATGCCCAAACGCTTGGCTTCCGCCAGCGCAATGTGCTCATGCCCGATGTCCACAATGAACAAAGCAGCAGGTACACGGCCCAGCTGGGCGATACCACCTAATACTTTATCCATTTTATCCCTGTCTCTTGACAGTGTCAGTCTTTCTTTCTTGGTGATGCTGTCGAAAGAACCGTCGCCCAGCATTTTTTCAATGCTCTGCATTTTCTTCACACTTTTACGAACCGTGTTGAAGTTGGTCAGCATGCCACCCAACCAGCGTTCTGTTACGAAAGGCATGTTCACTTTCCTGGCAGATTCATTCACGATGTCTTTCGCCTGCTTTTTAGTACCTACAAAAAGGATCTTCTTACCGCTGCGGGCAATCTGCTTCATAGCAGCTGCAGTTTCCTGCAGGCACTCTACGGTTTTATTCAGGTCGATGATGTGGATACCTTTCTTCTCAGCAAAGATGTAAGGCAACATCTTAGGATTCCACTTCTTTTTCAGGTGACCGAAATGAACACCTGCTTCCAGAAGTTGCTGTTGTAAGGATGTATTATTTTCCATTTTTTATTTTAAGCTTTTAGCTATTAGCGGTGAGCTGTTAGCCAGTTAAAAATTAATTTTTGTTTTCCAGGCTTATAGCTAAAAGCTAATAGCCCGAAGCTTCTCTTAACGTTTAGAGAACTGGTAGCTTCTTCTCGCTTTCTTATGACCGAATTTCTTACGTTCAACAGATCTTGGGTCCCTTTTCAGCAATCCGGCTGCTTTTAATGCAGGGCGGAATTCCGGGTTGATCTCCAGTAATACCCTGGCGATACCCAACATGGCTGCTTCTGCCTGTCCCTTAACGCCACCACCGGTAGCATTGATCTTGATATCAAATTTGTTGGCTACATCAACTGTTTTCAGCGGACGTTCGATCTGGTTCTGTAAATACACCAGGGGAAAATAAGTTTTATAGTCTTTATCGTTTACTGTGATGTTGCCTTCTCCTTTGGAGACGAACACCCTTGTCACAGCGGCTTTACGACGACCAATTCCGTTTTTTTGCTTTTCCATTTTTGTTTTAGCTTTTAGCCTTTAGCTGCTGGCTGTTAGCTAAAGGCTAACGGCTAACAGCTAACAGCTGATGTTTAGAATTTCAGTTCTTTAGGTTGCTGTGCGGTATGCGGGTGAGTGGCCCCAACGTACACAAATAATTTCTTGTACATTTTGCGGCCCAACCGGTTTTTAGGAAGCATCCCTTTTACCGCTCTTTCGATGATCACTTCTGGTCTGCGGTTGATAAGGTTTCGGGCCACCTCCTCTTTACGACCGCCGGGATACCCAGTAAAGTGGTCATAGATCTTCTGGTCCAGTTTGTTTCCTGTTAAAACAACTTTTTCGCAGTTGATCACCACGATATAATCGCCGGTGTCAACGTGTGGGGTGTATGAGGCCTTGTTTTTACCACGAAGTATCGCAGCAATCCTGGCACACATACGCCCAACGGTTTGATTAGTACCGTCCACAACATACCAGTTGTGGGTTACGGTAGCCTCGTTCGCATGTTTGGTAGTGAAATGTAATTTGCTCATTTAAAGAAAGCTTTTAGCCTTGAGCGGCGAGCTGTGAGCCCGGTCGCTTTCAGCAGTTAAATAATAAACAAGGTGAGCTATCCCTCAACTTGTTCCCGCCAGCAGCTACATTCATAGCTTGTTTTTGGGAGCGCAAAGATAGGTTTGAGATAGTTTCGAGCCTAAGAATTGGGGAGGTAATTTTTATCACGCCTCCACAAGGCACTGATTTTCAATAAAATTTTTGACTTATATTTTAAATCCTGCCTGCTTTTGATTGATTTCTCTCTGCCACGACCCTTATTCTTTTATTCTTTTCTACCAGGCGATGCACGATCTTTTTTTCCAGGCGATGGTGCGCAGGGATCAGCAGTGCAGCAATAGAAACCATAAAAGCCAGCATAAGCACTGGTGAATGGTGAGTAAAATCTCCAAGAAAGGGATGTAGTAAAAGGTCTATGAACTCAAAAAAGATGAGCAGCGATAATATACCGAGGAAACGTATGAGGGAGAGGCTCACTATTATGGAGTGGCTGAACAGGAGAAATAATATTATAATGATCAGTAACCCTGCAGCTATACCCGCATACTGCACTTGATGTTGTCTTTTTTCTTTAGCTTTTTTAATCGTTCTGATAAGTTCTTCCTGTCTTAGTTTTTCTTCAAACGCAAGGCTTTGCAACTGCTTTACCTTTTGTATGTTAAATAAAGAATCGTCAGATACTTTTGCAATATCAGCGTACACAAAGGCGCTGTCTGCGTTCTTTTTTGCTTTATAATGGTTGGCGAGAAATTTAGCCGACTCACTCAGTTCTTTGGCAAAACCGCTCTCCCTCGCATACTGCAATGCTTTTTTTGCATACAACACGGCTGAATCCTCCCTGTTCATTTTTTGAAACGCACCGGCCATACCAAGGAAATTACTGATGAGGGGTAATCTGCCGTCTTCCTGCAAGGCATAATAGCAGCTCAGCCGGTATTGTTCGAGCGCCAGGTTATAGTTACCTGTTCCGGCATATGTATTACCCAGTATACTAGTGGCCGCTGCCAGCAATTCTATATTATTTAACCGTGATGCCATACCTATCGCCCGGCTGATGAACAGTTTCGCCGAATCGTAAATCGTCAACAAATTATAGTTATCAGCGATATTCATCATCGTAACTACCAGGGCCCGGTTATTCTGCACTTTCCCGGCAATGTCCCTGGCCCTCAGTACACATTGTAAAGAGGTCCTGTAATCACCCTGTGTATAGTATATCATGCCCAGGCTATTTAAGTTGATATGCATATAGTCCAGGTCGCCAGTTTTTTCGTTTAGTTGTACAGACTGTAAAAACAGCTCCATTGCTTTAGGGTAATTACCTATTAAACCGTAAGCAGTACCCGCCCTGGTGAGGCTCTGTGCTTCGCCTCTTAGAAACCCTTTACGGCGGGAAAGATTCAATCCTTCCAACGCCAGCATCAGCATGGTATCGGGAGATGACCGCATATACTCCTGGCTTAATTTGGCCAGCAGTAATACCCGGCTGGTATCATCTTTTTCGTTTCTTAAAATTTGTTTAAGGCTGTCCCGGCGGGCGGGTTGTGCTGTAACGATATGAGTTGTACATACCGATAACAGGAACAGGATAAGGGCTATTCTTTTCATAAATAAGGTACTGATTAATTGCGCAATGTAAAAAAAAAACCAACCCCTTATTGTTAAACCTGATGTTCGGTAGTGGTACAGTTTGAGAATTACTCTTTTTGTACCTGTTACTACTTTTACCATACAAGGGATTCCTCGTTTGGTCCAGGATTATTTCAAACTGTACCAATATTTGTTGCTCCCTAAATCATCGGCAGATACTATTACAACCACCAGGGGGTGCCGGCAAAAGTGGAAAAAAGAGGTAGCGGCTCCCCGATCTGTGGTGTTACTACTACCAGCCCAGGCTCTTTTGCTTTAGCCAATACACGCTGCACCGGTTCATTCCAGGGGTGCATGCCCAACCTGAATTTGCCCCAGTGAACAGGCAATAAAGCTTTTGCTTTTAAGTCAACCGCTGCCTGCACCGTTTCTTCCGGCATCATGTGTATCAGCGGCCACATGGTATTATACTGGCCCGATTCCAGTATGGCCAGGTCAAACGGACCAAATTTGTTGCCTATTTCTTTGAAATGTGTGTCGTATCCTGAATCACCTCCGAGGTATAAATTATGGCCCGGGGCTTTTAATATGAATGAAGACCAAAGCGTCTGGCCTCTTTTAATACCCCTGCCGGAAAAATGACGGGCTGGTGCAGCAGTTAATTTAATACCTGCATCCAACTCTGTTGATTCCCACCAGTCGAGTTCTGTTATCTTGCCTGAATCAATGCCCCAATGTTTTAGATGCGAACTAATACCCAATGAACAAACCACTTTATCAACTTTACTTTTTAGTTTCCGGATCGTTTTAAAATCAAGATGGTCGTAATGATCATGAGTTAAGATCAGGTGATCAATATCCGGCATGTCCTCCGCTTTATATTCATTACTTCCGGGAAAAGCTTTTACCATAAATGATAGTGGTGCTGCATTGCCGCTAAATACGGGATCGACCAGGAAGTTCTTGCTGCCAATGCGAATGAAATAGGATGAATGTCCAAACCAAACAATAACAGGTTCTGAAGTATCCAGTTTTTTCAGATCGGTTTTTACAAATGGCAATTTTGCCGGTGGCGCTGTATCCGGATGCTTTTTGATAAACTCCCGGGTCATCTTCCAGTAAGAAACACCCTCCGGTTTCATTGGCGTGGGAGACAGGTTTTGAAAAGCCCCTTCCTTATAATTAGGTGACTGCTGCAGCTTTTCTTTGTGCTTACCCGAAGGAAGTTTGCCGGTGATCTTTAAAGACATGATTCAACTATTTGGGGTGCAAATTACAGACACAAACAATCGGCAGATTGCTCATTTCGGTAAATCCACAATAATTAATGGTGAACGACAGGGAAGGGTTTAGCTGGTTGCCTTTTTAACCACTATCCGGTCATTGGTAAGATGAGTGATCTTTACAGGAATGATGTCTCCCTCTTTTACCAGGTCTTTGTCTATTTCCGTCAACGGTAGTTTGGCCTGTATCTTACCATTAAACAAACCGAGATAGACGGCGTGTGGTGAAATTTTTGTGACGCTTCCCTCCGCATCGATCTCATTCTTAAAATGCTGCCAGGCCATTTTGTATTCCGGGATAAAACTGTGTGAAAACAATTCAGCCACCAATGCATTCGGTTTTTCCAGGTTTGCCAGTTTGAAAGCAATGGGTTCATTTTCGGCTGTTGGGGCCGGCGGTTTTTCCCACGGAGATAATTTCAACGGAAATAAAACATAACTCTCCCATTCTTTTACAAAATACTTATCATCCACTTTTTTCAGGTAACCGGAAAACCGGTTCTCTTTCACTGTCTTTTGAATCAGCAGGTCGATAGCTTCGTTATGTAAATACTTTACATTGTATGCCGTCATTTTATCGCCCCTGTCCGACAACCGCAGCTGAAAACTCACTACATCACCCAGCCGGAACTGGTGCGGCTTCTTATTCGTATCCTCAGCATTGGTTTTGCAATTCACCGATTTTTGTTTGGCGCCATGCAAATATTCAATAGTGGCAAAAAACTTCTCATAATTGATAAATGAAACTTTGCCCTTGTATATTGTTTGTGCTGCATCCATGTATGGCTGCAAATGTAGGTCTTAGCCGGGGAATACAGAGCCAGGCACGCAGAGCACACAGAGTACGCTGAGATATAAACTGTATTTACTTGTATTCCCCGGTGTTCTCAGCGAACTCAGCGTGCCTCTCTTATTCTCACCATTCCGCCTTATATTTATTTTCAAATACTCCATCATGCACTCCCGCAACCTTGGCCGTTCCTTTTTTGGCGATCCGAAAAACTCCGGCAACTTATTATCACCAGAGGAAGCTCACTCCTTATTAAATGAATGGGTGCCTAATGAAAAACTCCGCCTGCATATGAAACAGGTGGCGGCCAATATGAAAGCATGGGCTTTGGAAAAAGAGAATACAGACGAACAAACGGCACTGAAATGGGAGCAAGCCGGTTTACTCCACGATGCAGATTGGGAAAAATACCCGGATGATCATTGCCGCATCATTATTGAAGAACTGGAAAAAAGAAATATTGACCCGGACGTCATTCATTGCATTGCCTCCCATGGGCCCAAAGTATTTGGTGTGGAGCCGGTCAGTAAAATGGATAAAATGATCTTTGCCATTGATGAGCTTTCCGGGTTTATTCATGCTGCTGCACTTATACGACCTACCTTATATGAAGGGCTGGAAGTAAAGAGCGTATTAAAAAGACTGAAGACTCCTTCCTTTGCCGCCCAGGTAAGCCGGGAAGATATAACTGATGCGTTATCAATGATTGATGTTACGCTGGAGGAACTGGTCCAGTTTATAATCGATCATCAAAGGAATGTTTCCTGAAAATTTTTTATTAAAAATTTTAACTTTTTTTAAACCTGCCCGACCTATCCCGGTCACAAGCCTGTTAGCACCCAGCCCTGCGTAAAGAACCTTTAGTCACCAAAAAAGTAATTTATGAGAAAGCTTTACGCTTTGCTTGCGGGGCTGTTCTTTGCCCTTACAGCGATCAATGCCCGGTCAGTAGTTCCCGATGTTGCCAATTTCACTTTCACAGTTGATCATGCCAACAAGAATGTGGCATTTACTAATACCTCTGTATTAGGAAGTGAGCCTGGTTTTCGCCGGGCCCTTTGGACATTTGGAGATGGCACCACGCTATTGACACCGCCTTTACAAAGCACACAACATCATTATCAGCTGCCCGGAACGTACACGGTATGTTTAAAGATCTACCGGTACCGGCCCAATGTCAACGACTCTGTGCTAACAGCTCAGGTTTGTAAAACGGTTGTCATTCATACTGTTTGTAAGGCAGATTTTGAACGGCTTCCTGTTACCACTTCTCCTAATGGGCTACACGCTGCCTTCAAAGCATTGCCCTGGCATAATGGTGAAAAAAAGCCGGTCCGTATCTGCTGGACATTTGGTGATGGCCGTGATACCTGCATTCAATACTCCAATACATTCCCCGGTCCGTATATCGTCAATCATAATTATACACAGCCGGGTGTGTACCAGGTATGTGTAAATATTTTATACCAGGGAGGATGTGAAGCAAGCAAATGTAAACCCGTGCTGATGGGAAGACCCGATACCTGCAAAGCTGATTTTGAACGGTTGCCGGTAGCTGTATCAGCCAATCCGCTTATTGTTGTTTATAAGGCGCTGCCCACTCATAACAATAATAAAAAGCCACAACGCATTTGCTGGGATTTTGGCGATGGAAAGGATACTTGCATCAACTATACAAACAGTTACACAGGTCCTTATACTGTTGCGCATCGCTACCTGCATCCTGGATTATATGAAGTATGTGTAAAGATCCTTTACTATGGTGGTTGCGACGCTGGTAAATGCAAACCTGTCCAGGTGGGAAGGCCAGATACTTGCAAAGCAGATTTTGTACGATTGCCCATTACACCAAACAATAATCCGCTGTTTGCTGCATTCAAAGCATTACCAGAACATAATAATAACCGCAAACCATCAAAAGTATGCTGGAATTTTGGTGATGGTAATGACACCTGCATTAATTATCCCGAAACATACACAGGTCTGTATGTGGTGGGCCATCGTTATACAGAACCGGGTAACTACCCCGTTTGTGTAAAGATCAATTACTATGGCGGTTGCGAAGCTCATAAATGTGAACGGGTTCAGATAGGAAGACCGGATAGCTGCAAAGCAGATTTTGAAAGAATACCTGTAACGGCCGGCACTCCGCCACATGTAGTTGGCTTCAAAGCATTACCCTGGCACAACAATAATAAGAAACCACAAAAGATCTGCTGGAGGTTTGGCGATGGTTCAGACACTTGTATCAATTATCCTGCTTCCTATACTGGTTTGTACACTGTAGCCCATCGCTACCTGCAACCCGGTACGTATGAAGTGTGTGTGAAGATCATTTACTATGGTGGATGTGAAGCTTATAAGTGCAAGCCTGTTGTAGTACCGCCGCCCAATCAAACCTGCAGGGTAAACCTGTTTGAGATCACTCCATCGATTACCAGTTTAGTTCGTGGTTTCTTTGCCATACCTCATTCCGATCCAAACAGGAGGCCTGTTCGTGCCTGCTGGGATTTTGGCGATGGCACAGACACTTGTATTGTTTTGAATCCGCAACAACCACTACTGCCTTTCCTTATCAGGCATACCTACCCGGCACCGGGAGTGTACAGGGCTTGTGTAAAAGTATTATTCGAAGGCGGGTGCATTGCCACCGACTGCAAAGAAGTAGTGATACGTCCTGCATCCAATGTATGCGGCGGGTTTATGCTGGATTCATTGATAGCGCCAAGAACCTATAAATTCAAAGCCTTTGCTATCCACAATCCGAATGATGAAGTGATTGGCTACCGCTGGACATTTGGCGACGGCAGCAATGCCATTGGCCGTGAAGTAACACATACCTACAGCCAGGGAGGCGATTACGAAGTATGCCTGATGATCAAAACAAGACTGGGTTGTGAGACAAAGATCTGCAAGACAGTAAGGGTTCCGGGCAATAACCAGCCGGCACTTACCCTGTCTCCGAATCCCGTGCATACGGTATTGACAGCAGCATTTTTGTCCACGCATACGGAAACAGTGAATATTAAGATCGTAAACGGAAATGGCATACCTGTAAGAACGTATGTACGGAACGCTAATGTGGGGTCCAATACCTGGACTTTTGACCTGACCACATTAGTGCCCGGTGTTTATTCCTTCGTGGTACAATCACCGCACCAACTGGCCAGTGCCGTGTTTATAAAAATATAGTCATCTTTTTCTTACGTCAGGGCTAACAAACAAGGCCGTTCCCGGAAGGGGGCGGCTTTTTGCTTTATGGTTTTACCCCTAACTGTCTTAATTTCATGATCTAAACGATTGTAAGAATGATGAATTCTAAAAAGCTGTTTCTTAGCCTGCTTATTTTGTGTGCTTTCAAATCCTTTGCACAAGATGCCTGGAAACTGACTGCCACCAATATTGATTCAAAAAATTATTACGGTATTACCGTTGCCAATGGTATGATCGGTATCGTATCTGCACCAGAACCCTTTAAAGTGAAAGATGTAGTGCTGGCAGGTGCTTATGACCTGTATGGAAGAGGAAGAGTAAGTAATTTTCTGCGCAGTTTTAACCTGCTGAATATGCGGCTGGAAATTGACGGCAAAAATATCGGCACTGCAGAAGCCTCCGGTATGAAGCAGGAACTGGATATGAAAAAAGCGGCTTTCACCACTACGTTTAATTACAGTGATAAAGCAACGATCAGTTACACCTACTATTCCCTTCGCCATTTACCCTACACTGTGCTGATGGATGTAAGTATTGTCGCAAAAAAGGATATCAGCATTGGTGGTGCCAGTGTAATGGAAGCTCCCGATGCCTTAAAAGATGTGCAGAATTATTATAATGAAATTGACCGGCCGCATGTGGTCATCAGTTTATTGACCTCTTCCGCCAAAAGCCCCACTGGAAAATTGCTGATGTGTGCTTCCAATACTTTTTTATTCAGCGAAAAGCATGGAGAAGAGCCACGGGTGATACATGAGATGTGGGACAACAATATGCACCTGATGAAGTTTGCCAAAAAACTCAAAGCCGGTGAAACCTATCGTTTCTCGATTGCCGGTTCGTCCATTACATCAGCCCATCACGATGATCCCTTGAATGAAGCAGAAAGGGCAACCATCTTTGCGAAGCTGGAGGGAAGGGAGCGGCTTATCCAGTTTCATACTAAAGCATGGGAAGAGCTTTGGACAAGTGATATTATTATTGAAGGTGATGATCAGGCACAACAGGATGTGCACAGTATGTTGTACCATTTATATTCCTTTACCCGGGAAGGCACTGCTTTATCACCTTCACCAATGGGGTTAAGCGGATTGGGTTATAATGGTCATGTGTTCTGGGATACCGAATTATGGATGTATCCATCCGTCCTGGTATTGCATCCGGAACTGGCAAAAAGCCTGATCGAATACCGTTATCAGCGACTGGATGCCGCTAAACGAAATGCTTTCAGCAAAGGATACAAAGGCGCCATGTTTCCCTGGGAAAGTGCTGAAACGGGTGTGGAAGAAACACCGGTATGGGCATTAAGCGGTCCGTTTGAACATCATATCACCGCCTGTGTGGGTATTGCTACCTGGAATTATTATTGTGTAACGCAGGATAAAAACTGGTTGAGAGAAAAAGGCTGGCCGATACTTTCTGCCACAGCAGATTTTTGGGCAAGCCGGGTAGAAAGAAACGGTCCGGGAAAATTCGACATCAAAAATGTGGTGGCTGCAGATGAGTGGGCAGAGAACGTAGATAACAATGCGTTTACCAATGCTGCCGCAAAAGCCAATTTGCAATTTGCTACGGAAGCCGCAAAAATCTTAGGCATTACTCCGGATGCAGATTGGATGAATGTAGCGAACAACATTCCTATATTAAAATTCCCGGATGGGGTAACAAAAGAACATGCTGCCTATAACGGGGAAGGGATCAAACAGGCAGATGTAAATCTTCTATCTTATCCATTAAAAGAAGTGACCGACCCAAAAGCCATACTGAGGGACCTGCAATACTATGAAACAAGAGTTCCCAATGAAGGCACCCCGGCAATGACGCAGGCTGTATTCACCACTTTATATGCCCGGCTGGGCGATGCAGACAAAGCCTACCATTGGTTTAAAGATGCGTATATCCCGAATCTGAACCCTCCTTTCAGGGTAATAGCTGAAACCAAAGGCGGCACCAACCCCTATTTTGCAACGGGTGCCGGCGGCGTTTTACAAAGTGTGCTGATGGGTTTTGGGGGGCTGGAAATAACCCCGAAAGGGATCATCCAGATCAGATCAACACTACCCAAACAATGGAAAAGCCTGACCTTGAAAGGTATAGGCCCGGAAAAGAAAACGTTTGCGGTGGGTAAATAGAGCTAAAGCAATATGTAAGCTGCTATAAATCAGCTACCCGATTTGGTAAAAACCTGTTACCTTAGTACCCTTAACTGACACTTGAGAAAGATTGCAGCCATATTCTTCATTTTCATCCTCGCATTCAACTTGTGCGGATACCGTTTTATCATCTCTTTTTTACAAACAAAAGCAGATGCCAAACTGGAAGCCCGTATCGATAACAGCGATTATGATGAATCCCAGTTGATAGAAATGCGGGTCACATTGAACTTGCCTTACCAAACAAGGTATACCGATTTTGAAAGGCATTATGGTGAGATCAATATTGACGGAAAGGCATATACCTATGTAAAAAGAAAAATGGAAGGTGATGTGCTGGTACTGAAATGCATTGCCAACGAATCAAAACAGCAATTAAGAAATACCGCCGATAACCTGGCCAAATCCAACAGCGGACAAGACCAGGAAAATAATGGCAAGAAACAATCTTCTTCTATTAAAGCTTTCAGTGGCGACTTTGATGATAAAAATCAATTCTGTGATATAGCTGTAACCGACCTTACCGGTCCTGTACTTACAGCAAGATATACATCTTCCTTATCCGATGTGCTGCTGCAAATACCCCACCAGCCGCCAAAGTGCTAGACCGGATACGTTTATCCATTCCATTTTTATTTTTTTCCAATTAAAAATTTATTATGCGATTAGCAATTATTGCTGTTGCGGCATTGTGTTTTGCAACTGCCTGCACCGAAAAAAAGAGTGATTACAAACAAATTACCAGCGATCCATTCTTGTACTCAAAAACCGTTAAGGAACTGAACAATGTGGTAATGCAAAACAACTTTCCGCCGATCATTGCATCCCGGAATTATGTGTATGCCAACATTGCAGCTTATGAAGTAATTGCAGCGGGTAATCCACAGCAATATCAATCACTGGCCGGGCAACTGAACGGATTAGCCTCTGTTCCGGCCCCAACACCAGGAAAGGAAATTGATTTCAACTTTGCTTCCTTATTGGCCTTTTGCCAATTAGGCGAAGCTGTTACTTTTCCCGAAGGGAGTATGAAAGAGTATGTTGACAGCCTGAAAGACCTGGTAAAAGATCACGGCATGCCTGGTAGTGTTTTTAAGAATTCGGTAGTGTATGCAGATTCAGTAGGTAAAGCAATTCTTGCCTGGAGCAAAAAAGATAATTATGCACAAACAAGAACGGCGTCCAAATATGCGGTGCTGGATACACCCGGAAGGTGGATACCAACACCTCCTATGTATGCACAGGCACTGGAGCCACATTGGAGAGAAATAAGAACCCTGGTAATGGACAGCGCCAACCAGTTTATACCACCGCCGCCGCCGAAATTTGATATCACTAACAAACAAAGTAAATATTACCAGGAAGTGATGGCGGTAAAAAAAGCAGGTGACAGCTTAACGGATGAACAAAAACACATAGCTGAGTTTTGGGATGACCTTGGTAACCGGCTGAACGTGTCCGGGCATATCATGTTCATGACAAAGAAATTTTCCCCTCCCGGTCACTGGATGAACATCGTAGGCATAG
>CAYUCU010000029.1:0-27732 GCA_964443345.1 uncultured Chitinophaga sp.
ACTCTCTACTTTATTTACGATCGTTTTCGATTCCTGTTCCATATATATCGTAGGCGAATTTGTTTCTTGCCAATCATCAATGCCTTCGATATGCTCCCGAGTGGTCTCATTTTTCAGAAACCTGTTCTTTGTATTGAACTGTGCGCCCCGGCCCTGTAAATATTGCGGGTTTTCAGGGTCTTCTTTTTTAGGTGCTACTTTATAATGGTCCTGCTTCAATTTCTCTGACATACACTTTATTTTGTTAGTTTTTAAAAAGATTACTTCAGCTTTACTTCACAAAAAAAGGAGAACAAAGAGTTGTCTCTCATATTCATACTGCACATTTCCTTACTCTTTATTCTCCTTTATCCCACATCACCCTTCCCACAATTAATTTTTTGCAATTTTCAACCTGGTTTGCTTTGAAGCAGCAAGGCTCACTAACATTTAAAACAATTCTCCCTGCTTAGTTGCAACCGGCAGGTTTTGAAATTCAAACCGTTGCGCCACCTGGTATTTCATTTCTCCTTCTGGTCTTTTTAACAAGGTCATTCCTCCGGCAATAAAGCGTCCGGTAAAATGCTTGTTGCTGTATTCCAACCAGCCTTTTTCGTACTGCCAGGGTTTCAACTTTCTTGCAATCGTTAAGTGCGGCTCCATGATGAAATGTGGTTTGTTATCATCATTCAGTTTCATCAACCGCTGGCCATCGGTGCGAATCTCTTTTACCAGGTTCTGAACGGGCAGTTTGCTGGTAACATTTATATATATGGTATGAGAAGGAAAACTGCCAAAATCTTTCAGCTCTACTTTGAATGGCGGAAAACCCATCGCCACTGTGCGCAGCCGGTTGATGATCCGCTCTTCCATCATTCCATACTGCAGAAAATTGACCAGTGTAATATGCGGCTTACCCCATCTTGCATAGTCTGATTTGTATTGCTCCGCAAAATCTGCTTTCACTTTCATGATCCTCTCCCACAGCTCCTCATGCGGGCTTAGGACCAATAAATACTCGTACACCCGGTAGCCGGGAATAGTGTTAATACTAGTTTGCATAACCCATCATTTTAAGTTTTCAGAAAATGCTTACCCATTTTCTTAGCACTAATTTACTAAATAATTTAGTTTTACCAAATTATTTTATCATCTTTATACCCGAAAATCTTATTTGTAATGATTCTGCTGTCTTCTCGGCCTGCCGAAGAAGGACAACAGTGAGATAAAAAACAGTTTATGGAAGGAGATGAGATTTACAGTGCTGCCTATAAAGGCTCAAAGGAATTTACCCAGCAGGAAGTAAAGACGGCCAATGCCACAGGTTTTGGCGCTGCCGCTGATGACTATATGGAACGGGGCATTGACCTGAATGAGCAACTGATCCGGAATAAACCGGCTACTTATTTTTTCCGGATGAAAGGAGATGCCATGCGGGAAGCCGGCATTTTTGATGGAGATGTACTGATCGTTGACCGGTCACTGAAACTGGTCAATGGAAAGATCATTGTGGCGGTGCTGAATGGTGAGCTGCTGGTGCGGCGTTTTCATAAGAATTTTTCTTCGGCGTTCCTGATTCCGGAAAACAACCGGTACAAACCGATCAACCTGTCAGAGTTTAGTGATTTTGTGGTGTGGGGGCAGGTAACGTATGTAATACACCAGGTATGAAGGCAATAGTTGACTGTAATAACTTCTACTGTTCCTGCGAAAGGTTATTCGAGCCGAAGCTCGATAACAAACCCGTTGTGGTACTCAGCAATAATGACGGCTGTATCATTTCAAGAAGTAATGAAGCGAAGGATCTCGGCGTGGAAATGGCGGGACCTTTTTTCAAAGCAAAGCCACTGGTAGAGAAACACAATGTAAGGGTTTTCTCTTCCAATTATAACCTGTACGGCGACCTGAGCTGGCGGGTGATGGAAACATTGCGGATGCTGCTCGGAAAGAAAAATGTGGAAGTCTATTCTGTAGATGAAGCTTTTTTAGACCTGAGTATCTTTCCTGAAAATGAATTGAAAAAAATCGCCCGGGAAATAAAAACAACTGTAGAAGACTGGACAGGCATAAAAGTGTCTGTTGGTGTGGCTCCTACTAAAGTGCTGGCAAAAGTGGCGAATCGCTTATCTAAAAAACAGGTTGAAAAATACAAAGGGGTAATGGTGCTGGGCAATGAAGAAGAGATCGCCGCTGCATTGAAACAAACATCCATCAATGATATTTGGGGTGTAGGTTATCAGTACGCCCAAAAACTAAAAGAACGCTTTTGCATTTATGATGCGTTGCAATTAAGCAGGATGAGTGAAGAATTCGGAAAAACACATCTTGGCGGGGTAACGGGCAGCAGGCTGCTGCGTGAATTAAAAGGCATCCCTTCAAAAGACATGGAAGAGGAATTGGTAAATAAAAAAATGATCGCCACCACAAGAATGTTTGGCAACCCGGTTGGCGATATTGCAGCGATCAAAGAAGCCGTAGCCACTTACACCTCCAGGGCGGCAGAAAAATTGAGAAGACAATATAGTGCCGCCTGTATAGTGAGTGTATTTGTTGTAGCAAAAGGAGAAAATCATAATGTAGATTACCGGGGAGCCACCCACGGTGACTCTGTTACATTGCCAGCCGCCACTTCCTTCACCAATGAATTAATAAAACCTGCTGTAGAAATAGTAGATAAGATATTTACAGAAGGGAAGATGTATAAAAAGGCCGGTGTAATGCTCAGCGGTATCGTACCTGACAATTCCATCCAGGGGAATTTATTTTTCTCAGAAAATAAAAACTGCGAACGAAAACTGATGGATATGATTGACAATGTCAACTTCAGCCAGCGGGATGATGTGCTGAAATTTGCCGCAGCAGGCACTACCCGCAACTGGAAAATGCAGCAAAACCATATCAGCCCCCGCTATACCACCAGGTGGGATGAACTGTTTGAAGTTTCTTAATCAAACAATCCCTTTTGTTTTGGCTTTGTCTTAGGGAGTGTGGCCGGGTCAATAAAGGTTGGCTTTACCAGGTTCAATCCGCAAACCGCATTCATTTTATCTACCAGGTAAACCGTCAGTTCCGGTGAAGTCGCCTCATCATGCATGTGCATAAAGAAATATAGATCCTCCATTCCTTTGTCTAACCAGTTTTTCATCCGTTCTACCCAGGTATCAATTCTTGTATAGTCACTCGGGTGTAAACTATTACCCACATACCGGATAAATGCTTTGGGAACAGTCAGACGCATGTGAGCACAATCCCTTCTGCCGGCGGTGTCAGTTATCACCGCTCCCATATTAGTCGTCCGGAGAAATTCAAACATATCTTCCCTTTCTTTTTCTTTGGCAAACCAATCAGGATGACGGACCTCCAAAAAGAATTGAAGATCGGTGGGTAATGATTTTAAATAAGTAAATAATTCTGCCTTTCTTTTTGGCGAAAAACTATCACTTACCTGTACGAAGATGGGACCGAGATGTTCTTTGAAAGCAACAATGCCCCGGAAAAATTCATTCGTTACAAATTCTTTTCCTGTAAGGCTGCCCCGGTGCGTGACTCCCTGGTACATTTTGGGACAGAATTTAAAATCAATCCCTTTTGCTTTCTCCGCCCATTTGGCAATGCCCGTTTCTCCCCATATCCTGTAATGAGTGGCATTCAGCTCAATGGAGTTGTAATGATGCACATAATGCTGCAAAAAATCTTTCTCTTTTGTTTTAGGAGGATATATTTTCCCCACCCATTCTGTTCTTCCCCATTTGGCGCAGCCGACATACACCTTCGGTGACTTTGCCGGTTTGCCTTTCAATATATTTTTATTATATGCAGGCTCTGCCGGTAACGAAAAATCAATACTGTTCAACTCATTTTCAGGCACCCGTCCAAACTCCATAATAATTCAATTTGTATGCAATAAAGTTAGGAGTAAAATTTTGTAACTTGGTTCATATACACCTGACTATGCGACTGCTTATCCCCTTACTTTTATTATCCACTGTTATCGCTGCGCAACAGCGGCCCAATATTATCTACATCATGAGTGATGACCATGATGCTGATGCCATCAGCGCCTTCAACAAAACATTTATTAAAACACCTAATATCGACCGGCTGGCAAAGGAAGGCATGTTATTCAAAAGAAATTTCGTTTCCAACTCTATCTGCGGACCTGTAAGGGCTACCCTGATCACGGGACAGCATTCTCATAAAAATGGAATGATGAACAATCGCACAAGATTTGATTCATCCAGGATCACTATGCCCAAATTGATGCAGCAGGGTGGCTATCAAACTGCCATCGTTGGCAAATGGCACCTGCACTCCTATCCCACCGGTTTTGATTACTGGAAGATATTACCGGGACAGGGCTTGTACTTTGAACCAAGAATTATTTCCATGCAGGGTGATACGAACACTTATCATGGCTATGCCACCGATGTCATTACTGATGAGGCCATCAAATGGCTGGACAACCGGGAGAGGAGCAAACCATTCTTATTACACATACATCACAAAGCGCCGCACCGGTATTTTTTAGCTCCGTTGAAATATATACAGGAATATCATACTAAAACATTCCCCGAACCGCCAACATTATATGCCGATATGGCCGGACATGGAACTGCCTGGAAATTGCAAACCATGAGCATTCTTCTTGACATGAAACTAAGCAGCGATCTGAAAGTGGACCCAAAATACCTAATGGACATTCCAGAATTGAAACCCGACTCTGCCGAAATTGCTTATTACCATTCCATTTTCAATCGCATACCTGAGTCAGACAGAAACAGCATTAAGAAAATCTACGAAGAAAGAGGGAAGCTGATACAAGAGCTTAAACCAACAGGTAAAGAATTATTAAAATATAAATACCAGTGGTACATGCAGGATTACCTGGCCTGTGTAGCTTCAGTAGATGAGAACGTTGGAAGAGTGCTGGATTATTTAGATAAAAATAAAATGACCAGCAGCACCCTGGTCATTTATACCGGCGATCAGGGCATGTACCTGGGAGAAAATGGCTGGTTTGATAAACGCTGGATGTATGACGTATCCATGCAGGCACCCATGCTGATGCGCTGGCCGGGCAAAATCAAACCAGGGTCTGTTAATACCAACATGACTCAAACGATAGACTATGCCCCCACCATACTGGATGCAGCCGGAGTAAAAGTGCCGGATTTTATGCAGGGAGTTAGCCTGGTGCCATCCATCACCGGTAAACAAAAAATAATTCCCCGGCATAACCTGTACTATCATTATTATGAATATGGAGCAGATCATACCGTATTGCCCCACCTTGGAATAAGGGGCGAACGGTATAAGCTTATTTATTTCTACACCGTAAATGAGTGGGAACTCTATGACCTGAAGACAGACCCGCAGGAGCAGAAGAATCTTATTCATTCAGCGGCACATAAAGCGATCTTAGTGCAAATGAAGAATGAGTTGCTGAAGGTGCGGGATAAATATGATGATCATGAACCGGCAGGAGAATTGAATTAATCACCCTTGTACCTGAAGCAGCGGAACTAACTGCTGCATTTCTTCATCACTAAACAAGCGGGATTCGATAAAGAACCGTAGCCCCAGCGGTATCTCCAAAGAAAAACTGCTTCCCCTTCCGGAAGTTACGTTCAGTACCAGTTGAGTGTGCTTCCAGTATTCAAACTGGTCTGCCGCCATATAGAATTTGCAACCTTCTATCTCACCCAGGCAAACATCGCTGTTGCCTGTTTTAAATTCGCCTTCGGCAAAACACATGGGCTGGCTGCCATCACAACAACCACCGCTCTGGTGAAACATTAGCGGGCCATGCAACGCTTTTAGTGTTGCAATGAGTTCTCTCGCCACGGCAGTAGTAATGATGCGTTGTATTTGCATTGCTGATAGTTCGTATCCCTAAGGAGAATTACGAGTTGAATTTTAAACCGTGGAAATAAATAAAGGGAGAACAGCGGACTGCTCTCCCTTTTGTTAAAATGGTAGTTTAGAAAAATCCGAGTTTGCTTTTGCTGTAAGAGATCAGCATGTTCTTTGTCTGGCGATAATGGTTCAGCATCATCTTATGCGTTTCCCGGCCAAAGCCTGATTTTTTATAGCCCCCAAACGGAGCATGTGCCGGGTAAGCATGATAACAGTTGACCCATACACGGCCCGCCTGGATAGCTCTTGGCACCTGGTACATTTCATGGGCATCTCTTGTCCATACACCTGCGCCTAACCCGTATAGTGTATCATTGGCAATAGCAATGGCTTCTTCTGTTGTTTTGAACGTGGTAACAGATGTTACCGGGCCAAAGATCTCTTCCTGGAAGATGCGCATCTTATTATTTCCTTTGAAAATTGTGGGCTGAATATAATATCCATGATCCAGTCCGCTGTTCTGGTGAAAAGCTTCTCCGCCACAAAGTACCTGTGCACCTTCCTGCTTGCCAATGTCAAAATAGCTGAGTATCTTCTTATACTGGTCTTCAGATGCCTGTGCGCCCATCATCACTGTACCATCAAGCGGGTTGCCCAGTTTGATAGCTTTTGTTCTTTGCACTACACGTTCCATGAGCTTATCATAAATATTTTCATGCACCAGTATACGGGAAGGACAGGTACATACTTCACCCTGGTTCAGCGCAAACATCACAGCGCCTTCTACTGCTTTATCAAAAAAATCATCATCCGCATCGGCTACAGACTCAAAAAAGATATTAGGGCTTTTGCCACCAAGCTCCATAGTAACAGGCACCAGGTTTTCAGACGCATATTGCATAATGAGACGGCCGGTTGTCGTTTCGCCGGTAAATGCCACCTTATTTATTTTTGGCGATGATGCCAGCGGCTTACCCGCTTCGGGTCCGAAACCCGTAACAACATTCAGCACACCTGCTGGTAAAATATCACCGATCAGTTCCATAAGGCACATGAGGCCGGTGGGAGTTTGCTCAGCAGGTTTTACCACTACCGTGCATCCGGCTGCCAATGCCGGTGCTATCTTCCAGGCGGCCATCAGCAATGGAAAATTCCAGGGAATGATCTGTCCTACCACGCCAATGGGCTCGTGCAGGTTGATGCTCACTGTCGTTTCATCATGCTCGCTGATGGAGCCTTCTTCGCTGCGGATAACACCGGCGAAATAGCGAAAATGATCAACGACCAGCGGAATATCAGCAGCTCTTGTTTCCCGCAGGGCTTTACCATTATCAATAGTTTCTACAACCGCCAGGTATTCCAGGTTATCCTCTATTTTTTGGGCGATGCGCAATAACAGGTTGCTGCGATGGCTGGCTGCTGTTTTACTCCATGTTTTAAATGCCTCGGTGGCAGCATCAATGGCTTTGTCCACGTCTTTTGCATTGCCACGGGCGGCTTGTGTAAATACTTTTCCATCAATGGGCGAGAAATTATCAAAATACTCACCACCGGAGGGGGCTACCCATTCGCCACCGATGTAGTGGTCGTAGCGGTCTTTAAAAGTCGGGCGGGCTGCCACATTGGATTTGGGGGCAGCGACTGTAGTTGTAGGCATAGACAAGCAATTTTAATCGTTAAACAATCATCTAATTTTCAAAATATTCCCGCCACTGCCCCTCATTTTTGTATTTTTTGATAGCACGATCGTACCAAAATCATTTGCTGGTTTACCCGGAATGCTTACTTTACCTTCAAATAACGGTTGCCTTGCCTTTAAAGAATCATCTTAATAAAATAGATCTCACCCATCCCAAATACCTGCAAACGCTGGTAGAGAACCGACGCATCTTCAACCTGCGCAATTGTGAACTGAATGTGTTTGAAAGCTACCAGGAAACCTACCGGGTGCCGCTTACCTTTAGCGACTTTGTGATCACCAGCATGGTGCGGGGTAAAAAGGTGATGCACCTCTTTGACAAACCATCTTTTGACTATATGCCCGGCGAAACGGTGATCGTGCCGGCGAATGAAACCATGGTGATCGACTTTCCAGAGGCACAAACTGAAAACCCCACCCAGTGCATTGCCCTGGCGGTGGATGCAGCGTATGTAAATGATACCCTTCAGTATTTAAACACTTTTTATAACAGTGACAAGCAGGAGCAGCATGACTGGAAACTGCAATTCAACAAATACCATTTTGATAACGATACGGAAGTAACTGACCTTATCAACAAGATCATCCGGGTGTGCAGCAGTGGCGATAAAGCCAAAAGCATCTTTGCCGACCTGAACCTGAAAGAACTGCTCATTCGCCTGTTACAAAGCCAGCACCTGCAACAGGTAGCCGTAGAAAGTGATACCAGTAATAATCAAAGCCGCCTGCATTATGTACTCCATTATATACATGAACACCTGACAGAAAAGATAGCAGTGAACACCCTGACCCGCAAAGCTTATCTAAGCAGAAATATGTTCTTCAAATGGTTCAAAGAACAATTCGGCATCTCGCCACTGGAATATATAAACCGGGAAAGGATAAAGCTGGCCAAGCAACTACTGGCAGATAAACGCAACAGCATCGGCACGGTGAGCCTGCAATGTGGCTTTGCTGATGTCAACTATTTTGTAAGGCTGTTTAAAAAAGCGGAAGGCATTACGCCGGGGCTTTATCAAAACTGTATGAAAGACTGATCTTACTGGTACTTCTTACTCAACTGATATAACACTTTCAATTGTTCTGCATTCAATCCTTTGGTGGTATCCTGCAGCCAGTGTCTTTTAAAACCAATAATGGCGGCATTGGTGTCCTTCAGGTCAAAACCTACCACACGCAATGCCTGCAGCCGATTAAAGTCAGATGGCAATACCACATTTGCCGCATCATCATACCAGTAACCAAAACCTTTTTCTGACAACATCTTCCACGGAAAACGCCAGTTAGGGTCATTCTTTCTTGTTGGCGCTATATCTCCATGACCAATAAAATTAGAAGAAGGGATACTGTATGCCTTTTTCAAACGGTCGAGCAAGATCAGCAGGCTGTTCATTTGCGCTTCAGCAAAAGGCTCAAACCCGTTATTGTCTAATTCAATGCCAATGCTGGATGAATTAAGGTCAGTCGTATTTCCCCACTTGCTCACCCCCGCATGATGGGCCCGCAGCAAATCGTTCAGCATGTGATGCACCGTACCGTCTTTGCAAATAACATAGTGGGCACTTACCGGATTTTTGGTCTGTGTAAAGGTTTGAAGCGTTTGCTCGCAACTATTCTGTGCAGTGTGATGAATGATAACATAATTAGGGCGGCGCATCGAAAGATTAGTGGTACCCACCCATTCTGTTGCATACGGCAATCCCGCTGAATCCTTCACCGGGTACTCTGCCAGCAGTTTGGCATATTCCTTTGCCTGTTTTTTGTATGCCTTATTGCCTGCTGCATACTTGCTTTGGGAGCAACTGTACAGCACTAAGATCATTGCCAGGAAGCTAAGGCGAATAAAACACTTCTTCATGCTAGGGGAATTTGGTAGCGCTGCCAAACTGGTTTGTTACTGGTATCTTCTGTACAGCATATAAATGATCTTTCGTATCGCTGCATTCATACTACCTCCCGAATTGTCTTTCATGAAATGCCTCTTAAAAGACGCCACTGCAGAGGCCGGTGCAGAAATATCATAACCAATGATACGAAGACCCATCAGGTAATCAAAGTTGTCCGGCACCTCTACACCGGTTGTATCGTCCCACCAAAGACCAAAACCCTGTTCACTCAGACCTTTCCAGGGAAACAACCAGTTGGGGTCCACCTTCCGGCCTGGTGCTATATCACCATGACCAATAAAATTGGCATCGGGGATCTTGTACGCATTTTTCAAACGTCCGAGTAAGATCGTCAGACTGTTGATCTGCACTTCCGTAAAAGGTTGATAACCGTTATTATCCAGCTCAATGCCGATACTGCTTGAATTCAGGTCCGTATTATTTCCCCATTTACTTTCTCCCGCATGATGCGAACGCAGCAGGTCGTTCAGCATATGATAGACGGTGCCGTCTTTTGCAATTACATAATGTGCACTGGCTTCCCTTCCGCCGGCTGTGGTAAATTCATTTAATGCTTCACTGCAATTATTAGTGGCCGTATGATGAATGATAACATAATTAGGCCGCCGCAAACCCATATTCGGAGTGCCCACCCATTCAGCAGCATAAGGAAGACCGGCAGAATCCTGCAGGGGATATTCCCGGATGATGTTAACCATCGAATCGATCATTTCAAAATAGAGGCGGTTGGCTGCTGCATATTTCCCTTTGGGCGAGTACTTTTCCGTCACCACAAAAAAGGTATCCTTTTTCGCTATTCCTTCTATAATAGTGTCTTTTGCAGGCAGGGCAGTATCGATTCGGCTTAAAGGGTCGGCGGCATAACATAATGGTTCATAGGCTGCTGCTGCTATATTTCCGGCACAGCCAGCACTTACCAGCAACAATGCCAGCGCATACATAAACCTGTTTTTATGGTTACTTGTTTTCAAAACCGCCCTCTAATTTACACATTATTATCTTTTTCTCCTATCCGGAGATGGACGATGAAATCGTCGCTGAGGTTTCCTGCTACCCCCGCTTCTATGCCTGGGATTATATTGCGGAGCTTCACCCAATGATTTTGGCACCTCTGCCTTCTCTACTTCCTTGCCAAGCAATTGTTCTATTGCTGCAAACTTATTCTGTTCTTTTTCACCAATTAAAGTAAATGCAGATCCATCTCCATCAGCCCTGGCCGTGCGGCCAATACGATGCACATAGTCTTCGCCATCACCCGGCACATCGTAATTGATCACCACATCTATAGTATCAATATCAATACCGCGGCTTAAAATATCTGTGGCCACCAGCACCGGAATGCGGCCTGCTGTAAATGCACTCAGGGTGCTTTCCCGCTCCGCCTGCAACAGGTCACTATGAATTTCAGACACATTTATCCCGCCATGCTTCAACTCTCTCGTCAGTTGCTTCACCGTCTGTTTGCGGCTGCAAAAGATCAATGCATTTTTGTACGGTATTTCTTTCAATAGTTTTTTTATCAAGGGTAGCTTTTGCGGTTCATACACCACAAATGCTTTTTGAATGATCTTCTCCGGAGGTTTGGAAATAGCGATATTGATCTCCACCGGTTCATGTAAAATCTTTTTTGCCAGTTGCCTTATCTTCTCCGGCATGGTAGCAGAAAATAATAAGTTCTGCCGCTTTCCGGGCAATGCTTTAATGATCTTATTGATATCATCCTGGAAGCCCATGTCCAGCATTCGGTCAGCCTCATCCAAAACCAGGAACTGCAAGCCTTTCAGGTTCACATAACCCATGTTTAGATGGGCGATCATTCTGCCTGGTGTGCATACAATAATGTCGGCGCCCATCTGCAAGGCCTTTTTCTCTGCCACAAAACTTTGTGCATCGTTTCCGCCATATATCGCTATCGAACTGAGGTGAGAGAAATAAGAAAGCCCTTCCATATGTTGTGATATCTGGATGGCCAGCTCCCGGGTGGGAACGATGATCAGGGCGCCAACATGTCCGTCCACATGGTTTTCAAGCAGCCGGTTCATCACGGGCAATAAAAAGGCCGCTGTTTTGCCCGTACCTGTTTGTGCAGAGGCGATCACATCTTTACCAGCCATTATCGGGGGAATCACCTGTTCCTGAACGGGGGTGGCGGTTTCGTAGTTAGAGGCTTCAATACCTTCCAGCAGGTTCGGATGAAAATTAAATTCAGTAAAACGCAAAATTCAACAATATTAAGTCTATGACACAGGTGCTCCTGTAATTTTTTGAATGTGTGAAGATAATGAAAATACAGGTGTGGGGGCCAGCAGCAGTACATATGGCATCGTCCCTTGCGGCGCTCCGTTCAGGGTTCGGTTCATTGCTCAGCTTAATACAATTGCGGGCCATTTGCCCCGCAATTAATGAAAATCACCTTTACCCCTGCCTCAAATCATAGTATTCACCTGTTAACCAGTCTATCTTACCATTTGTGAAACGCATTACTTAACCTTAAAACTTCTGTTATGAAATATAGCTTTTTACTTGGAGCTGTGTTGATTTCAATGGCAGGTTACGGACAGGCATGGACAAAACAATACGACCATGTGGATGAATGTGTTTGCGGATTATCACTGGTAGGAAAAGGAGAAAAGCACGGATTTGCAAATAAAGATGGCAAACTGATCGTCCCGCTTATTTATGATGAGGCCATGGCTTTTTCAGAAGGGATGGCGGCTGTAAAACAAGATCGCAAATGGGGTTTTATAGACAGTACCGGCAAAGTGGTCATTCCGTTACAATATACTGATGCTATGTCTTTTCATGACAGCATCGCTATCGTAAGTTCCGGTGGTAATTATGGATATATTGACAGGACCGGAAAGGTATTGATCGCAATGGTGTATGACAATGCCTCTAAATTCTCCGAAGGCCTTGCAGCAGTAAGCAAAAATGGGCAATGGGGCTATATCGACAAGAATGGCAAAGAAGTGATTCCCTTCAAATATGGCTTTGCAGGTTCCTTTGATGGCGGAAATGCCAAAGTGATGAAAGATGGAAAATGGATCATAATAGATACCAGCGGTAAAAAAGTGTCTGACGCTGAGTAAAGAAATTGAACTACAAATGTCCAGTCCTGAAAACAACCTTCACCTGAAGGTTGTTTTTAGTTATTTCCTGTTTTGAGGCCCCTTTGCTTTACATATTTCTCCTGTATTGCCCGCCCACTTCATACAACGCACGGGTGATCTGACCCAATGAACAATACTTCACCGTCTCCATTAACCGGGCAAACAAATTTCCGTTATTGATCGCTACGTTCTTTAACTCGTTCAACTCCTTTTCACTTTTTGTTTCATTCCGTTTCCAGAAGGCTTGCAGATTTTGTATCTGCTGTTCCTTTTCCTCTGTGGTACTACGGATCACTTCAGTAGGTAAGATGGTGGGGCTGCCTTTCTTATTTAAAAAAGTATTCACCCCGATCAATGGTAACTCGCCTGAATGCTTCTGGTGTTCATAAAACAAACTTTCTTCCTGTATTTTATTACGCTGGTACATCCGTTCCATAGCACCCAGCACACCGCCTCTTTCTGTAAGGCGGTCAAATTCTGCCAGCACTGCTTCTTCCACCAGGTCGGTCAGTTCTTCTATCAAGAAAGAACCCTGGTTCGGGTTTTCATTTTTGGCAGTACCTAATTCTCTATTAATAATTAATTGTATCGCCATAGCCCTCCGTACACTTTCCTCTGTCGGCGTGGTTATCGCTTCATCATACGCATTGGTATGGAGGGAATTACAATTATCATAGATGGCATACAGTGCCTGCAGCGTAGTTCTTATATCATTGAAATCAATTTCCTGTGCATGCAGGCTTCTGCCCGATGTCTGAATATGATACTTCAGCATCTGGCTGCGTTTGTTGGCTTTGTATTTATACTTCATGGCTTTTGCCCAGATGCGGCGGGCCACACGGCCGATCACACTGTACTCAGGGTCCATTCCATTACTGAAGAAGAAAGAAAGATTGGGAGCAAAATCATCAATATTCATCCCACGACTCAGGTAATACTCCACATAGGTAAATCCATTCGATAAGGTAAAAGCCAGTTGAGTGATCGGGTTGGCACCTGCTTCGGCAATATGATAACCGCTTATGGAAACAGAATAAAAATTCCTGACCTTCTCTTTGATAAAATATTCCTGCACATCACCCATCAGCTTCAGGGCAAACTCTGTAGAGAAGATACAAGTGTTCTGCGCCTGGTCTTCTTTTAAAATATCGGCCTGCACCGTACCCCTCACCTGTTGTAATGCATATTGCCTGCATTCAGCATACGCATCAGCCGGCAATACTTCATCACCGCTTAATCCCAATAATTTCAATCCAAGTCCATTATTTCCCTGCGGCATCTCTCCCGGAAAGGAAGCATTATGATAAACCGGTATTTTTCCGTCAGGATACTTTTTCTTTAAAACATCATTCACCATTGACCATTTACCATTCGCTTCAATCCATTTCTCACATTGCTGGTCAATAGCTGCATTCATAAAGAACGCCAGCAACATAGGTGCCGGGCCATTGATGGTCATGGACACCGAAGTTTTCGGATCGCAGAGATCAAACCCGCTGTATAATTTTTTTGCGTCATCCACAGTAGCAATGCTTACACCGCTATTGCCTACTTTGCCATAAATGTCAGGACGATGATCCGGGTCTTCTCCATACAGGGTCACACTGTCGAATGCAGTAGATAACCGTTTTGCCGGCTGGTCCACACTTACATAATGGAACCGCCTGTTGGTTCGTTCCGGGCCCCCTTCACCGGCAAACATCCTCGTAGGGTCTTCCCCTTCTCTTTTTAATGGAAACACTCCGGCTGTAAAAGGGAAATGACCCGGTACATTTTCCTGCGCCTGCCAGGTCAGGATATCGCCCCAGTCTTTATATTTTGGCAACACTACCTTTGGAATCTTGGTGCCACTCAGGCTTTTGGTAACCATCGGTTGCTTTATCACTTTATCCCTTACCGTGTATTCATAAAATTCTTTCTGGTACTCGGCTATTTTATTCGGCCAGTTGGTGATGAGTTTTTTGGCAACCGGAGTGAGTTGATCGGTGTAGAATGCGATCTGTTGTTGAAGAAGCATTTCAACCTCACTACTGAGAGAGGGGGCCTTAGACTCCGCTGTTTTTAGTGTCTTTAAAACACCCTGCAGTTGATATAATTTAGTGGCGATAGATGACTGGTCTTTTACCAACTGGTCATAGCCACGGTTGTTCTCCGATATTTCTGATAAATAGCGCACCCGGCTTGGCGGGATCACTGCCTGGGAAACCTTGGCCGTTTCTGCAAAATGGTATTTACCGAAAATGGTCTTTGTTTTAGCATCGATCTTTTTCAGCAGCAATTCAAACAAGTGGTTCACACCATCATCATTGAACTTACTGGCCATGGTACCGATGATAGGCAGATCTTCATCCTTTGCAGTGAACAACTGATGATTGCGCTTGTATTGCTTTCTTACATCAGCCAACGAATCCAGCGCACCAGCCTTGTCAAATTTATTAATGCAGACCAGGTCTGCATAGTCCAGCATGTTTATCTTTTCCAATTGCGAAGCAGCGCCATACTCCGGTGTCATCACATACATGCTCACATCGCAGAAATCAAGGATAGATGCATCACTTTGCCCAACACCGGCAGATTCCAATATAATAAAATCGAATCCTGCTGCTTTGCAAATATCAATGGCATCCTGCACTGCACTGCTCAGTGCTGTATTATCGTCCCGGGTGGCCAGGCTCCTCATATAGGCCCTAGGATGAGAGATGGCATTCATCCTGATCCGGTCTCCAAGCAATGCACCGCCTGTTTTCTTCTTGGATGGATCAACAGAAATAACAGCAATCGTTTTATCAGTAAAATTGTTGAGAAACCGGCGTACAATTTCATCCGTCACCGATGACTTACCTGCCCCGCCTGTACCGGTGATGCCGAGTACTGGTGCCCTCCCAATCCCCGAAGCAGAGCCCCCCTTCCCTCCAAGGGGGGTTCTTGAACCCGAAAGTTCAATGAGTTCTTTTAATTGAGAAGAGTAATCTTTTCCTTCCTCTGCAAGAGTGATAACTCTTGCTATTCGCCGCACATCTTTTACCTCATCCAATGGAAGTTTTCCATTCCAGCTTTCTGACTTCTGACTTCCGGCTCCCGACTTTTCTATCACATCTTCTATCATTCCTTCCAGCCCCATCTGCCGACCATCATCCGGACTATAGATCCTGGTGATGCCGTATTGATGCAGCTCTTCTATTTCAGAAGGCAGAATCGTACCGCCGCCCCCGCCGAATATTTTTATATGCCCGCACCCATTTTCTTCCAGCAGGTCTTTCATGTATTTAAAAAACTCCACATGGCCGCCCTGGTAGCTGGTGATGGCGATGCCCTGCACATCTTCTTCAATGGCCGTTTCCACGATCTCTTTCACCGACCGGTTATGTCCCAGGTGAATGATCTCGGCGCCTTTGCTCTGCATGATCCGGCGCATGATATTGATAGCCGCATCGTGTCCGTCAAACAGACTGGCAGCCGTTACGATTCGTACTTTGTTGGTTGGTGTATAACTCATAAAAAACAGGATAGGCAAATTTAGCCCTAAAAAGCTAATGAGTGTTAGCGGAGGTTTTTTTCGCCCAGAGCAAAAGGAGATAAAGAGAAATACAGAGGCCCGGAAAATACACGGAGTTAAACTGTATTTACTTGTATTCACTTTATATATCTGTACACCCTGTGCCCTCAGCGTGAGTAAAAGATGCGAAGCATCCTCTTTCTCTCTTTTTTCTCTGGGCGAGACATTTGCCCCCCGTTAAGTACATTTGCCCCATGCAACACCTTGTGGAATCAATTACTGCATTATATAAAAAATGGAAAGGGGTAGATCCGTCCTCCGTTGACCTCCTTCCTCAAAGTGGCAGCGAAAGACGCTATTTCAGACTTCATAGTGAAAAGGGCTCTGTCATTGGCACCTATGGGGCCAATATAAAAGAGAATGAAACCTTTGTGTATTTCTCCCGACACTTTAAAGAAAAACAACTTGCCGTACCGGAAATTATTGCCGTCAGCGATGATAGTATGTTTTACCTGCAGGAAGATTTTGGCAATATCTCCTTATTAAACCGGCTGGAAGCGGAAGGATTTACAAAAGAGATCTATAACCTCTTCCAGCAAAGTTTAACCGCACTGGCCCATTTACAGGTAAAAGGTGATGAAGGATTGGATTATTCCCGGTGCCTCACCAATGCAGAATTTGGCAAGCAGGCCATCATGGCCGACCTGTTGTATTTTAAATACTATTTCCTGGATGCCTTGCGCAAACCCTACGACAAGCAAAAACTGATCGACGATTTTGAAGCGCTGAGCAATTACCTCACACATACCGAATACAAATATTTCATGTTCCGGGATTTTCAAAGCCGGAATATAATGGTCACTCCCCCGGATGAAGGGAATGTTGGAGAGGCTATTCATTTTATAGATTACCAGGGTGGTATGAAAGGCGCCCCGCAATATGATGTTGCCTCCATGCTGTGGCAAGCCCGGGCCAACCTGCCGGATAAATGGAAGAATGATCTGCTGGAAGATTATATGAACAGCTTTGAAACCATTATTGGACAAAGCATTGACAGGAATATCTTTTGCAGCCAGTATAATGGATATGTACTGATCCGTTTATTACAGGTGTTAGGCGCTTATGGCTTCCGTGGTCTATTTGAACGCAAAGCCCAGTTCTTAACCAGCATTCCTATGGCGCTAAAGAACCTGAGGGATTTTTTCAATAATCAAAGTATAGGTATCTCCGTTCCGGAATTCAGAAAAGTGCTGGACATGTGTGTGGCAGATGAAGTGATACAGCAATTTACCCCAACACAGGCCGATGAACAAACACCATTGGTAATTAAAGTGCACAGCTTTTCCTATCGCAACCAGGCTCCACAAGATGACAGTGGTAATGGCGGCGGTTTCATTTTCGATTGCCGGGGTATTTTAAATCCGGGCAGGGTGGACAGTATGAAAACAAAGACCGGCCGTGATAAGGAAGTGAAAGATTTTTTGGAACAACAAACTAAAATGCCGGAGTTTCTCAACAGTGTGTTTGATATTGTTGATATTACAGTGGAAGAATACATACAGCGTGGTTTTGAAAGCCTGATGATCAGCTTTGGTTGCACCGGCGGCCAGCACCGGAGTGTGTATGCGGCTGATGCAATGGCCAGGCATTTGAAAAACAAATTCAAAGTGAAGATTGAATTAAAACATATCGTGCAGGAAGAAAAGAATTGGGAAAACCCTTTACCTGAAAAGAAATAAAATTTTGAACCACATAGACACATAGGAACATAGTCTTTCACATAGTCACACCTTATGTGTGTATTACTATGTGGCCTATGTCCTATGTGGTGAAACAACAGAAATGATCGCAATGATATTCAGTGCCGGGCTCGGCACACGATTCAAACCCTGGACCGATACTCATCCCAAAGCATTGGCCATGGTGAATGGTAAGTCCTTGCTGCAACGAAACATCGAATACCTGCAGCAGCAGGGTATCAAGGATGTTATTGTAAACGTTCATCACTTTGCAGAGCAAATAGAAGAAGCTATTGTAGAAAATGATGGCTGGGGCAGCAATGTGCTGGTAAGTGATGAACGGGAGGTATTACTGGAAACAGGTGGTGGCTTACTAAATGCAAAAGAGCTCTTTAATCCCGGTGAACGGTTCATCTCCTGCAATGTTGACATACTCACCGACCTCGATATCAGCAAACTGCTGACTTTTCATGAAGAAAAAAAAGCGCTGATCACTTTTGGCGTTACTGATCGCCAATCTTCCCGCTACCTTTTATTTGATGAAAACAACCGGCTCTGCGGCTGGAAAAACAACAACACCGGAGACGAAAAAATTCCCGTGCCTGGAAAAACCAGCAAGGCCCTTATTGCAAAAGCATACAGCTGTGTCGTAGTGTTTGAATACGATATTTTCCGGCTGATGGAAGAAGCTGGTTTCCGTGGCAAGTTCTCATTGATAGATGTATACCTGAAACTGGCAGCTGATCATCTTATAATAGGCTACGATCATTCAGGTGATAAGCTGGTGGATGTGGGTAAGCCCGAATCGGTAGAGACGGCCGAAGCACTTTTCATTTAATACAGAGCTAAGAGGTTAAAAAAGAAAAGGAGGAAAAGAGGATTAATTGCGAAGCAATTCTCTTTCTCTCTTTATTCTCCGGGCGATATGTATTTTCTCGCACAGAGGGAAAGAGAAAAAAGGATTGTTGGCACACAGGAGGCGCTGTGTTCACTGGGTCTTAGGGAAAAACCTTTGTGCCCTTGCGGCCCTGTATGCCGACAGGCAGGTTTGTGGGAACCCTTTGTATAATTTCCATAAAGGAATGCAAATACCCTTTCAGCGGTATCCCACTTGCAGCCTTTTGACCTATCTTTCAGACTTTAAATAAAATCGCTTTATGAAGAAATTAGTCCTGAGCATTGTCGGCGCATTTATGTTCATCGGTTTATTTGCCCAATCCACTTACGATCATAAAGAAGCCTTTAATCCGCAATTCTATCCTTATCCCGGTAATGACTATCGCAGTGCCAGTGGTGAACCCGGTCCCAAATATTGGCAAAACCGGGCCGATTACAAGATCACTTGCTCCCTTGATACCGCCAAACACATGGTAAGCGGTGATGTAACGATCTTTTACACCAACAACAGCCCTGATAATTTAAAATTCCTCTGGCTGCAACTCGATCAGAATATCTATAAGAAAAATTCCCGTGGCTCTTCCACCACTACAGAAACCGGTGGCCGCTGGGCAAATGCCAATTTTACCGAAGGGGATGTGATCAAATCTATTTCTGTTGAATATAACGGCAACACCTTTACACCAAAATATATCACCACCGATACCAGGATGCAGGTGTGGTTGCAGGAAGCCCTGAGATCATCCGGTGGGAAAGTGAAACTTTCTATCCAGTTTGAATTTACGATTCCTGAATATGGAACAGACCGTATGGGAAGATTACAATCCAAAAACGGAATTGTGTATGAGGTGGCGCAATGGTTTCCCCGACTGGCAGTGTATGATGATATACAAGGATGGAATACGCTTCCGTATGTAGGTGCCGGAGAGTTTTACCTGGAATACGGAGATATTGATTTCTCTGTTACGGCCCCGTCAAACCTGATAGTGGTGGGCTCCGGAGAATTGCAAAACCCGCAAGACTGCTATACGGCAGAACAATTAAAAAGATGGGATGCTGCAAAGAACAGCGATAACACAGTGATGATCCGCAGTGCCCGGGAAGTAAAAGACCCTGCATCAAGACCTAAAACGGCCAGCACTACCTGGAATTTTAAAATAGCCAACACAAGAGATGTGGCATGGGCGGCATCCAAAGCTTTTGTGCAGGATGCAGCTAAAATAAATTTACCCAGCGGTAAGAAATGTATGGCCATCAGTGCTTACCCTGCCGAAAGCATTGTAAAAAATGGCTGGCAGCGTTCTACAGAATTTACAAAAGCCAGTATTGAGTTTTACTCCGCAAAATGGTTTGAATTTCCATACCCATCTGCTACCAATGTGGGTGGTATTGTAGGCGGAATGGAATATCCCGGCATTGTATTCTGCAGTGCAGGTTCTTCCGGCGGTGACCTTTGGGGTGTTACCGATCATGAGTTTGGCCACACCTGGTTTCCCATGATCGTTGGCAGCAACGAAAGAAAATATGCATGGATGGATGAAGGCTTTAATACGTTTATCAATGACGGATCTACTGCAGCCTTTAATAAAGGTGAATTTAAAGATGCCAGTTTTTTTGGTGAGCCGAATGATCCGGGCATGGTGAAATATGTATTTGGCGAAAATATGGATGGCTTATATAATATTCCTGACGCCATTCAACAAAGCAACCTGGGAATAGCCGCTTATTTGAAACCGTCGCAAATGCTCACAGCCCTTCGGGATGCCGTATTGGGTAAAGAACGGTTTGAAGCCGCCTTCCGGGAGTATGTCAGCCGCTGGGCATTCAAGCATCCCACGCCATGGGATTTCTTTCATACGATGGAGAATGTTTCCGGTGAAGACCTTGGCTGGTTTTGGCGGGCCTGGGTACTGAACACCTGGAAGCTGGACCTGGCCGTAAAAGAAGTAAGCTATAAAGACGAAAAACCGGAGAACGGCTCCGCCATAACAATTGAGGCATTGGATAAAATGATAATGCCCGTTACCGTATTGGTAAAAGAAGCCAACGGCAAAGAACATAAGATCGACCTGCCGGTGGAAGTATGGCAGCGGGGAGCGGAATGGACATTCAGCGTTCCCACCACCAGTGAAATATCAGATGTGATACTGGATCCCGACAAAAAACTTCCCGAATGGAACAGGGAGAATAATACCTGGAAGAAAAAAGGATTTTAAGAATACCAGAAAAAGCCCCCGTGTAATGCGGGGGCTTTTAATTAGCGGCTATTCTCTTTCCTATCTCACCAAATCCTTCAACAATAGCTTCTGTAGCTCAATTCTTTCGCTTTTTCCTTTTATCAGCGACCATTTTATCAGCCGGATATATCCGCCAGATATTTCTATCCCGGTAATATCACCATCGCTGAAACAACAGCAGCCGGTATTGAAATAAAAAGGTTTCATATTCATATAGTCCACTGATACTGCCGTGAATTCCTTTTCTCTTTTTTTAATTTCATCCAGCAGGCTGGTTAGTTGTTCTTTGTTTTGCTCTTTTTCAGCCAATTGAAATTGTTTGTATAACCGTTCCAGGTGTGTCAGCGACTCAAATACAGGTTGGTGGGTGTGACCGGTTATCAGCAACATATTTTTTTGTGCAGCCGACCATTCATACATGATATGGTTGTGCAGCGTTTTCTTTTCAGCATCATAGGCAGGTGTATTAGGATTGAGGCGGAGCAATGCCTGTAGTGGCGCCCATATCTTAGCTACAAAAAATTTACTAAACCAGTTGCCATCACTTTGCGCATCTCCCTGGTGACCATGGGTGAGGAAAATAGTAAGAGAGCAGTCTTTAGTTGGTAGTCGAGATTCAGTAGTCAATGCACGGGGTTCCTGGCTTTTTACTATCGACTCACGACCACTGATTACCGACTGCAACACCACTCCTTCATACACTTTTACTTTCTCTTTGAAGATGCTCCTTAATTGTAACCAGGCAAATGGATCATTGTCCCAAAACAGGTCGTGATTGCCGAATACTTTTATATGTTTTTTCTTTACCAGGAATTTCTTTTCCGCTTCAAATGTGGCCTTGTTTTTCCTTCTCACCTGCCAAAGGTTATTTTCCCATAGTTCTTCACTGTCGCCAAGGTTGATAAAGAAGTAATCCTGTTCATTGTAATGGTCAAGCGCCGCCAGGTAGTTGGGTTCGGCCTGTATAAAATCATCAGCACCATTGCGACGACCCTTATGCTGGTCGGAGAAGATGATGAACTTGTCTGTTTGTGGATCAAAGGGAATAACCGGTCCTTTCTTTCCCGGTTCTTTCAGGATCGTATCAACCAGCCTTGACAAAGCCTCAAATATTTTTTCCCTGTTGGGTTTGGAAGAAAATTTTTTGGCGGCCCACAAAACCGGTTTTAGTAATATGAACCGCAGCAGTTTTCTCATGTATTACTTTCTGATACAATTTAGGCCAATTTCATAAACAAAGATCATACAGATTCTTCCTGTGTTTAATTGTGTTTCACTCAAAAAAATAAGTGTGATTGCTCAAACAAAAAACCCGTTCTGCTGGCGGCAGAACGGGTTTTGAAATAAACTATTCGTGTTTAGTCTTTATAAATTACAATACTTGCTCCTTTCTTCGAAACACCTCCTCTTTCATCATTGTACAGGAACAGGTGATACGTTCCACCTGGTACATTAGAAAGATCAACAGGTATGATACTTCCGTACCCGATACCGGTAAAGGTTTCGGATCGTACCATTCCACCCATACTGTTGTACACTTTCATTCCGAGTTTGGTGTACAGGTCAGTTTGCATACGGATACTGAACCGTCCGTTATTCGGGCTTGGGTAAATTACGGTAGCACCAAATTGCTCGAGTGTCAGGTGACGTTCACCACATTCATTTACCTGTATCGACCTGGATACAGCAGATACGCATCCTGCATTGCTCGCTGTGTACAAAATGGTTTTTTGTCCCAATCCGGCAAGTGATGGATTAAACAATCCGGCCGACACGCCTGGTCCGCTGAATGCTCCACCGGCAGGTGTGGCACTAAGTGTAAGTGACGGATCAGACAGGCAGATCACATATGGTAAGGTGAAAGTGATCACCGGCAGTGCATTTACAGTCAGTATAGCAGCTGATGTAGTAACAGATCCGCAACCTGCTGTTACAATAACCCGGAAGCGGTAACCATTCTGACCCAAAGGAACAGCTGTTTGTGCAAAGCTGGCTGCAGTAGCACCAGCTATATTGGTATAGGTAGTACCACCGTCTGTACTTACCTGCCATTGATATGTAAGCACACCCACTGCTGTAGTGGCAGCAACGCTGAATGTGGGGCTGCCACCTTCACAGATCGTTGCGTTTTGCGGAGCGGTAACAATGATCGGGAATGTATTTACCGTCAGAATAGCTGCGGTGGAAGTACCCGGCGTACAAGAGCCATTTGTGACCACCACCCTGTAGCGATAGTTATTAAATGTTGGTGGCACACCTGTAAGTGTTAAGGTAGCTGTAGTGGCACCGCTGTAAACACCACCGTTGGCAACGTTGGTGAAAGTAGTACCGCCATCAGTGCTTACCTGCCATTGAAATCCTGTACCCACCGCTACAACGGTGAAGGAGGTATTAGTTGCCTCACAAATGGTCTGGTTAACAGGATTGCTGGTAATAGTAACGGCTGTCAACACGGTGAGAATAGCGCCGGTTGATGTGGCCGCAGGTGCACAAGTGCCTGTTACCACGCAGCGATACCTGTTATTGTTCAATCCGATAACAACACCCGTGATGGTCAGGCTGGAAGTTGTTGCCCCTGAATATACACCACCGTTGGTTACATTATTATATGTGACGCCGCCATCAGTACTCAGTTGCCATTGGTAACCGATACCTGTTCCGGTAGCGCTAACACTGAATGTATGGTTCGTACCGGTACAAACAGTAGCGTTTGACGGGTTGGAGGTAAGTGCCGGAAGCGTATTCACAGTAAGCACTGCTGCATTGGATGTGGCATTTCCGCATCCGCTGGTAAGATTGCAACGGTACCTGTTATTACTCATTGATGCCGTTGCTCCTGTGATCGTTAATGTATCACCAGTGGCACCGCCATATACGCCACCATTGGTAACGTTATTATAGGTAACACCACCATCAGTACTCAGCTGCCATTGATAGGTACCCGCACCGGCTGCTGCTACTGTAAAGCTGGTATTGGCGCCTTCGCAGATCGTTACATCTGCCGGCTGCCCGGTAATATTCAATGTAGTGGCTACTGTAAGGGTAGCTGCATTGGATGTTAATGGTGATGGAGGACAAATGCCTGTGATCTCACAACGGTATTGATTATTATTAAGACCCGCTGTAATACCCGTTATGGTTAAGCTGGCAGTAGTGGCCCCTGAATAAACGCCACCATTGGGAAGTATATTAAAGGTGCCTCCGCCATCTGTACTCAGATACCACTGATAAGTAAGTGAAGTACCTGTAGTACCAACAGTAAAGGTATGGTTGGCGCCGGTACATAATGAGACACTTGCCGGCTGGCTGGTAATAGCCGCAGGTGCATTTACCGTAAGGATGGCTGCACTGGAAGTAGTGCTTCCGCACAACGTGGACGCAACACAACGATAACGGTTATTATTCATTCCAGCAGTAACACCTGTAAGGCTTAATGTGGCAGTTGTTGCACCGCTATATACACCGCCGTTGGCGACAGGGTTATAGGTTGCACCTCCATCAGTACTCAGGTGCCATTGGAAACTGGTGGCTGTGGCAGAAGTAATGCTGAATGAAGTATTACCCCCTGCACAGAGTGTTTGGTTGACGGGTTGAGCAGTAATGGCCGGAGGTGTGCCAGGATTAATTACATAGCTGATATCCCTGGTTTGCGTTGGTGCCCCGCTTGCCGTTCCGGTTATTGTTAAAGTATAAGTACCGGCTGGCAGTGTATTGGCTCCGCTCAGGCGAACCGTTACAGAGTTACCAGGTGTAACGGATGAGCTTGGAATAAAGCTTACCGTAGTACCTGCAGGTGGCGTATTGGAAGAAACTGTGATCGTATTAGTGAACCCGCCATTAGAAATTGTACCCAGCACTACATCCATCGTAGCGGGTGTGGGACAAGTGCCGACCGTTGGTGGAGGGTTATCAAATGTAAATCCGGAAGGAGGAGGAATGATACTGGTCCAAACGCCCCTGCCGTGTGTACCGGCAGCTATGGTACGATCCATTGGGCGGTACTTGATCATATCTGTACTTACATTCGGGAAAGAAGAATTGGCTGCCCAAACGGTGGAGCCACCATTCAGCAGGTCTGTTTCCCAAACACCGGTGGCTGTTGCTATGAACGCTTTTGTATCCGTATCAGGATGGAAAAGGGCCCAGCGTACCGGCATATCAGGCAGGTTACCATCGCTGGCAGTCCAGGTGGTGCCTCCGTTAGTAGATACCCATACACTCGTAACGCCAAAGTTTGAAAAACAGGCGATCAGGTTCTGATCTGAAGAACCGGTAACCACGCAGTTTAAGAAACCCGCTGATCCCGGAGGGGTGATTATAGTAGTGGTAGGTGTTGCAGTATGTGCGTCATCTGCCCGTACCAACCGGCTGGTGGAACCATTGCTGGTGCCAAAGAACACCCGGTTAGCAGTATAGGGAGAAACATGAACGGCTGATACCTGCATACCACCAAAGTCAGCTACTGTAATAGTGGCAGAAGAAGTTGCCCCGCCTTGCGGGTTATCCCATCTGATATAATTACCATTTCCGGAACACAAGTAAATCTTATTGCCCGTATTATCATAATCCCAGGGGCTAACAAAGCGGCCTCCGGGAAAAGAAACGTTGCCCCAGCTAGCACCTCCATTTATTGTTCTCCTGATATTATTATTAAAGGCTGCTCCAAATTGAAACTGTGGCTCATCCTGGTCAAAAGCACAAAACATACCATCGCCACCATAGAACTCGATTGAGCTGTCCAGACCTGGATGATTGAGGCGGTGCATACCGTTATCCTGTGCACCAGCAATAAAGTTATTTACATCAGTAGGGTGAATGGCTACTGAATAGAATTGTTTTATGCGAAGACCTTTGTTCCTGTCAGATGCAACAGTACCTCCGTTGGTGGAATAATGGATACCACCATCACAGGCAAACAAAAGTTTGGAACCGCCATCCCACCATTGAATATCATGCTGGTCGGCATGGATATATGTAAGAGCAGAAGGTCCGACCCAACGGGATATTTGTGCCCATGAAGCGCCTCCGTTGGTTGATTTATAGCAATCAAGTCCGCCAACGATCACCTCATTGGGGTTTGCAGGATTGATTCCGCAGGATATGGAATACCACCCCTGGCCATTGGCCCAGCCACCACCGCCAGGTTGAGTGCCGGTTGCTGTCCAGTTTGCACCGCCATCGGTTGATCGCCAGATAGTAGGTACCTGGTGACTGCCATTATCCGGGCAGGCATACAGATTGTCTCCGCTAATTCCCAGTTCCGTTCTTTGGTTAAAAGTGGTAAAAGGAGTTGTTGCAGCTGTCCAGCCAGCGCCGGAAGTAACAGTAGAAGGAACATCAGTAAAGCGATAACCCGCTGTGCTGAAGATACCAGTGGTTACATGCATTCTTGCAGGGCCGCCAGTGGTACTGATCTCCAGGTCACACACATCAACTCCTATTCCTGATGGAGTGATATTGGTCCAGGAAGCGCCTCCGTCAAGAGAACGTTGTAAGCCGCTGCCTCTTGTACCAACATATACATTTCCCAAATGGTCGCACAAGATCCGGGTACCATTCAAAAAGGTGCTGGTGCTGGGCAGGAAGTTCCAGTTGGCACCACCATCCACACTTTTAAAAACACCCACACCTCTTACTGCATCGGCATTAAAATAAGATTCTCCGGTACACAGGTACATTATATTTTGAAATCCGGGACGGGGGTCCTGGCAAATGTCTGCAATTGCCAGATTGGCAAGAAAATCATTGACAAGTACCCAGTTTGCAGGTGCCACAGTGATATCTGTTGTTTTCCATAACCCACCGGCCACACTACCCACAAAAACAGTCTTGTGTGTGGGGTCTAATGAATCTACCATGGTAGCTCTTATCCTGCCGGAGGTCTGGTCATCATTCTGACGGGGATTACCATTGATCCGGGCAAAGTCACCATTCGGTCCTCTTTCTATCCAGGAAAGGGCTTCAGTTCTGCCTGCAAAAGAAAGTTTTGCCTGCTGCGTTTGCTCCATCGCAATACGCCATTTTTCCCAGGGCACTTTTCCGGTTGCCGGATCTTTTGTTTGTTCGATTTCATACGCAATGGCACGGTCCATGCCATCGTATTTATCATTTTCCTCTTCTTCAAACTCCCCTTCGGTGGGGTTTTGATTTTTATGTCCGCAACCGATGGTTAGCGAAGCAATTGAAAAAGCAAAAAAAAGTGTAAGAAGAAAAAGTGTAGAAGCTTTTCTCATGATTAAAATTGAAGTGTTTATAATCCAGTTCTGTTTGGCGTTACGAATGTAAGAAAATAGATGAAAACAATACCGGGGAAAAACAGGTGCCTGTTTTATATAATATCAGCCTTTTACCGCAATCATACTGATCTCCACGTTCACAAACTTGGGAAGGGCAGATACCTGCACTGTTTCCCGGGCTGGAAAATCACTTTCAAAATATTTACCATATACCTGGTTCACTTCACCAAACTGGTTCATATCCGTTATAAAAATGGTGGTTTTTACCACATTTCCAAAGTCCATTCCGGCTTCCTGCAGAATGGCTTTCAGGTTATGCATCACCTGGTGGGTCTCTTCCTGTATATCTTTGTTCTTTAAGTCTCCTGTTGCAGGATCAATGCAAACCTGCCCGGATATAAATAACTGGTTGCCTGTAAGTATTGCCTGGTTATACGGACCAATGGGAGCAGGGGCATTCGGGGTGGTGATGATGGTTTTACTCATGCTTTTATTTTTACCTCTCCCCAACCCTCTCCAAAAGGAGGGATCAAAGAAATTTGAAAGGCGAATTTAGCTTTATACGTTTTCTTTGCA
>CAYUCU010000030.1:0-27367 GCA_964443345.1 uncultured Chitinophaga sp.
CCGTTATTGGCTGTGAATACCATTGCCGGCGGCAGGCTTACACCAACTGTATAGTTACCGGGTGTCACATTGGTGAACAGGTAGTTGCCGTTCACATCCGTGTAGGTGCTGTTTACCGCCACACTACTGCTGTTATATAAGGTCACCAGTACATTGGATACACCGGGTTCACCGGTATCCTGTACACCATTGGCATTGATATCAAACCACACACGATCGCCTACGCTTGCCGGTAAAGGCTGAGCGAACATAAGGCCCGCATCCACATCTGTTCGGTTTTGACCAGCCAGCAGTGTAAAAGAGGCTGTAGTATAACTAACCGGGTCAAAATCACTGTCTGTATTATCATTGCCACCCTGATCTTTAGCACTCAGGGTATAATTGGCCGGAGGCGTTATCCGTACGGAATAATTACCAGGGGCCAGGTTGCTGAATAAATAGTTGCCGTTGGCATCAGTAGTAGTTGTTCCCACTACTTGCCCTGCTGAGTTAAGCAGCACCAGTGTGATACCTGCCACACCTACTTCACCTGCATCCTGTACGCCATTACCATTATCATCTTTCCAAACACGGTCGCCTACTGAAGCGGGCGGTATTACTGATGTCAGGCAAAATCCATCCAGTTTTAATGTATTGCATCCGATCGATCCCTGGACCCGTACCTTAACGGTACCTGCAGGAACAGTAGCATTGATCGTGTATAATTCCAAATAGCTGATCGCACCATCCACATCCCTTGTCACAGTAGCATCCGTTTGAGCAATCACCCCATTGGAAGCGTTAAGGAAAATAAGACTCAGTTTAGGACTGCAGGAAATACCCGGGGTATGTGTTCCGGCATAAGCTTTCATTGTAACATTAGATCCAACAACAATACCTGTTACATCCTGCCAGACTTTTGCGGTACCAGAAGAATGATTAAGGAAACCATTCGCACTACCGCACATAACATATCCAGTTCCGGTGGTGAGTGTTCCGCCACTTACAGACCAGCCGGTTGATCCGCTCTCAAAGCTTCCATTGGTAAGCAGGTTGCCAGTTCCGGCAGTACAATTGCAATCATTTGCTAAAATGAAGGTAATAGTAGTATCATGACAGATAGTACCTGTACCACCCGCACCGCTGTATGTTTTTAAGTTTACGCTGTAGTTTCCATTATCACCGGTCCATGCGCCGGCTCCCGTAGTCGGAGAGTTGTATGGAACAGTGTTTTCTGTGTTACTGCTGGGGGTAGGTCCTGTTACGGTAAATTTCACACTGCCCACGGCACCGGTGGTAGCAGCTTCCAGGTTATATAAAGAAGCCAGTTGATTAGGTGTAAAAGTAGCGCCGTTAGTGATCGGCAGGTCTGCACCTCCGTCCAGTTTGTTGAAATAAACGCCCGTTACACGGCCGGTACAAGTTCCCGTTCCTCCACAAGGAGTGCTGGTAACGTTGATTGTATGATTGACACTGGCAGCATCTGAGTTCCAGGTATTGCCGGCAGGCGTGTTGCAGGGGTTCACACCGGCACCATCTGAAATGACGCACCGGATCACTAATCCCTGCAATCCGCTGTTAGGATTGTTAAATACAAGCGGTGCGGGATTCAAAGTGGCGGTAGAAGTGGCACCGCTTACAGAATAGGTAAACCCGTTAATAGTGTTATTGCCATTAACGATACAAACCCAAACATTGGAAGCGTTCCGGTATTGCCAGGCATAATTTGAAGAAGAATTGACATTAGAAACGTTGGCATCAATGCTGTACACCGGGCCTGCATTACAGGCAGCCGTGTAGGTATTGACCTGGTGGGCAAAAGCGGCGAAGGAAACAAAGAAGGCAATGCTGAGTACAAGAAGTTTTCTGAATACAGTAATAGACACAATAGCCTTGCCCTGAAGAACGGGTGGATTCTTTTTCATGCTCAAAATATTTATAAGTTTTCTTAGGCGGGAAATAGTTCCAACCTGCCAAATGTTTAACTAACCTGGTATTGATCAGGAATTAGTTGTTTGGTCTTCTGGGAGAAGGATCTTGTCTGAGGAAATTCTTTAGGAAAATTGGGACACGATTTTTTGTAGGAGATGGGGCTGCTAAAGTATTGTCAATTTTTAAGCTTTGCAAGTTTTTATCTGCTTTTTTTGAGATCATCCCTTAGGACTTTTACACATTTATACGTAAAATTACTATCCACTCTCTTGTTTTCGTATGAACCATAGAGTGATTAAAATGTATTTCGCCGCCAGATCTGATCATTAAATTTTAAAGTACGAATAACTGTTATGGATTATTAGTGCCTGTTATCATCATTTAAAAGTTCCAGTCTCTCAAGCAATGAAACGACCCGGCAGCTGCATTTTCAAGCCGCAAACGATTATTAAAACATCAACCTCCCGGCTTTCGACTATCTGCTTCAACCATACTTCAAAAAAAAGCCCCGCTTTTACACGGAGCTTTTTTAAAACATCTATACGATCAACCGGATTATTCCGGCTTCGTTTCTTCAGTTGCAGCCTGGTCAGCAGCGCCACCATCCATCTTCTTCTTCAGGTCGGCCAGCACACCCAGGTCACCCAGGGTTGCTTTCTCTACTTTCGCCTGCACATTCTTCACCGCTTTGCGGGTATTGTCAGCTTCAGCTCTTTGTTCTTTTTTAGCAGCTTCTGCTTCTTCTACTTTACCCTGCTCCCAGATACGGGTATGAGAAACAACGATACGTTTTTCGTTGCGGTCAAACTCGATCACCATGAACTGGGCTGTTTCATCAGCACCAATGCTCTTACCATCTTCCTTAGAAAGGTGACGGTTAGGCGCAAATCCTTCCAGCCCATAAGACAACTGCACCGTAGCACCCTTGTCATCTCTGCGGCTCACTGTTCCTTCATGCAGACTTCCGATAGCGAAAGTTTCTGCAAGTGAATTCCAGGGATCTTCTTCCAGTTGTTTATGTCCCAACTGCAGTTTGCGGTTTTCTTTATCAATACCCAGTATCATCACATCAATAGTAGAACCTACTTTGGTGTACTCACTCGGGTGATTGAAACGCTTCAGCCAGCTAAGGTCGCTGATGTGGATCATACCACCGATACCGGCAGCCAGTTCCACAAACACGCCATAGTTAGTGATGTTCTTCACCAATCCGCTGTGGCGGCTGCCTTCAGCAAACTTAGTTTCGATATCATTCCAGGGATCAGCAGAAAGTTGTTTGATAGACAAGCTCATCTTACGGCTTGCTTTATCCAGTGTTACCACTTTCGCTTCATGCTCATCACCCAGCTTGAAGAATTCTTTAGCATTGATCGGTGTGTTGGCCCAGGTGATCTCAGAAACGTGAACCAATCCTTCCACACCCGGTTGAATTTCCAGGAATGCACCATAGTCTTCAATGTTCACTACTTTACCTTTTACCACGTTGCCTTCAGCAATGCTTTCAGCCAGTACATCCCATGGATGCGGCGTGAGTTGCTTCAGACCAAGGCTGATACGTTTCTTCTCATCATCAAAATCCAGTACCACCACATTGATCTTCTGATCAAGCTTCAGTACTTCAGTTGGGTGAGAGATACGGCCCCAGGAAATATCAGTAATATACAGCAGACCATCCAGGCCGCCCAGGTCCATGAAAGCACCAAAGTCAGTGATGTTCTTCACTGTACCTTCCAGTACTTGTCCTTTCTCCAGTTTGCTCATGATCTCTGCTCTTTGAGCTTCGATATCACTTTCAATAAGTGCTTTGTGAGATACAACGGCATTCTTAATGGTCTCGTTGATCTTCACTACTTTAAATTCCATTGTCTTACCTACAAACTGATCATAGTCTGTTACCGGCTTCACATCAATTTGTGAACCAGGTAAGAATGTTTCCATTCCAAATACATCCACGATCAAACCACCTTTCGTCTTAGAGGTAACAATACCGGTGATAACCTCACCCGTTTTGTGTACTTCCACAATTCTTTCCCAGGCACGGGTAATGCGGGCCTGGCGGCGGCTCAGGTTCAGGTGACCGTCCCTGTCTTCTTTTTCCACGATCATCACTTCCACTTCATCACCTACGGCGAGGTTGGGAAGGTCACGGAATTCATTCAGAGAGATCAAACCATCACTTTTAAAACCGATGTTAAGCACCACGTCAGTTTTTGTCAAACCAACTACCAGTCCTTTCATCAGTTCCCCATCATTCAGCTGTACGAATGTGTTGTCATACACCTGGTCGTACTTTTCCTTTTCTTCTTTGGTGTAAGAGGTAACATTGCGCTTGTCAACGTTCCAGTCAAAATCATCATGGGCAGTAGCTACCGCCTCCACAGGTGCAGTTGTTGTCGCTGCAGCCACTTCTGTAACTTCAGAAGCAGACTCCTGTGCATCAGCGTTTAATTGTTTTCGAATTATGTTTTCAAACATGTAAAAGTTTCCCGAAGGGTTTAATTATTTCGGGGCGGCAAAGATAAGCCAAAACTTCAGTAACTACCCGGTCCCGAACCATTGAATTTCCACTTTTTTCCAAGCTGCAATGCCCTGATTTAGCGTCCCTTGCAAGTTTACCCTGGGAAAACGAAGGGCTCCCTTCAACTGCATGAATATTTGAAACCGTAAAGGCGCAGACCTGCCTGACGGCAGTCAGGGATGGGGGAGAAATACAGAATGCCTTCCCTCTGCGTCTCCCCACCTCTGCAGTTCAAATTATTCCCCTTTGCCACCCAAAGGGCCCTATTGGAAGGCAAACCTCTTCCCCATTCTTCACTATATTCACAAAAACTTCCTGTTGCTGTACCAGTTCCTAAAGATCATTGCCCGCCTGGCCATCCGCATTTTCTGCAGAAAGATCATCATCAATAAACCTGAACTATTAAAAATAAAAGGCCCGGTATTACTGGCATCCAATCATCCCAATTCCTTCCTGGATTCCGTTATTCTGGATACGCTGTTTCAGCAACCCGTCTGGTCGCTGGCCCGTGGTGATGCCTTTAAAAATAAAAGCATCAGCCGCATTCTTACTGCATTGAAAATACTACCCGTGTACCGCACCAGCGAAGGCGTGGAAAACCTGTCAGAGAACTATAAAACATTCAACGCCTGCATCTCCATCTTCAAACAGGATGGCCTCGTCACCATCTTCAGCGAAGGAAAATGTATCAATGAATGGCACCTCCGGCCGCTAAAGAAAGGAACAGCACGACTGGCTATAAAAGCATGGGAAGAAAACATTCCCCTTACAGTAGTACCGATAGGTATCAACTATAGTTCATTCAAAAGATTTGGTAAAAACATCTTCCTCAATTTCGGAGAGCTGATACAAAAAAAAGATATCCCGCTTTCCACCTCGGATGGATTGGCACACCAGGCATTCAACAACCGGTTGCAAAATGAATTAAGTGAACTGGTGTTTGAAATTGCTAAAGATGATACCACCAGGCGAAAAGAATTATTGGAACGAAAGCCATCTTTTGTAACTAAAGTTTTTTTAGCCATTCCTGCTTTAGCAGGCTGGCTGCTGCACACCCCTCTTTACTGGCCATTAAAAAAAATGGTAGAAAAAAAGACCTTTGACAATGACCATTATGATTCTGTTATGACAGGCATCCTGATATTCCTCTATCCTGTGTATGTTATTTTGATCATTCTATCAACCTTCTTATTTATCAATAGCTGGTGGGTAATATCATTACTGCTCATCATTCCTTTTACCGCATGGTCCTATGTTCAGCTGAAATCTCAGACAGATGCCTGATCAGCGGTAGCGGATGCAATCGCTGCTGCAGCAATAAACCCGCTTGTCCACGCATGCTGAAAATTGAACCCGCCCGTCACTCCATCCACATCCAATACCTCCCCGGCAAAGAAAAGGCCCGGCACTTTTTTACTCATCATGGTATTGGCATCTATTTCATTTAGTTTGATGCCACCGGCTGTTACAAATTCTTCTTTAAACGTGGTCTTTCCTTTTACTTCAAATTCACAGTTGCACACATTTCTGATCAGCCTGTTTGCTTCTTTTGCCGGCAGATCTGCCCAGCGCATTTCCTTATTAATACCAGAATAACTCAATAAGAATTCCCACAAACGTTGCGGCAAGCCAAATGAATTCTTTGTTCCCACTTTTTGTGTGGCGATCTCAAACCGCAGAACTTGAAACCTTTCTGCCAATTGCTGTTCATTATACTCCGGCAACCAGTTCACCATGATCTTAAACGCATAGTTCATTACTGCTATTTCCCTGGCACCCCATGCACTGAGCTTCAATACCGCCGGGCCGCTTAATCCCCAATGGGTGATAAGCAAGGGACCCTCCTGTTCCAGTTTACTACCCATGATCTTTACCCTTGCATGCTCCACACTTACACCCATCAGCTCCCTGATAGGATGCCCCGGCAGGTTGAAAGTGAATAAGGATGGAACTGGCTCTTCAAAAGTATGCCCCAGCTCCGTCAGCCATTCAAACAGGAATGATTTTGCATAGCCACCGCTGGCAACGCAGACAAGATCTGCCGGCAATTCCTTCTTATTTGAAAACTGAATGTGAAATTGCGTTGACTCAATACGAATTCTTTTCACTTCTGTATTCATCAGTATCTCCACGCCATACAGCCCCGCTTCATTCAGCAGGCAATCAATAATTGTTTGAGAAGCATCTGTGACAGGAAACATTCTGCCGTCTGCTTCCTCTTTTAGTTGTACTCCCCGTTCTTCAAACCATTTTATCGTATCGGTGGTAAAGAACTGGTGAAACGCTTTCTTTACAAAGTTGCCCCCTCTTGGATATTTTTTACTCATTGCTGCAATATCAAAACAGGCATGTGTTACATTGCAACGGCCTCCGCCACTTACTTTTACTTTGGATAAAAGCTTACCGGTTTTTTCCACAAGGGTCACTTTCAGGTGCGGATTCATTTTTGCGGCATTCACGGCACAAAAAAAACCAGCCGCCCCGCCTCCGATCACAACTAAATGTTTTGACACATTAAAATTTTACTTCAAAGAACGACTATATTTTATTAAGTTCGTTACAGCATGGCAACACAGATCACAAAAAAACAGATCAAAGAGCTACCGGTTATCCCGTATGAAAAGGTCCGGGAACATTTAAGGACCGGGCATATTTTCTTCAGCTCCGGGAGTTATACCTTTTCGGGTATCATTCAGCGGTTAACCAAAAGTGCCTGGAGCCATGTGGCTATCGTTTACAAAGATTATGAACTGGGCCGTGTAATGATACTCGAAGCGGAACCCCGTGTAGGTATCCGGCTGATCCCTTTATCAAGTTATATTCGGGATTATAAAGGCAAACGCCGTCCTTACAAAGGCCAGGTGGTTTTAGCCAAACTGAATTTTGAGCTGGAAAAAGAAAAGTTGAATAAAGCCATCAGCTTCGGACTGGATGAACTGACACGGCCTTATGATAACTGGGAGATCATCCGCATCATGACACGCATCCTCTTCCGTATCGGCAAAAGGGAAAAGAATAAAAGTTATATCTGTTCAGAATTAGTGCGGGATGCTTTTGCAAAAGCCGGAGTGATCTTTCCTTTCAACGACACCTATATCAGCCCGCAGGAAATATGGAAAGACCCCAGGGTGGAATTAAAATACCGGATCCTTTAATGGATCTCCTGTCCGGCAACGGAAGGTTCCGGCTCCAGTGTAAATAAATTGGTATTAGCCATTTCAGCTTTCTCAATAATACTATAGTCCGACAGGATATCGGCCTTGTCTTTGCGCACACATACATCATGCTCAAAATGCACAGATGGTTTGCCATCTTTTGTGCGTACGGTCCAGCCATCAGTCTCTGTGTACACTTCTTTCCTGCCCATATTGATCATTGGCTCGATAGCCAGTACTAATCCTTCCTTTAACTTGACTCCGCTGCCCCGCTTGCCATAGTTAGGCACCTGCGGATCTTCATGCAGGTTTTTTCCCAGCCCATGCCCCACCAGTTCCCGCACCACACCATACCCATGTTTCTTTTCTGTATGCTCCTGTATAGCAAATGCGATATCGCCCGTCCGGTTGCCGGTTATTGCTTTTTCAATTCCCTTATACAAGGATTCCTTTGTTACACGGATGAGTTTCATTACTTCACTGCCCGGATCGCCTATTGCAAATGTGTACGCATGATCGCCATGCCAGTTATTTAATATCACACCGATATCAATAGAAACAATATCACCTTCCCTCAGCTCATATTTCCCCGGAAATCCGTGCACCACTACATCGTTTACCGAAATGCAGGAATTGAATGGATACCCGTTATAATTTAAAAAAGAAGGTACCGCATTATGGTCACGTACAAATTCGCCGATCATTTCATCAATAGACAAAGTGGTGATGCCGGGTTTTAATGTTCCCGCCACTTCGGTCAGTGTCTTGCTTACCAGCAAAGCACTTTGCCGCATCATTTCCACCTGCTCATTTGTTTTGAGAATGATCATAAACTGCAAATATCCTGAAAAAATAAGACCCGGCAAGTAATGCTTACCGGGTCTGTTATTGCGACTCGTGTTTTTACATTTGAACTGCAGAGGTTGTCTGCCGGCCCTGTATCCGTCCACTCTTCATCAATCCGTCGTACTGCCGCATCAATAGCTGCGTCTCTATCTGCTGTAAGGTATCGAGAATTACACCTACCATGATCAGCAAAGAGGTACCACCAAAGAAGGTGGAGAACTGTTGTGTTACGCCCATCCGTTGTGCGATACCCGGAAGGATACCTACAAAAGCCAGCAGTACGGCCCCTGGAAAAGTGATCTTATCCATGATGGCACCAATATAATCAGCTGTCGGCTGACCCGGTTTTACACCCGGAATAAACCCGTTGTTCTGCTTCAGGTTATCAGCGATCTGCTTGGGATTAAATATCAATGCGGTATATAAGAAGGTGAATCCTATAACCACTATTGAATAAATAAGCATATACCAGATATTACTATGGTCGGTAAGTGCTGCAAAAAAACCGCTTTTGCCAGATGTCTGGAAGTTGGAAAAGATGGTTGGTATAAAGATGATCGCCTGGGCAAAGATGATCGGCATTACACCGGCACTGTTCACCTTTAAAGGTAAAAACTGGCGGGCACCACCAAATTGCCTGTTCCCAACTATCTGTTTGGCGTAGTTTACCGGAACTTTTCGTACACCTTGTATCAAAAGGATACAACCCATGATGATGGCGATAAGAATTGCGATCTCCACAATGAAAACCAGTATCTGGCCATTACGAACAGATTTGGCACTCAGTTCCTGCAGGAAGTTTTGCGGAAGACGGGCCACGATCCCGATCATAATGATGAGGGATGTACCATTACCCAATCCTTTATCCGTTATCTTTTCACCCATCCACATTACAAACAAAGTACCTGCAGTAAGTACCACCACAGTGGTAAACCAGAAGTTGGCCGGAGAAAATCCTGCCATCATACCACCACTGGACAAAATACTTCTCAGGTAGCTTACATAAGCAGAAGCCTGTAATATGGTAACACCCACAGTAAGGTAGCGGGTGTATTGGTTTATTTTCTTGCGTCCGCTTTCTCCATCCTTTTGCATTTTTTGAAAGCGGGGCACCAGCACTGTCATTAGCTGCATAAAGATAGACGCAGAGATATAAGGCATGATACCTAATGCAAAGATGGATGCGTTGTTAAAGGCACCGCCGGAAAAAGCATCAATCAGGCCAAGGATACCGGTATTGCTTTCCGCACCGGCCTGCATTGCATTGGGATTGATACCTGGCAAAACGATATGAGAACCTACACGATAGATAGCGATCATCATGATAGTAAACAATATCTTGCTGCGCAACTCTTCGATGCTCCAGATATTCTTCAGTGTCTGTATTAATTTCTTCACGGGGATTCAAAAAATTTAAAGCACTTAAAACATAAAAGACGCATTCACCATGCGTCGTTGCAATTTAGCGAAATTACTTTACTATTTCCACCGACCCGCCGGCTGCTTCAATAGCTGCCTTAGCTTTTTCACTTACTGCATTCACTTTAAAAGTGAATTTACCTTTCAGCTCACCATTTCCCAGTATCTTGATCCTGTCGGTTTGATTGATCAATCCATTTATATAAAGGTTTTCCGGAGAAAATTCCCTGATACCATATTTCTCAGCCAGTTGTTCCACTTGTCCCAGGTTGAGTACTTTGTATTCCACCCGGTGCGGATTTTTAAATCCACGCTTTGGAAGACGGCGCTGAATTGGCATCTGGCCACCTTCGTGAGCCATTTTGCTTTTATAACCGGCACGGCTTTGACCACCCTTTGTACCTTTTCCGGCAGTTCCACCATGTCCTGAACCATCACCGCGGCCAACTCTTTTGTCTTTGTGTGTAGCGCCTTTTGCAGGTCTTAATTCATGTAGTTTCATCGTTGTTGATTTTTTACTCGACGGGGAATCACCCCTCGCTTTTATTAATGAGAAAATGTGCAAGTGTGGAAATGTGTAAATGAAGTACACTAATTTTCACATTCATCACATTTTCATATTTACAAATTACGCCAGTTCTTCCACTGTTACCAGGTGTGTTACTTTGCGGACCATTCCCAATATCTGTGGAGTGGCCTCTACCTCTTTAGTGGCATTGGTCTTATTCAAACCCAGTGCCTGCAATGTCAACTTCTGACGTTCCGGCCGGTCTATCGGGCTTTTTACCAATGTGATTTTGATTTTTTTCATTTTTATTTGTTTAAAGTTCAAGGTCTAAGGTTTAATATCAGCATTTTAAGCTTTAAACATTAAACATCAAACTGTTTAACTAACCGTTGAAAACTTTCTTCAAACCAAGTGTACGGGTCTTGGCAACATGGATCGGCTCACGTAACAAGGCCAATGCTTTAAAGGTTGCTTTCACCACGTTGTGCGGATTAGCAGATCCTAATGATTTTGCCAGTACGTCGGTAATACCTGCTGCTTCCAGAACGGCACGCATAGAACCTCCGGCTATTACACCGGTACCATGCGCAGCTGGTTTGATCAATACTTTTGCAGCGCCTTCCTTTGCCCACTGATCATGAGGAATAGTGCCTTTCATAACCGGAACTTTGATCAGGTTCTTCTTGGCATCTTCAATTCCTTTAGTGATGGCTTCCTGCACCTCTTTGGCTTTACCCAAACCATGTCCTACCACTCCGTTTTCATTACCAACAACTACCAGAGCAGAGAAACTAAAGGCACGGCCGCCTTTGGTAGTTTTTACCACCCGGTTGATGGCAACCACTTTATCTTTCAGTTCCAGGTCACCGGCTTTTACCTTGTTTACGTTAAACTTTGACATGTTTCTATTTTGAAATTTTGGATTGGGAAATTCGGAAATCGCCCTCACCGATTATTATCTTAATTATTTTTCAGGATACTTGCTTACTCAGGAAATTTCCCAATTGCATTTTTCCCAATTTAAAACTTCAATCCGCCTTCCCGGGCTCCGTCTGCTACTGATTTCACACGGCCATGATAGAGGTAGCCACCACGGTCAAAAGTTACATCGTTGATTCCTAACTCAATCGCTTTTCTGGCGATAGCCGCTCCTACCATTTTGCTTTTATCTACCTTATTCGCCTTTTGCGCCTGAATATCTTTATCTTTTGAAGAAACAGCAGCCAGTGTCTGGCCTTTGGTATCATCAATCAACTGAACATAGATATCCGTATTGCTTCTGAATACAGACAATCTTGGCTTTTGAGCAGTACCTTCTCCGATCTTCCGGCGAATGCGGTAACGGATATTCTGTCGTCTCTGTGATTTAACTTTTAAGTTCATCTCTTTCTATTTTTAGTTCCCTGATTCTGCCAGGGAGATAATGTGAAAATTTGAGAATATGGAAATGTGAAAATGAAATACATCCTTGTAGTCTGTACTAATTTCCACATTAGCACATTTATCACATTCCCACACTTTTTATTTACCAGCCGCTTTACCAGCTTTCTTACGCACCACTTCACCAACATAACGTACACCCTTTCCTTTGTAAGGCTCTGGCTTACGCAGGCTCCGCAATTTGGCAGCTACCTGGCCGATCAGTTGCTTGTCAATACCTTCTAAAGTAATGATAGGGTTCTGCCCTTTTTCCTGTGCGGTTGCCACCTTCAATTCTTTAGGAATTTCAAAAATGATATTGTGTGAATATCCCAATGCAAGGTCAAGAACGTTTCCCTGGCTGGCAGCTTTAAAACCCACACCAATCAATTCCAGTTTCCTTTGGTATCCTTCTGTAACTCCCTTTACCAGGTTGGAAATTAAAGAACGGTACAAGCCATGCATGGCACGATGACGGATCTGGTCGGTAGGACGGGCAAAAGTTATCTGGCCATCTTTCACTTCCACGGTAATATCACGGTCAATAGGTTGCTTCAATTCTCCTTTGGGACCTTTTACAGTAACCACATTATCCTTACCCACAGAAATGGTAACACCATTGGGAGCAACTACCGGTTTTTTTCCTATACGAGACATAATTTCTTATTTTTCTTTTAGTTATTAATTACTGACCGGTCAGCTTAGTATAGTTTCAGCTTAATGTATCAGTAACGTATTCAATTAATAGATATAACACAACACTTCACCACCTACATTCTGTGCTTTTGCTTCTTTATCTGTCATCACACCTTTTGAAGTGGACAGGATTGCAACGCCCAAACCATTCTTCACCCGGCGAAAATCTGCCGGCCTGGAATACTGGCGCAGACCCGGACGGCTGACACGTTCCATACTTTGGATAGCCGGCTGCTTGGTGGATGGATCATACTTCAGGGCGATCTTAATAACGCCTTGCTTACTATCATCCTCAAACTTGTACTTCAGGATATAACCCTGGTTGTACAGTATCTCTGTCATACGCTTCTTTAAATTAGAAGCAGGAATGTCAACCACACGATGACCAGCCATTTGTGCGTTACGAATTCTGGTCAAGAAATCTGCTATAGGATCTGTTACCATATTTTTGCCCTCCTACGTCCCGACGTTTATAGCCGGGATAATTGGATAGTTTAATTTTAAAATTTGTTTCTGTGCCAGGTGATGGCTTTCTTCACCATTACCATTGGCTATTGCTATTTTACCAACTTGCTTTTTTCAATCCCGGGATCTTTCCATTCAATGCCATATCTCTAACCATGATCCTGGAAAGACCGAAATAACGGACATAACCTCTTGGACGACCGGTGATCTGGCAGCGGTTCTTTAAGCGAACCCTGGAAGAATTCCTCGGAAGTTCATCGAGAGCTTTCCAGTCGCCTGCTTTTTTCAGCTCTGCTCTTTTTACTGCATGCTGGGCAACCATCTTCTCTCTCTTTTTTTGCCTGGCTTTTATTGATGTTTTTGCCATAAAATTTAAATTCCAGTTTTAAAATTCCAAATTCCAGTCCGGTACTTCCCTGATGGATTTGGGATTTGCTATTTTTTATTTAGTTATCGCTTGTTTTTGCTGCATTCTTGAAAGGCATACCGAGTTCTTTCAGTAATTCATACGCTTCTTCATCAGTATTTGCAGTGGTAACGAATGTGATGTCCATACCGGTGATCTTGTTCACCTTGTCAATATCGATCTCCGGGAAAATGATCTGCTCTGTTACACCCAGTGTATAGTTACCACGACCATCAAATGCTTTTTCATTCACTCCTTTGAAGTCACGTACACGGGGTAAAGCGACTGCGATCAGACGATCCAGGAATTCATACATCTTTTCACCACGCAGCGTTACTCTTGCACCGATCGGCATGTTCTTACGCAGCTTGAAGTTAGAGATGTCCTTTTTAGACATCGTGGCCACTGCTTTCTGACCAGCGATAGTTGTCAGCTCATCCAAAGCTATATCAACTAATTTCTTGTCAGTAACGGCACCATTCACACCGCGGTTCAGGCAGATCTTCTCCAGTTTCGGAGCCTGCATTACTGAATCATAGCCGAATTTTTTAACTAAAGCAGGTACAACGTCTTTTTTGTACTTATCTGCCAGTCTCGGGGTATATGTTTTTGTACTCATTATTTTTTACCTCCCTGAGTTTTCTTTGTTTTAAACACTCTGTCTGTTTTTCCTTCCTTTCTTACACGGGTCACCCTGGCGCCTGCTTTTTGAGCAGCATCCCAAAGCATCACATTGCTGATGTGGATCGGAGCTTCCTTTTTTACAATCCCGCCTTTGGTGTTCTGTGCAGATGGTTTAGTATGCTTGGTAATGATGTTCACTCCTTCTACAATAACTTTTGCATCATCCACCAATACTTCCCTTACTACACGGGGCTTTGACAGATCTTTATCATCACCTGTGATAACCACCACATTGTCTCCTTTACGGATGTTGTACTTGGGTTTAAATCTTGCTTTCATTTTCTTTTATTTGCGAGGCGAAGCCGAAGCAATCTCCTCAATCTTTTTTATTTTTTACCAGGCTTCTGTTCCCTGATCATCTTCGTTCCGCCAACCGGCGAACTCTTCATCTTCCTGTTCTTTGTTCATCAGGAGACAAGGCATGCCTTGTCTCTACAGAACCTCCGGCGCCAATGAAATAATCTTCATATAACCTTTGTCACGCAATTCCCTGGCCACTGGTCCGAAAATACGGGTACCACGGGGCTCATCAGACTGGTTCAGAATAACCACTGCATTGTCGTCAAACCGGATATATGAACCGTCTTTCCGGCGCAGCTTGTTGGTGGTACGAACGATCACAGCCTTTGCTACTGTTCCTTTTTTGATACCACCCTGGGGTAAGGCATCTTTTACCGTTACAACAATCTTATCGCCTATCCTGGCATAACGCTGACCGCTGTTGCCGAGCACACGGATACAAAGCACCTCTTTGGCACCACTGTTGTCCGCTACATTTAACCGGCTTTCTTGCTGAATCATTTTTTTAAGCTTTGAGCTGTTAGCTACGAGTTGCGAGCTACAGCAATTAATACTATCGTTTTATCTGTCGAAACGACTCGTGACTCGAAACTCACGACTCGTAACTTTCCTCTTACTTCACTTTCTCCACTACTTCCACCAGTCTCCAGCGCTTTGTCTTGCTCAGAGGGCGGGTTTCCATGATCTTTACCACATCACCAATGCTGCATTCATTCTTATCATCATGCGCATGGAATTTGGTGGTCTTTTTTACGAACTTACCATAGATCGGGTGTTTTACTTTTCTTTCCACCGCTACAGTAATGGTCTTTGCCATTTTGTTGCTGGTTACCACGCCTATCCTGGTCTTTCTTAAATTTCTTGTTTCCATAATTAAAAATTCCAAATTTTTAAAATCCCAAATTCCATTTATAAACTTCCCTCATGGGAACTGGAATTTGTTTTTTGCTATTTTCTTAGCTCTGTTGCTTTAACTTCAATTCCGTTTTCAAACGGGCAATATCCTTACGCAACCCACGAATGGTCATTGGATTCTCCAGTGGGGAGATCGTATGGGCAAACTCCAGTTTCTTCAACCGTTGTTTGTCCTCTTCCAGGCGGGACAATAGGTCCTGCTCATTCATTCCATGGATGCTTTTTACAAAATCTGATTTCTTTGACATCGCTATTCGATTTATTAATTATTACGCAGTTATTAAATCACGGCGTACAATAAACTTGGTTTTAATTGGCAACTTACCTGCTGCTAATGATAATGAAGCACGGGCAACCTGCTCGCTTACTCCATCAATTTCAAACAGGATACGGCCCGGTTTTACCACGGCAGCCCAGAATTCCAGGTTACCTTTACCTTTACCCATCCTTACCTCAGCAGGTTTGCGGGTAATTGGTTTATCAGGAAAAATGCGGATCCATACATTACCTTCTCTTTTCATTTCACGGGTCAATGCCTGACGGGCCGCTTCGATCTGACGATCGGTGATCCAGTGCTGATCCAATGCTTTCAAAGCAAAAGAACCAAAGGCAATTGTAGTACCTCTTTTAGCATCGCCTTTCATGCGGCCTTTCTGCATTTTCCTGTGCTTCGATCTTTTTGGTTGTAACATGATAAAAATTTGAAAATTTGAAAATGTGAGAATGTGAAAATGATCCTCACCATCAAAATTATTTTTCTACAGCAAGCGGAAATACATTTTCACATTTCCACACTTGCACATTTTCTAATTAATTCCTTCTTCCCCCGCCACCGCCTCTGCGGTCACCACCACCGCCACCGCCTCTGCGGTCATCACGGCGATCGCCACGGTTATCATCCCTTCTTTCTCTTCTTTCACCACCAACGCCGCCTTCATTCTTACCACCAGCGATAAAGTTCGGGTTCAGGTCTCTTTTCGCCAGTACTTCACCTTTACAGATCCATACTTTGATACCGATCTTACCATAAACGGTTTGTGCAAACACGTTGGCATAATCAATATCCATACGGAATGTATGCAGCGGCACACGGCCTTGTTTAAATTCTTCGCTACGGGCAATCTCGGCTCCTGCCAGACGACCACTCAATTTTATCTTAATACCTTCAGCACCCATACGCAGTGCAGAAGCGATAGCCATTTTAGTAGCCCTCTTAAAGTTGATACGATTCTCGATCTGGCGGGCAATAGTATCACCCACGATCATCGCATCCAGCTCAGGGCGACGTATTTCCAGGATGTTGATCTGTACATCATCCTTACTGGTAAGTTTCTTCAACTCTTCTTTGATACGATCCACTTCGCCGCCACCTTTACCGATGATAATACCGGGCTTGGAGGTATGAATCGTGATGATCAGTTTACCTAACGTTCTCTCAATAACAATTTTTGAGATCCCGCCTTTGTTGATACGGGCATTCAGGTACGTTCTGATTTTGTGATCCTCGATCAGTTTGCCAGCATAATCTTTTTTGCTGCCATACCAGTTAGATTCCCATCCACGGATGATTCCTAACCTGTTACCAATCGGATTTGCTTTTTGACCCATAATTTTAAAATTCCAGGTTATAAATCCCAAATGCCAATTATTGGAATTTGGAACTCGTTATTTGTTATTTCGTTTCTTTAACTTCTTTTGTATCTACTATTACTGTAACGTGGTTGCTGCGCTTACGAACACGGTAGCCACGGCCTTGCGGTGCCGGACGCATACGTTTCAGCGTTCTTCCACCATCTACAAAGATGGTCTTTACCACCAACTGGCTTTCATCACCACCTTCATTCTTTTGCTTCCAGTTATTGATAGCACTCAGCACCAGTTTACGAAGCGGAACAGCCGGATCTTTGGGGCTATGCTCCAGTTCTGCCAGTGCTTTCTCTATTTTTTGACCCCGGATAAGGTCAGCCAATAACCGCATTTTGCGGGGTGATGTTGGGTAATTTCTCAGTTTAGCTACTGCTTCCATTTTTTTAAGCTTTGAGCTATGAGTTACGAGCTGCGAGCTCTTCACTATAGCAATGAAATTTCTTATTTTTTGTGCGGCTCGTAACTCATGGCTCGTAGCTCGCAGCTATTCTATCCTTCTTTTTTAGAGTGCCCTTTGAACTGACGGGTAGGTGCAAATTCACCTAATTTATGTCCCACCATGAATTCCGTAACATAGACAGGGATGAACTTGTTGCCATTATGCACAGCAAAAGTGTGACCCACAAAATCAGGTGAGATCGTAGAGCGGCGGCTCCATGTCTTGATAACACCCTTTTTGTTTTTGCCTTCGTTCATAGCCATTACCTTTTTTTCAAGATGAGTAGCTATATAAGGACCTTTTTTAATCGAACGAGCCATTCTGTTTCTATTTAATGTTTGTCGTTATTATTTTGGCTGTTAGCTAATAGCTAATAGCACTTAGCTTTTTATTTCGCCAGCTTGTTTCCGTTCTTACGCTGGATGATCATTTTATCGCTTCCTTTTCCTTTGGTCCTTGTCTTAAGACCTCTTGAGTACTGCCCGTTTCTGCTACGTGGCTGACCGCCTGAAGCTTTACCTTCACCACCACCCATCGGGTGATCTACAGGGTTCATTGCCACACCACGGTTTCTTGGTTTGATACCTTTCCACCTGTTACGACCAGCCTTTCCCATACTTTGGAGGAAGTGGTCGCTGTTGCTAACCACGCCTACAGTTGCATAACAGTTGATCAATACTTTCCTTAATTCGCCGGAAGGCATTTTCAGGATCGCATATTTTTCTTCTTTGTTGGTCAGCTGTGCAGATGATCCGGCACTGCGGGAGAGTTTACCACCCTGTCCGGGCTGCATTTCAATATTATGAATGTTGGTACCCAGTGGCATGTTCTTCATAGGAAGTGCATTACCTACTTCAGGAGCCACATCAGGACCACTTTCTACTTTGCTTCCTACTACCAATCCTTGCGGTGCCAGTATGTAACGCTTTTCACCATCTGCATAATTCAGCAGGGCGATAAAAGCGGTACGGTTTGGATCGTACTGTATGGATTCAACAGTGGCAACACCAGCCTTATCCCTTTTAAAATCGATGATACGATACTTCTTCTTGTGTCCGCCGCCTCTGTAACGCATAGACAAATGACCAGAGGAGTTACGGCCACCCGTTCTTGGCTTGGCTTCCACCAGGCTCTTTTCCGGGACATTTGTAGTAACCTCTGCATATGCATTTCCGATTCTCCAACGAGTACCGGCTGTTACGGGTTTAAATTTTCTTAATGCCATCTCTTAAATTCCAATTTTAAAATTCCAAATTCCAACACTTCGCGGCGGTTGATTGCCATTCGGGAGACAAGACGTGTCTTGTCTCTACAGGGCCGGGATTAAATATTCGAATACAAATCGATATTCTCACCCTCTGCCACCGTTACAAATGCTTTTTTGTATGAAGGCTTGCGGCCTGATATCACACCAGCTTTTGTAAAGCGGCTTTTATTTTTACCGGGAACCACAGCCGTGTTGACTCCGATCACAGTAACACCGTAAAAGGTTTCAATTGCTTTTTTGATCTCCAGTTTGTTTGCTTTTTTTGCCACTTTGAAAGCATAGCGGCGCAGTTTATCCTGCTGGGCATTTGCTTTTTCTGTCAAAATGGGTTTTATTAATATTTCTGAAAGTTTCATTGCTTCCTCTTTAGAATGTTTTTAATTACGCTTCTGCTTTTTCTTCTTCTGAAAAGATCTTTGCCGCACTTTCCGTTAACACCAGCACTTCAGAATTTACAATGTCATATGTATTGATATCGCTCAGCAATACACCCAGAACGGAAGGGATATTGCGGATAGATAACTGCACATTATCATTGTACTCCGGCATGATGAACATTGCTTTTTTATCAGCAACTTTCAAATTGCCCATGATAGCTGTGAAAGCACTGGTCTTTGGCGTATCCATAGTAATATCTTCCACTACTACAATAGCATTTTCTTTTGCTTTATAGCTCAGTGCAGATATTTTGGCCAGGTCTTTTACTTTACGGTTCAATTTGAAATCGTAGCTGTGCGGTTTAGGGCCGAAGATGGTACCACCACCCTTGTATAAAGGGTTACGGATATTACCCTTACGGCTGCCACCAGTACCTTTCTGGCGATGCAATTTGCGGCTGGCACCCTGTACTTCTGCACGGGTCTTCACTTTATGGGTACCCTGGCGCTGTGCGGCAAGAAATTGTTTAACGGCCAGGTAGATAACGTGGTTATTAGGTTCTGCACCAAAGATCTCTTCTGGCAGTTCCACCGTTCTACCGGTTGCTTTTCCTTTGCTATTTAAAACTTCAACTTGCATTTTGTATGTTTTGCGGCAAGGTCTCCTTATTCAGGAGACAAGGCATGCCTTTTCTTTACTTCTGAATTAAAACAATTGAGCCATTATGACCTGGTACAGAACCACTAACAAGGATATAATTCTTCTCAGCAAAAATCTTCATCACTTTCAGGCCTTTCAGCTTTACCCTGTCTGTACCGGTACGTCCGGCCATTTTCATACCCTTCATTACACGGGCAGCGTCGGAAGAGTTACCCAATGAACCGGGAGCTCTCTGACGGTCGTGCTGGCCGTGAGACTGTTGTCCCACACCATGGAAACCGTGGCGTTTTACAACACCCTGGAAACCTTTACCTTTTGTGGTACCAACTACTTCTACTGCATCACCTTCAGCGAAGATGTCAACAGTGATAGTTTCACCAATATTTTTTTCGATTGAGAAATCTCTGAATTCTTTAGAGAATTTTTTAGGCGCTGTTTGCGCTTTTGCGAAGTGATTCTTTTCAGCCTGGGTGGCGTTTTTTTCTTTCTTGTCTCCAAAAGAAAGCTGGAGAGCATTGTACCCGTCAGACTCAGTGGTCTTTACCTGGGTAACTACACAGGGGCCTGCTTCAATGATTGTACAGGCGGTTTGTTTGCCCGAGGAATCGAAGATGCTGGTCATCCCAATTTTCTTCCCAATAATACCTTTCATGTTGTTCAATTTATGCCTACAGGATTATTGGGACATTTTCCGGTGGTGTGGCAACAATGTTATTGTTATCCTGATCATACCGGAAGGTCAATCCCCGTTTGCTACCGACCTTTTCCTTTATGGGGAAGTACCGGTAGTAAACAAACCCTGAATGGCTTGTTTTATGTTAATGCGCCAGAGCTCTTTTCTTTTGACAACCCGGGCTGTCATTTTTGAGAGATAGCAATATTTTATTTATAAGAACTATTACTTCAAATTCCCTGCGGGACCTGAAATACTACGCTTTGATCTCTACTTCCACACCGCTGGGCAGATCCAGTTTGCTTAATGCATCTACAGTCCGGCTTGAAGAGGTGTAAATATCCAGCAACCGCTTATGTGTGGCCAGCTGAAACTGTTCACGGCTCTTCTTGTTTACGTGCGGGGAACGCAATACGGTAAAGATTTTACGGCGGGTAGGCAAAGGAATGGGTCCTGTTACTACTGCACCGGTACTGCGTACCGTTTTTACGATCTTTTCGGCAGATTTGTCCACCAGGTTGTGATCGTAAGACTGTAATTTGATTCTGATTCGCTGCGACATGTATGAATACCCAATTTTCTTTTGGGAGTGCAAAGGTAGGGGGGAGAGCCTTTGCTTCCAAATAGTTGGGAAAGAATTTTATACGCTGTGGACAAACTTAATAATAGACTGCTAATTCAATCCTATCGCCCTGATTTTCAGCCTCTATCCAGCATACCTTATTACTGTAACCTGAAGTTTGGGCCTGAAGTGTTTCCCGACATTCGAAATTCCTCTTAAGAATGACATACCTAACTGTGCATCTGCCCACGAAATAACCGGTCTATAAAAGACAAAGGACCCAAAATTGAGTCCTTTGTCTTCTGACATTTGGTGTTTTTCATAAATCGGCCCACGGCCAACCAGAATCTTAAAAACGGTGAGAGTTCCGGGGTGATTTCATGCAAACACAATGCCATATGAAACGAATCTCCCTTGATCAGAATTAATTAAATGGCTTCTATCAATAAAAAATCCCGCCATATAGACGGGATTTTATGATTCCTTCTTAAATATCAAAGATTAAGCACTCACCTTTCCCTTCACCTTTGCTATCACTTCTTCAGCGATATTATTTGGTGCCGGAGCATAGTGAGAGAATTCCATCGTAGAAGATGCACGGCCAGAACTCAGGGAACGAAGCTGGGTCACATAACCAAACATTTCGCTCAGCGGTACTTTCGCCTTGATCACCTCTGCACCGGCACGGGTATCCATACCTTCCATCATACCACGACGACGGTTCAGGTCACCTGTCACATCACCCATGTATTGGGCTGGTGTGATCACTTCCACCTTCATGATCGGCTCCAGCAAAACGGGTTTTGCCTTTCTTGCTGCTTCACGGAAACCTTGCTTGGCGCAAAGCTCAAATGACATCGCATCAGAGTCAACCGCATGGAAGCTACCATCAAACACACGGATCTTCATATTATCAACAGGATAGCTTGCCAGTACACCAGTAGTCATTGATTGCTCAAATCCTTTAGTGATGGCAGGAACGAATTCCTTAGGAATTGATCCACCAAATAAACCGTTCACAAACTGGTAATGCTTATCGGGGTTTTCTGCTTTCCATTCAGCATCAACCGGTCCAAGCTCAAACTGAATGTCGGCAAATTTACCACGGCCACCTGTTTGCTTTTTCAATGTCTCACGGTGTTGTACTGTTGCATTGAATGCTTCTTTATATGCCACCTGCGGGGCACCCTGGTTCACTTCCACTTTAAATTCACGGCGCATACGATCGATAATGATCTCCAGGTGCAACTCACCCATTCCACGAAGGATGGTTTGTCCTGTTTCTTCATCCGTATTTACCCGCAGTGTAGGATCTTCTTCCACCAGTTTGGCAATAGCCATACCCATCTTATCTACGTCCACCTGTGTTTTAGGTTCAATGGCTACCGCAATTACCGGCTCCGGTATGAACATATTTTCCAGGGTGATCGGGTGGTTCTCATCGCACAAAGTATCACCTGTTTTGATCTCTTTAAAACCAACTGCTGCACCAATATCTCCTGCTTCAATGAAGTCGATCGGGTTTTGTTTATTAGCAAACATCTTCATGATACGGCTGATCCTTTCTTTCTTACCACTTCTTACGTTCAATACATAAGAACCGGCATCCAGGTGACCAGAATAGCACCGGAAGAACGCAAGGCGACCTACAAACGGATCCGTCATGATCTTAAACGCCAATGCCGCAAAAGGAGCTTTGGGATCAGGCTTACGGGTTTCAGGTTCACCAGTATCAGGATTAGTACCCATTGTATCAGGAATATCAATTGGTGAAGGCAGGTAACGGCATACACCATCCAATGCAGTCTGTACCCCTTTATTCTTAAAGGAAGAACCACACATCATTGGAACGATGCTCAGGTCAACCGTTGCTTTACGGATCGCTTCATGCATCTCATCTTCGGTAATGCTATTAGGATCATCAAAGAATTTTTCCATCAGCTTGTCATCATATTCAGCCACAGCTTCCACCAGGCTGGCCCTCCATTCTTTGGCTTCTTCCAGCATATCTGCAGGCACTTCTATTTCATCAAAGGTCATACCCTCTGTTTCCATGTGCCAAATGATCCCTTTCATTTTGATAAGGTCCACCACACCACGAAAATCATCTTCAGCGCCTATAGGCAACTGAAGCGGTACCGCTTTTGAACCCAGCATTTCTTTTACCTGCTTTACCACCATCAGGAAGTCAGCACCGGCACGGTCCATTTTGTTCACAAACCCGATACGGGGAACACCATAACGGTTAGCCTGGCGCCACACCGTCTCCGACTGAGGCTCCACACCATCCACGGCAGAGAATAAAGCGATCAAGCCATCCAGTACCCGCATAGAACGCTCCACCTCTACGGTAAAGTCAACGTGACCTGGAGTATCAATAATATTGAAAGAGTATTTTTTAGTATCTGCGTATTCTTTTCCTTTATTAGTAGGAAAGTTCCACTGGCAACTTACCGCTGCCGATGTGATAGTAATTCCTCTTTCTTTTTCCTGCTCCATCCAGTCGGTAGTGGCGGCACCATCATGCACCTCACCAATACGATGGATCATCCCTGTATAACGAAGGATACGTTCCGTCGTGGTGGTTTTACCCGCATCGATGTGAGCGGCAATACCAAAGTTTCTTTGAAATTTTAAATCAGCCATGACTGTTGTTTATTTTAAATTTTAGATTTTAGAATGAATATTTTTTTTGTTACCAGGGTTCTGCTCCCTGATCATCTGCTGTTGCGTCGCACCCTTCAGGGTTCTGTTCGCTGCTCAGCTTTTTTAAGAGAAATTCAGCTATAAATGAGATGGTTTCCTGTAAAAGGAAATAATAAGCTGATATGGTAGATTAGACCCTCATAGACTGCCACTTGAAGAAAAAACCGGAAACCGCTGTTCAAAACCACCTAAAGCTTTTCCTAATGGCGGCGCAAAAGTAGGAGAAAAATCCCGAAAAATAGCTGGCAATTATGATTAAATGGTAAAATAAACGGGCCGTTTTCTTACCTTTTCAATCCAAAACTGGCATCTGGCGTGCTAATGCCCCTAAAATCCATCTTTTTTCAGATCCCGTAAATCTGCCACATGGAAAGAAAGATTTATAACCCCATCCAAAAAGACACTGTACTATTCCTGAAAACAGCTGCGGACACCAACGGTGAATGCACCCTGGTGGAAGTGGAACTGGCCGATGGCGGCGGCGTAGGCCTTCATTATCATAAGACTTATTCAGAAAAGTTTGACTGCCTGGAAGGAGAAGTACAGGTAAAACTGGGTAAGACCGAGCATACCCTTCGTCCCGGCCAGACAGCCACAGCCGAACCGAATGTGAACCACCTTTTTCGCAATCGAAGTGGCAAACCCTGTCGTTTTCGGGTAGAACTGAGGCCCGCCAGCCGGGGCTTCGAGCAATCGTTACAAATTGGGTACGGACTGGCTTCCGATGGCTTGTGCAAGTCCAACGGATTTCCTAAAGACAAACTGGCACTTGCCTGGTTATTTGAAATCAGCGAAAGCAACCTGCCGGGTTGGATGAGCATTTTTGAATTCATTCTGAGGGCGCAAGCTAAAAAAGCAAAGAAAAAAGGGACTGATAAAGCTTTGATTGAAAAGTATGTGAAGTTTTAGAGGTACAGTCTGACGGTCCCCCGTCTGACTGTACCGGCTTATTGTCTGAAGGCCTCTATCTGATGTTAAAAAGGGACTTTTATCTGACAACTTGCCCCGACTTTTCTGGGTCTCCGTCTGACATCAAAGGGGAACTTTTTTTGTCAGACGGAGACCGTCAGACAAAAAAAGTCCCCCCGTTTCCGGGAGGACTTTCGCTTTATCTGAAAGTCTTCTTATTGGTAGTAGCTCAATTTCATTTCTGAACGGCGGTTTTGCTGACGACCGGCTGCAGTCTTATTATCTGCTATTGGCTCCAGCTCACCATGACCTCTTGCAGTGATCCTGCTTTCGTCGATGCCTTTGCTTACGAGGTAAGCTTTTACAGAGTTTGCACGGTTATCACTCAGTATCTGGTTCTTTTCTTCGGTACCTACATTATCTGTATGGCCATCGATCGCCAGGCTCATTCCGGGGTTATCCTTCATAATCTGTACCACATCATTAAGTCCTTTGAATGATTTGGTTTGCAATTTGGCGCTGCCGGTAACAAATAAGATGTTCTTAGCGGCAATGTCCACTTTCTTCTTGATCTCTTCAGAGATTATAGGGCAACCGAAGTTCTCTTTCGGACCAGGAATGGTTATACATTTATCTTCTTCATCGTTGGTACCATCTCCGTCCGTATCCGGGATCGGGCAACCCTGGTAACGGGCATATCCATACACCGTGGGGCATTTATCTTCTTCATCATTGATACCATCTTTATCAGTATCCGGAATCGGGCATCCCTGGTAGCGGGCAAGACCCGGAACGGTTGGACATTTATCCTCTTCATCATTGATACCATCTTTGTCGGTATCAGGGATAGGGCATCCGTCATATTTAGCCAATCCCGGTACAGTTGGGCATTTATCAAGGCTGTCGATAATACCATCCTTATCTGTATCCGGCGGTGGTGGCGGTGGTAATGGAATGACCTTAGGTTCTTTCTTCTTACCTATTCTGCCGGCAATACCGAGGCTATGCTGAAAATGATAATTAGCAGTTTCTGTAGTCAGCGGAACCCGGTAAGTTGATGTAACAAAAATATGAGCTTCGTTGAAGATGTTGAACTTCATACCAAGGCCCAGTGGCATAAATGCACCATAATAGGCAGTGTATTTATGTGCGCCCACACCTAAAGTAATATAGGGCTGCACCCAGTATTTCTCGGTGGTCATTTTCAGGTTCAGCGAAGCATTTCCTTCCAGCAGGAAGTTGTTATTATCAAATATCTTGTTTGGCATTGGATAATCCACAAACGAGCCTCCTATTGAAGCTGCAAAATCAACGTGCTTGCTGATACCTTTAAAATAAGTGATAGCGAGACCGGGGCTCATTTCTCTGAGGTTGGCCATGTTTCTGTCTGCAAGCACCTTACTCAATGAAGTGGTACGTATTCTTTGAGGACTAACAAAGTCATTCATGAAAAAACTAACGCCAAGTGCCTGTGGTCTTGTTTCATCATCCTGACCATAGCTGGCGGGTACAAGCAGGTACAGCGCAAGCAATACAAATAGTATCTTCTTCATAAAGAGATAGTTTGGTTTAAATCTGGACAAAAATAACAGGTAAGTTCAATATCCTGAAATAAATTATTTACTTAATATTCACCACTTTGCAAAGGGTTGGTTCCCCTTACCTGCCCGAACCTGTGTTTTACACAATAACCGGGTAGCCTGAACGACTATTTTGAGGCAAAAAATTTCTCCCGGAGGAGTTTGTCTTCAGCATACACATCATCATAAAAGATAATCCCCTCTTCCTTTCCTTCACAGGTAATATAGCGAATGTACACCGGTACTTTATTCTTTACAGCAATGCTTTTCTTTTGCTTATTTCCCAGCCAGGTTTTTACAGAATCTACCGGGGTATAGTTCTTGCCACTGGCATTCAGGCTGTCGTTCCGCAAAATATACCAGGCCAGCTTTTCCCATTCCTGCACCCGTACACAGCCATGGCTTAATGACCGCATAGAGTTGCCAAACAGGTAGCGTTGGTTGGTATCATGGAGATAGACCGAATATTTATTATCAAATACAAATTTCATCACGCCCAGCGCATTGGCATCACCACTACCCTGTACGATACGGTAAGGAATGCCTTTGCTGTACTTTGACCAGTCAACAGAATAGGGGTCCACTTCCTCCCCTTTTGAATTGACCAGGCTGAATCCTTTCCGTGCCAGGTAGCCGGGATTTCTCTTTACAGCCGGTAATATCTCTTTCATAACAATGCTTGGCGGTGGCACCCACTGCGGATACGTAATAAGTGCCGAGATCAAACTGCTCAATACCGGGGTCCTGGTTTTTGGTTTCCCGCAAATAACTTTTGACGTAAGCTTTACTTCATCATGGTCCACCACTTCCAGGTAATTGGCAGATGCATTTACCCATATATAACGGAGGGGCATTTTTTCAGGCAGCATTTTATACTTGTCCATGCTGATTGCAATGCGGATAAACTTTTCCCGGTCAGATGTATTCAACATGCGTATGGTCCCCTCCCCGGCCCGGCCATCCACAGTAATTCCTTTATCTTTCTGAAATTTCTTTACCGCCGCTGCTATTTGTGCAGAATCTGACCTTACACTATCAGTAGCAATATAGCCGCCTTCAAACAACCGGCGTTGCAATGCCTGGTTAAAGCCAGGAGTATCTTTTGCCGGAACTTTAGTATAGGGATTATAATCGGCTTTTTCTAAAAAAGAGGGTATCCCTTTTTTCAACAGCTGGTATCCTTTATGAACAGGTTCCAGCGATTGTGTGATGGCTGTTATTGAGCCGGTGGCCTGTAATTCTGCAAATTTTTGTTTGTAAAAGTCATCACTGAGTACTGAGTCCTTCCGGAGGGTGATACTATC
>CAYUCU010000031.1:0-27039 GCA_964443345.1 uncultured Chitinophaga sp.
GTAAAGCAGTTAAAGAAAGGAGATTCGGTAAGCTATAACCGGAAAGGGATCGTAAGTAATGATGCTGTTATTGCAACAGTACGTATCGGGTATGCAGATGGCTATCCCCGTCGGCTGGGCAATGGCGCAGGGAAGGTTTTTATAAACGGGCAGTTGGTTCCGGTTATCGGTACGGTTTGCATGGATATGTTCATGATCGATGTGACCGGGGTGCCCGTACAGGAAGGGGATGAGGTAATGATCTTTGGCAAACAATTGCCGGTGCAGCAAGTGGCCGAATGGGCGGGCACCATTCCCTATGAAATAATGACCGGTATATCTCAAAGGGTAAAAAGGGTATATTTTGAAGAATAATATTTAACAAAGGGCCAAAATCCCCAAAAGCTCAAAGCTGTATATTTGCTGGAATTATGAAGACGCTGAAAATAAGGCATGTAGCATTGATCATCGCCGCAATAATCATTGCAGACCAGGCCATAAAGATCTGGATCAAGTCAACACATCCTACAGGGGAGGTGCTGCGGGTTTTTGGTATGGACTGGTTCCGTCTCCATTTCATTGAAAATCCCGGAATGGCCTGGGGCTGGAAATTTGGAAATGATACCGGTAAAATGGTACTGACCTTGTTTCGCCTTGTTGCAGTTATTTTTGGGACATGGTATCTTGGGCAGATCGTAAAGAAAAATTACAGCCGGGGATTCATTATTTGCGCAGCGCTTATTTATGCCGGGGCATTGGGCAACCTGATAGACAGTATGTTTTACGGGATGATATTCGACAAAGGCCTTTCAGCAGGAACCAGCTATTTACCTTACGATGGTATAGCCTCTTTTTCAAGTGACGGATATTCATCCTTTCTGCACGGCAGTGTGGTGGATATGTTATACTTCCCCATGTTCAAAGGTCATTTCCCTTCCTGGTTTCCTTTTGTAGGTGGTGATAGTTTTGAATTTTTCAGCCCTATTTTTAATATAGCGGATGCTTCTATATCCACCGGCGTTATTACCTTATTGGTTTTTCAACGGCGGCTCTTTAAAAAGAGAGAGAAGACAGAGATCCATACTACCGTGGAAACCAGCACTGAAATAAGCGACAAGGTACAGGTATCATAAAAGAAAAAAGCCGCTCCATTTTTGAAACGACTTATTTCTCTGGCTGAACGGACACGGTTATTTTGAATATTTTACCACACTTTTTTGGATGACCCGGTCTGCTGTATGCACTCTCAAAAAATAAATACCGGGACTAAGATTATCTGTTTCCCCAAACAAAAGACTGTTGACGCCTTTACTTAACTCCAATGGTTTCCTTTTCACTATTTTTCCTGTAGCGTCTATCAACTCTGCTTCGGCTTTTCCGGTAAAGTCGGCCGCAACATCAAAAGCCAGTTCTGAAGTAAATGGATTGACAACAGAGATAAAGGAAAAAGTTTCTTCAGCATCATATAATTGTATAATCCTGGAGTATTCAGTATTGCCGGCCTGGTTCCTCATTTTTATACGATAGAATGTTTTGCCCGAAACGGGAACCGGGTCAGTAAAGGAATAGGTGCTCTGTTCGGAAGCGTAATCATTATAGCTGTTTATAGTAGCGATCGCTGAAAAATTGATTCCATCGGTACTTTTTTCCACATCAAATTGCAGGGGTTCATCTTCTCCGGTAGTGGTCCATCTTAGTGCAGCCTTTCTGTCGGATAGCCGACCGGTAAAGGAAATAAGAAGGGCATCCAGCACATCGCCGCAATCGATCACCGTCAGCGTAATGATATTGGCATTGTCTGTAAAACTGCAATTGGGTGCCGTAAGATTTGCCACCGTGGTGGCCACTACCAAACGGTACATATCACCGGAATTGACTAAATATGTTTGTGTCGAAGGAATAGTGTAAGAACTTACATATTCCCAGGCAGAACCATTCCAGTAAGGCGCCGCAGGCCCTGCAGGAGCGGTTATGTCCGTCCAGGTGGCACCACCGTTAGTACTGCGCTGCCATTTGTAGTACAGGTAGTTATTAAAATACGACCGCACTGTATCCCGAATAGTAAGTACGTTACTATCACAAACCGTTGGGTTTAACGAAGGAGAATAACTCATGTTTGGAGAACAGGTGGCTACTGTTATATCATCCAGCGCCCAGTCATTACCACCGCCACCGGGAGAGTTATTATAAAACCGCATGGTGAAACTTGTTTGTGCAGGCCCGGTAAGAAACGTAAATCCCTTCTTTACCCACTGGCCGTTATAGGCAAGGTCTCCGGTGGTATAGTAATCCACTCCGTTCAATGCCATTGCCAGGTTGGGACGAACACCCGATGAATCACCGGGGCCGGAGGGGATATAGCCGCCGCCGGTAGCACCTGTTCCGTTAGTATCACAACCACATTTGGAACAGATATTTCTCATCCAGCAGGATATCTCATAATACGTATTGGCACATAACCCGGTGATCGTATGCTGAAAGGCTGAGTCAATTCTGTAAGCGGCATTAATGACCAGCATATAACCGGCAATTCTTCCGCCTGTTGTATCTGCCGGAGGATTACCAGCAGTGGGAGAAGCAGCGCCGGTATGATCACCAATGATATCCCAAACAGAGAATACCCGGTGGGTGGTCAATGGGCCGGCACCATCAGGATCCGGATCCGGTTTCAGCCAGGTGTTCACAGTTGAATAGCCAAACTGGGTGGAAGTATTATTTGCCACGCCATAATAATAGTCGTTGGGCATATTGGTCCCGGTAAAGCCGGCATAAGTATAACCGACAGGCACATTGGTTGAAGTTCCCCGGTTGCGCAGGTTACCACTTCCGAAAGTTCCGTTGTTTTCTGTACCCAATGCATTTACACCGATAGAATTGGAACAGATACCTAAGTTGGTATACACAGAGACAATACGGGAAGGGAATGTAAATGTGGTAATAGCAGGTGGTGTTGTGGTGGATGTAACAGTACCTCCGCCAAGATTAATGGTAGTATTGATCAAAGAGGTTACCTGTACCCTGTAGGATGCCACCATGATGCAGGTGCCTCCGTAAAAAGAAGGTTTATGTCCATTATTATTTCTAATTCTTCCCCGGCGGTAAACGGTGGCAGGCTGGTCCACATTTCTATAGCCAAGATTTATCGTTATGTTAGAACCGGTGATCCATCCTTCGTCATTAGCAGCATCAAACCGGGCATCTGTAAATGCTTTGTACGTCTTGCCTTCATTGGTCAGCACCTTCAATGTACCGGGAATATAACTGGTACCTGTTGGAATCACATCCGTAAACTGGCAACTGTCATACGAACCGGCCCGAACAACCACCGAAGCCCTGATCTCCAGGATATCATTGGGTTCTACGGTACCTCCGGAAGGTTTGCTGGTGTTGATATAACTTTTACCAAAATCAATTTGGGGCACTACTGCTGCCGGATGTGTAACACAAATATTGAAACCTGCATTACTGGTCAGTACCGCACCTCCATTGGAATATACCCGGATGTAATAATTCGTATTTCTTGCCAATGTGGTTATAGCAATGCTGGTGGTGCCGCAGGCTACGGATGTAAAACCTGCGCAGGTACCGGCAAAAAGCTGAAGCCGCGGGCCAGACGTATTCAGGTTGGCGCCAATAGTGCTAAGTGTAATAGTGTGATCTGTGGAAGTAGTAACAAACCGGTACCATACATCATCATCAGCAATACCGGTACAGGGCGCCACAAGAATGCCGGAGTTAGTAGCATTCTGAACGGTACCTGCTGTGTTGGTGCAGGCAATGTTCGAAGTAAGTAGTACTGCATTGGCACAGTTATCGTTTGCCGGTTGAGCAAAAGATACAAGGTGGAGGCATAAGCAAACAATGGTAAGCAGATGGAATTTGGTGACCCTTCTTGAATTGGGTAAAGGTCTATTCATAGTTACGGGTTTTCGGATTCACAGGTCAGACTTTCAGATATAAAATTAGATTAATGAAAGACCATTGACAAGAGTAGTATATGCTTATCCACACGGAAAAGCCCCGTGTATTATACTTGCGAAATTCCTATTGACATTATACTGTAGCAAGACTAATTTTACTATCAAATCCCACTATGAAAAACCTATTAAAGGGAGCCAGGGTACTTCTCCTGCCACTATTGCTCTCACCATTCAGTAAAATCCAGGCCCAGGGTGAGCCATTTACGACCACCCAACTGGTGCCCAGCCTCACATTTAATTTTCCGTATGAAATTACTTATGGTCCGAACGACTCTTTGTGGGTAACGGAACGTGTTGGCAAAAAAGTGGTGGTGGTAAGCCCTGTAAACGGGGGCAGAAGAACGGTGTTGAATTTGTCAGCTGTTGTGTATCAGTCTGCCGGGCAGGATGGATTGATGGGATTGGCAATACATCCCAACTTTGGATTAGGTACAAGTGAAGATTATGTGTACCTGTCTTACACGTATGATGATGACCCTGGTGCAGGAGTGACCCGCCGCACCAAGATCACCAGGTATACGTATACACTTAGTACTACTTGTATTTTAAACCCGGCATCTGCATTGGATATAATAACAGGCTTGCAGGGCAGCAATGATCATAACTCCGGAAGATTAAAAATAGGCCCTGATGGAAAACTATATTATACAATAGGCGACCAGGGCAACAACCAGTTTGCTAATATGTGTAACCTGATCCGTGCATTGGACCTGCCAACTGCGGCTGAAGTAGCGGCAAATGATTTTACAAAATACCAGGGAAAAATATTACGGATGAACCTGGATGGAAGTATCCCTTCCGACAACCCATTACTTGATCCGGATGGTGGAGGCCCGCAGTCAGCAGTGCGCAGCCATATCTTTTCATATGGGCATAGAAACCCGCAGGGGATCGTATTTGCACCGGATGGAAAATTGTATGCAGATGAACACGGACCAAAGACAGATGATGAGATCAATCTTATTGTGTCCGGAAAAAATTATGGCTGGCCAAGGGTGGCCGGGTTTAATGACAACGAATCGTATGTGTATGGTGAATGGGCAGCTTCTTCTCCCACCCCCTGCAGCTCTTTAGGATACAGCGACTATACCATTCCCGGCACAGTGCCACAATACCAGGAAAGCTCCTACAGTCACCCGGATTTCACACCGCCAATAAAAACGATCTATACTGTACCCAATGGGTTTAATTTCCAGGACCCTTCTTGTGTCGGTAATTATTTTATCTGCTGGCCTACCACGGCACCTGCCAGCCTTGATATTTATACAAAAGGAGCGGGGGGTGTGCCAAACTGGGCGAATTCATTGCTCATAACCAGCCTTAAGAGAGGAAGCGTATTACGTTATAAGTTGAGCGCCGATGGCCTTACCATTCCCGGAAGCCAGATCGAATACTGGAATACCAATAACCGCTTCAGGGATATTGCGATCAATCCTAACGGAGCTGAATTTTATGTAATAACCGATAACTCAGGCGCTACCTCCGGGCCCAGCTCGGGCTTTACTACTACATTAGACAACCCGGGTACGATCATGAAATTTACCTACCTGGGACCGCTGCTGAGTTTAGAGGACAACCCGGGCGTACCTAAGAAAGTAAACGACCTGGTAAAGATCTATCCGGTGCCTGTAACCGGTAATCTTATTACCGTGCAAAGCAAAAAGGAATTCAGAAAACCAATGCGGGCAGAACTGTATGATCTGAACGGTTTATTGCTAAAGGAACAAAAGAGTTTCCAAAATGAATTCACCATCGATGTTTCATCTCTGAGACCAGGTATGTACCTGCTGAAATTGTACAACGGTAACAACCAGGAAGTACAGATCGAAAAAATAATCCGGCTATAAAATAGCAGGAGGAGATATAATAGCAAAACCCCCGGTTTGGGGGTTTTGTTTTGGATGTGCTCAAGTGGTTAACTCCTTTACAAGGGCTAACTTCTGATTATCTTTTAAGTAAAGCACTTTCTTTAATGTAGCGGATGGCCGCCTCCCGGTCAGGATTTGTCATTGACAATACCTTTCCGGAATGAATAAGACGGGACGCTCCTGTAAGAATTGCTTTTAAATAAGGTGTCTGCGGGTGTGATCCTGCTGAAACCTCTTTTTTCTCAGCCTTTTCTGTTTGCGGGGAAAAGTAATGGGATGGTGATACAATACTTTTCATAGTGGGGATTTTAGTTTTTAAAAGGGTTTGGATAATTGTACTTGTAAGATAGAAATGAATTATTTCAGTTTGCAAGAATTACGTTCAAAAAAAGTGAAGAAACGATAATTCTTCACTTTTTACGATAGTAATAGTACGAGAATAACTTATCAGAGCTGGCCCACCATATTTGCCGGCACCACCCATTGGTCAAATTCTTCAGCAGTTACATAGCCCAGTTGCACCGCCATTTCTTTTAACGTTGTGCCCTGCTTATGGGCTTTCTGAGCGATCTCGGCTGCTTTATAATAGCCAATCTTTGTATTGAGGGATGTAACAAGCATCAGGCTGTTGTCCACATGCTTTTTAATATTGGCTTCAATGGGTTTCAATCCCACGGCACATTTATCATTGAAGGAAACACAACCATCACCGATCAGCCTGGCACTATGCAGGAAGTTATAGATCATTACCGGCTTAAAAACATTCAGTTCAAAATGCCCGTTGGAACCACCAATACCGATGGTCACATCATTGCCCATCACCTGGGCGGCTATCATCGTTAAAGCTTCACATTGAGTGGGATTTACTTTTCCCGGCATGATAGAAGAGCCTGGTTCATTATCCGGAATGAACAATTCACCAATACCACTTCTTGGTCCGGATGAAAGCATACGGATGTCATTAGCGATCTTCATCAGGCTGACAGCTACTGTTTTTAATGCGCCATGTGCTTCCACAATGGCATCATGAGCAGCCAGTGCTTCAAATTTGTTAGCAGCAGTTACAAACGGATGGCCGGTGAGGGCGGCTATATGTTTCGCCACATTCTTTGCATAGCCGGGGGGAGTATTGATACCGGTTCCCACAGCAGTGCCGCCCAATGCCAGTTCGCTTAAATGAGACAGGGTGTTTTTAATGGCTTTTAATCCATGGTCCAGTTGAGAAACATATCCGCTGAATTCCTGGCCCACTGTTAATGGCGTGGCATCCATGAAATGGGTTCGTCCGATCTTCACCACTTTCATGTATTGCCGGCTTTTTTTGGCCAGCGTATCCCTTAGTTTTTTGATACCGGGAATGGTGGTTTCCATCAAGATCTTATAAGCCGCAATATGCATGGCCGTGGGAAACGTATCGTTTGATGATTGTGATTTATTTACATCATCATTTGGATGAAGGAACTTTTCTTTATCAGTAAGTTTACCACCTTTCAGTACATGGCCCCGGTATGCGATCACTTCATTTACGTTCATATTGCTCTGTGTACCACTGCCCGTTTGCCATACCACCAGCGGGAAATAATCATTTAGTTTTCCTTTCAGTATTTCATCACACACCTTGCCTATCAAAACCGATTTGTTTTTGGGAAGTACGCCTGCTTCCAGGTTGGTGATCGCTGCTGCTTTTTTCAGATAAGCAAATGCTTCAATTATCTCTTTCGGCATTTTATTGATATCCTGTGCAATTTTGAAGTTATCGATGCTGCGTTGAGTCTGGGCGCCATAATAGGCATCGGCTGGCACTTTTACTTCTCCCATGGTGTCCTTTTCGATCCGGTATTCCATATGCTTGTATTTAGAGGTATTGATAGTGATGGACCAGTATTATTTCGGGGGCAAAGGTACTGGCAAAATGGCAATCTGTTGATCATTTATAATGGAAATTGCCGGCCCGCAATTGCAACTGCACGGCTGTGAATCATAAATATCCTTAACTTTAATTAAGTGCTTGCAATATGAGATTCCCTTTCTCAAAAAAACTGGTTTTGATTTCTTCGTTGATCGTACTCGTGACTGTTGCCACGCTATTTATTCTGCCTGAGGATAAGATCGATTTTAATACACAGGTAAAGCCTATACTGAACAGAAAATGCATCAGCTGTCATGGAGGTGTAAAGCAAAAAGGCGGCTTTAGTGTATTATTCCGGGAGGAAGCATTGGGTAATACCGAATCCGGAAAACCGGCCATCATTCCCGGTAAGCCTGGTAAAAGTGAACTCATCCGCCGGATCACAGAAACAGATCCCGACGAAAGAATGCCGTATAAGCATGACCCGCTTTCCAAAGAAGAGATCCGGATATTGAAACGGTGGATAAAACAAGGTGCGGAATGGGGAGATCACTGGGCCTATGTAGCGGTCAAACAGGAGGAAGTGCCCGATCACAGCAACGAATGGATAAGAAATGATATAGACCAGTTCATTTATCAGAAACTAAAAGACGAAAACCTGGAACCTGCTGAGGAAGCTGATAAGGGAACCATCCTCCGAAGAGTAAGTCTTGATCTTACAGGCTTACCTCCCTCAGACAGCATTGCACAGAAATTTCTGAATGACCCGTCTGATAAAGCTTATGAAAACCTGGTAGATGAATTATTGAAAGCACCAGGCTACGGGGAAAGATGGACGGCACTCTGGATGGACCTGGCCCGGTATGCAGATACCAGGGGTTATGAGTCGGACCAGGCCCGGTTCATTTGGCAATACCGCGACTGGCTCATCAATGCCTTTAATACTGACAAGCCCTATAACGTTTTCCTGACGGAGCAACTGGCAGGTGACCTGATGCCCGGCGCTGATGATGATAAGTACCTGGCTACGGCCTTTCACCGGAATACGATGACCAATAATGAAGGGGGCACAGATAATGAAGAATTTAGAACATCCGCCGTATTAGACAGGGTGAATACAACCTGGAGCGCCTTAATGGGTACCACGTTTAATTGTGTGCAATGCCACAGCCATCCTTACGACCCCTTTAAGCATGATGAATATTATAAGTTCATGGCTTTTTTTAATAACAGCCGTGATGAAGACACTGACATGGATTACCCTTTATTGAGGAATTATGATTCAGCCCACCACAAAGAGAAACTGGATAAGCTGATGGGGTGGTTGCAACAAAATGCATCAGCAGATAAAGTAAAAGAGTATTATACATTCCTTAGAACAGAACAGCCTTCTGTCAATGCATCTCTCTGCGACGAATTCACTAACGCTTATTTATTTGGATATACGGGTATCCGCAACAATGGCACCTGCCGGCTGCCGGGCATCATATTGAATAATAAGACGGAAATAACCTTTCGCTATCTTAATAATAATGATTCAAAATGGTCTATCTACCTGGATAGCTTAAAGGGTAAACCGCTTGCTGTGGTACCATTAGTAAATACCAAAGGGATATGGAAAGTGCAAACGGCAAGCATTAACCCAACTGCCGGCAAGCATGATCTGTATTTCAGGTATTTCAATCCTTCTTTAAAAAGTCCTGATGAGCCGGGTGTGCTTTTCGACTGGTTTCATTTTAGCGAATCGTTCCCGGGTGCAGGAAAGCCGGGATATGAACTGGCCAAAGATCAGTTCAATGAATTACTGATGGCCCAGGTGGAAACCACACCGGTGATGATGGAAAATAATGAAGAGCAGTTCCGGAGTACTCATGTATTTGAAAGAGGTAACTGGTTGGTAAAAGGCAATGAAGTAACGCCGGACGTGCCACATGCACTGAACCCTATGCCGGCTAATGCACCGAAGAACAGACTGGGCCTGGCCCTTTGGCTTACGGATAAAAAGAACCCGCTGACATCCCGAACCATGGTGAACCGGCTATGGGAACAACTATTTGGTTTTGGCCTCGTGGAAACACTGGAAGACATGGGCACACAGGGAATGCCTCCCACACACCGGGAACTGCTTGATCATCTTTCCTGGAAATTCATGAATGACTATAACTGGAGCATGAAAAGATTATTGAAAGAAATAGTAATGTCAGCCACCTACCGTCAAACATCCAAAGTGAATGAAGAATTGCTGAAAAAAGATCCCTATAATAAATGGTATGCAAGAGGGCCCCGTATAAGACTTTCTGCAGAGCAACTAAGAGACCAGGGACTGGCAGTAAGCAATTTATTAAGCAAAAAAATGTTTGGGAAAAGTGTGATGCCTTTTCAGCCGGATGGTATCTGGCGTTCGCCCTATAACGGGGATGTTTGGAAAACAAGCGAAGGGGAAGATCAGTTTCGAAGGGCATTATATACTTATTGGAAAAGGACCGCCCCTTATCCGTCCATGATCACTTTTGATGGTGGTGCCCGGGAAGTTTGTACGATAAGAAGGATACGGACCAATACACCGTTGCAGGCTTTAACTACTTTGAATGATTCGGCTTATCTTGTAATAGCGAGATATTTTGCATATCGCATGCAGCGCCTCGGTGGAATTGACGTAAAAAAACAACTGCAAAAAGGATACGAAGCCATGATGTACAAGCCGGTACCGGAGATTAAATTCAATGCACTGTTTGAATTATATAACAAGGCCCTGGTAAAATTTAAAGATGATACCAATGCTACCTGCGAAATCATTGGAGTGAACGATGAAAATAATAAACCGGAAACAGCTGCATTGGTGGTAGTGGCCAATGCCATGCTGAATCTGGATGAATGGGTGAATAAGAATTAACGACAGAGGGAACATTAAAAATTATGACACAACGGGAACTTCATAATGAACGATTGAAGCAGGAAGCAGAATATGCCTTGCTACATCATTATACCCGCCGGCATTTTATAAAGCAAAGTGCCATGGGATTAGGCGCACTGGCATTAGGTTCTCTGCTGGATGGATGCGGCACAAAACAAACCGGAGTTGCCACTAATTTTTTTGATCCGGTAAATCCATTAGCACCACGGCCACCGATGTTTCCCGGAAAAGCAAGGTCTGTGATCTTTATACATATGGCTGGTGCGCCCTCACAACTGGAACTATTCAGCTACAAACCTGAACTGGCAAAACTGGACGGACAGGATTGTCCTGCTTCATTACTGGAAGGGAAAAAATTTGCGTTCATTCGTGGCGTACCCAAAATGCTGGGTCCCCAGGCAACATTCCGGCAACATGGACAAAGCGGTTTGTGGTTGTCGGATAATTTACCACACCTGTCCACGGTGATTGACGACATGGCTATTTTAAATGCAGTAACGACTGATCAGTTTAATCATGCTCCTGCACAATTATTGATGCACTGTGGCACACCGCGGCTGGGAAGGCCCAGTTTAGGTTCCTGGGTAACATATGGATTGGGATCGGAGAATAAAAACTTACCCGGTTTTGTGGTACTGACCTCCGGAGGTAATAATCCGGATGCAGGAAAAAGTGTTTGGGGCAGCGGCTTTCTGCCAAGTGTATACCAGGGAGTGCAATGCAGAAGCGAAGGTGACCCGGTATTATTTATAAAAGACCCGAATGGCATGGACAGGGATCTGCGCAAAGCGTCCATAGATGCCATTAACAAAATAAACCAGGAGCAATACGAAGAATACCAGGACCCGGAAATACTTTCCCGCATCGCACAGTATGAAATGGCGTATAAGATGCAGATATCTGTTCCGGAAGTAATGAACATTAATGATGAACCGGAGTATATTCATAAAATGTATGGAACAAAACCGGGAGAAGCCAGTTTTGCCAATAATGTTTTACTGGCCAGGAAGCTGGTGGAAAAAGGTGTTCGTTTTGTACAGTTGTTTGACTGGGGCTGGGATGCGCATGGCGATTCACCAGAGAATGCAGTGGATGTGGGGCTGATCAATAAATGCCGCACAGTGGATAAGCCGATCACCGCATTGTTGCTTGACCTGAAGCAAAGAGGATTACTGGACGAGACATTGGTGGTATGGGGAGCAGAATTTGGAAGAACACCCATGCAGGAAAACAGGGAAGGTAAAAAAATGCCTTTCAAAGGAAGAGACCATCATGGAGAGGCATTCAGTATGTGGATGGCAGGAGGAGGCATAAAAGGAGGCACCAGCTATGGCGAAACAGATGAGATCGGCTACAGCATTGTGAATGGCAAAGCAGAAGCGTTCGATATACAGGCTACAATATTAAACCGGCTGGGTTTTGATCATGAGAAATTTACGTATGAATCCCAGGGACGGCCATTCCGATTAACAGATGTAAGCGGAAAAGTGATCACTGATATTCTGGCATAACATTAATACAGGCAGGAAAAGAATCAACATGAAACACAACAGGAGGAATTTCATCAAACTTACCGGCGCTGCCACCACGGCAGCTCTTTTATCTTCATTGGAATCTGTTGCTGCAGCAGGCAAACCTTCGTTTACTGTAAATAAGAATTTTGAATTGCTCATTTTAGCTACTGATTGGGGATATACCGGTTCTTATGACAGTTTTTTTGCCAAAATAAAAGCAGATGGATATGATGGCGCCGAGACCTGGTGCCCGGGAGATGAAAAGGGAAGAACTGAACTGGCGGCTGCTGTGCAAAAGCATGGAATGAAAGTAGGCTTGTTGTATGGTGCCGGTGACAGTGACCCTCAAAAAAATTATGATGAATTTGTAAAAACATTGAATGAGTGTGTGGCACTAAATCCTATTTATATCAACTGCCATACGGCAAAAGATTTTTTTACACCGGAAGAATTACATCCTTTTTTTAAGTTTACCGCAACGTTCTCCCAACAAAAGAACATACCGGTCTATCATGAAACACACCGGGGCCGGGCTTTGTATTCCGCACCGGTTACAAAAGGATTTATAGAAAAACACGCTGACCTGCGCATCACTTTTGATGTATCACATTGGTGTGTGGTGCATGAGTCCATGCTGGAAGACCAGGCTGAAACACTCGCAAAAGTATTGGACAGGACAGATCACATCCATGCAAGGATCGGGTTCCAGGAAGGCCCGCAGGTAAATGATCCCCGTGCCCCGGAGTGGGAATATGCAGTAAAGCAACATTTTTTGTGGTGGGATAAAGTGGTGGAGCAAAAAAAGAAAAAAGGAGAACGAATGACATTCCTTACCGAATTCGGCCCGCCTTTATATATGCCCACATTGCCTTATACACTGCAACCATTGAGTGATCAATGGGCTATTAATGTGCACATGATGAAACTCCTTCGCAAAAGATATTCCTGATACTTCATGATACTAAGCATTACAGAGTTAGTTGGCCGCTTTCACCCGGTATTGGTCCATTTACCGATAGGCATCCTGTTGCTGGCATCACTGTTTCATTTTTTATCGGTGAAAGAAAAATTTATTTATTTAAGGCCGGCGGTCAGTGTGGCGCTGCTTTGGGGCTTGCTCAGCGCAGTTGCATCCTGTATCAGCGGTTTTTTATTATCTAAAACAGATGATTATGATGCAGCACTTATCAGCAAGCATCAATGGCTTGGCATAGCTACCGCAGTTGTATCTGGCATTGCATATTATTTAAGCAGGAAAGAAAGTAAGTTTTTACCAGGGGTGATGGTACTGATGGTTTTGCTGATCGTCATTACCGGGCACCTGGGTGGCTCTATTACACATGGGTCAGATTACCTGGTAAAGGCTTTTTCTTCTGGTAAAGCAAATGCAGAAGCAAAGCAAATACCTCCTGTGGCCAATGTGCAGGAAGCCGCAGTGTATGCAGATATTGTTAAGCCCATACTGGAAACAAAATGTTATGGCTGTCATGGGCCCAATAAGCAAAAAGGGAAACTTCGGCTGGATGGGCCCGAATTTATTTTGAAAGGAGGGAAAAACGGGAAAGCCGTGATCCCGGGCAAAACGGAAGGAAGCGAATTGATAGAACGAATTTTTTTACCGGGTGAAGATGATGATCACATGCCTCCCAAAGCAAAGCCACAATTGTCAAAACAGGAAATGGATCTGTTGCATTGGTGGGTAAGTACAGGGGCAGGATTTAATAACAAAGTGAAAGAGACTCCGCAAACAGAAAAGATAAAACCAGCGCTGCTGGCTTTGCAATCCCGGCCGGTACAAGAGGAAGTGAGACTGCCTGATATCCCTGAAGCAAAAGTGGAAAAAGCAGCTGATGCAATTATTAAACAACTGAAAGGGAAAGGTATTGCTGTAAGCCCGGTGGCACAAAACAGCAATTACCTGTCAGTAAACTTTATTGCAGCGGATTCAAATACTAAAAATGATCTTGTGCTACTCGAATCACTGAAGAAGCAAATTATCTGGTTACGCCTGGGAGATACTAAGATCACAGATGCAGAACTTGGTTTGGTTGGTAAGTTAACGACGCTTACCCGGTTATACCTGGAGCGGACACCTGTTACTGATAAAGGAATTGCCAGTCTGAAAAACCTGTCTTCGCTTACCTATCTCAACCTGACCGGAACAAAAGTGACGGCTGCAGGCATCCGGCAATTAAGTACCCTGGCAAATCTTAAACAGGTTTATCTTTACCAGGTCTCTGTATCGGGAAATGAATTCAATGAGCTGAAAAAAGTATTTCCAAAAACGTTGATTGATACAGGAGGCTACAAAATTCAGGCGCTGGAAGGAGACACTACCCGGGTAAAGGCGCCAAAAATTAATTGAAAACTGCATTTGGTATGCGAACACTTCTGATGATTTGGTTATTGGCTGTCTGTACGACGGCTGCTGCTCAAAACAGACCTACAAAACAGCAACTGGCCTGGCATGAAACAGAATTTTACCTGTTCATCCATTTTGGCCCCAATACATTTACGGATAAAGAATGGGGAGATGGTAATGAACCTTCAGCCGCTTTTGATCCCAGCGAACTGGATTGCCGCCAGTGGTGCCGCATTGCCAAACAAGCCGGAGCAAAAGGTATCATCATTACTGCCAAGCATCATGATGGTTTCTGCCTGTGGCCCAGCAATTATTCCAAACATACGGTACGGGAAAGTAAATGGAAAGAGGGGAAGGGAGATGTATTAAGAGAATTATCAAGGGCCTGCAGGGAAAGCGGACTGAAGTTCGGAGTGTATATTTCCCCGTGGGACAGAAACCATCCTGACTATGGTACAGACAAATACAATGATGTGTTTGTAAATATGATGAAAGAAATTTTTCTCAATTATGGCCCCATTTGGGAATTGTGGTGGGATGGCGCCAATGGGGAAGGACCAAATGGAAAAAAACAAGTGTACGACTGGAGAAGATATGAGAATACGGTACGGCAATACTCACCCCGCACCGTTATCTTCAGCGATATTGGCCCCGACGTTCGCTGGGTAGGTAATGAAAAAGGAAAAGCAGGTGATCCTAACTGGAATTTTTTGGATACAGCGGGGTTTAAAAGAGGAGAAGGGGCACCACCAACAGACACATTGAACCAGGGAAATTATTATGGCAAACAATGGATACCGGCAGAATGTGACGTAAGCATCCGGCCGGGCTGGTTCTATCATTCCAATGAAGATAATGATGTGAAGAAGCCTAAGAAATTATTTGAATTGTATTTGCAATCAGTTGGCCGGGGCGCTAATCTTTTATTGAATGTGCCACCGGACAGGAGAGGATTGATACATGAAAATGATTCAGCTGCACTGATACAGTTTAAAAAACTCCGGGATGAAAGTTTTGGTACCAACCTGCTGAAAGAAGCAGATACCTATTACGAATTTAGTCAGAAGGACCTGCGGAATAAACCGATCATGCTCCGGGGTTTTGATACCACATCCGCCTATTATGGTATTAATCTTCAGAATTTTATCGTGCAATTAAAAGCACCTGAGAAAGTAAATTGTATTGTCTTAAGAGAAGCCATACACCTGGGTCAAACGATCCGCCGTTTCAGTGTGGTATTGTACAAAGGCAATAAAGCCATCGGCGAAGTACAGGGAACAAGTGTGGGAAGAAAACGGATACTGACTTTTCCTGCCACCACCATCACCTCCTTCAGGGTATATTTAGAGGATGCAATGGGTAATGATAATATAACCGGTATTGCAGCTTACCTCATTGATGATAAGTTGGTAGAAGATTAAACCTTCATGAACAACAGCCGCTACTTTTTCCACTTTTACTTTTTAATGATCGTCATTATTGAGTTGATGGCCTGTGCTGACAGCCAGGGAAACAGCAGTGATGTATTGGTAAATGATACCGCGGCTAACGAGAATGTTATTGCAGATACTTCGATCGATAACTATGATACACTGAAACGGGAACCGGCTGCCAGTGAAGTAAAGGATCAAACCGTTTACCCGGATTCAGTGGTTGCTTTTGCCAGAACACTTATTGGCATTCCTTACCTCTATGCTTCCACCGATCCACAGAAAGGGTTTGATTGCTCCGGGTTTATCACATATGTGTTCAACTATTTCAATATGACGGTACCCCGGTCATCGGTTGACTTTACCAACTACGGTAAAGAGATCACTGTTGACGAATCAAAACCGGGTGACCTGGTATTATTTACCGGCACCGACAGTACCATCCACATTGTGGGGCATATGGGCATAGTAGAAAGTATAAAGAATGACACCCTGCATTTTATTCATTCCACCTCCGGAAAAGCAAAAGGAGTGGTGATCACTCCTTTGGGAAATTATTATAAAAGCCGCTTTGTAAAAGTGATCCGGATATTCCCGGATGAATTATTCAAATAAATTTATTTACCGGTGAAGTTGGCCTTTCTCTTTTCCAGGAAGGCGGACGTTCCTTCTTTCATATCTTCTGTGGCAAAGGCATTTCCAAATTCTTCAATTTCTACTGCATAGCCGTCTTTTGTTTCATCGTACACCGCATTGGCCGCTTTGATGCAACCGGCTACTGCCAGCGGCGCTTTGGAATTAATTGTTTCAAGTATCTTCTTAGTATGCTCCAATAATGTTTCGGGAGTCGTAACATGATTTACCAAACCTAATTGTTTGGCTTCGTTGGCATCTATCATATTGGCAGACAGTAGCAGTTCCATTGCTTTTCCTTTGCCGATCAGTTGTACTAACCGTTGAGTGCCACCATAACCGGGTATCAAACCCAGGTTTACTTCCGGCTGGCCAAACTTTGCATTTTCCGCTGCCACCCGGAAATGACAACTCATGGCCAGTTCACATCCGCCACCCAGTGCAAAACCGTTAACGGCTGCCACTATTGGTTTAGGCGAATTTTCAATGCGGGCAAATATATCCTGCCCTCTTTTAGCCAACGCCATTGCTTCTTCTTTATTCAACCCGCCAAATTCGGTAATATCTGCTCCGGCTACAAACGCTTTTGATCCGGCACCGGTGATGATAACGGATTTAATGGCAGGAGTACTACTGATCTCATCTAATACACCATTCAGATCTGTGAATACGTCTTTACTTAATGCGTTTAACTTATCAGGCCGATTGATAACAATGGTCAGGATGCCATTTTCTAATATGGTAAGCAAGGTTGGATAGCTCATACATTATTTTTTGGAAACCGAAGATAGCAACAATCAATTACTGCTGCTGCTGTATCTCCATAAACCTCCGGTAAGAATTATCCGTCACATCAGGATTATGTACCTGGTAGGAAAATACAGGGGTCACCCAGTCATCGTCTTTTTTCGGGGAACCATTTTCAATACTCACGGAGACTTCCAGCAAATGTTCAGAGGAGCCTTTGTAGGTTCCTTTCACCGGTGTACAATCGGTAAAGTTTCTGCCCACGGCCAGCCGCACATGCCGGTCGCTGGCAATGCAGTTATTGGTAGGATCAAAACCCAACCAGCCATGAAATGGGATATACGCTTCCACCCAGGCATGCGTGGCCCCTTCGCCACGAAGTTCATGATTTTTGGGACAGATATAGCCGCTTACATACCGGGCCGGAATACCAACGATACGCAGCATGACCAACAATATATGGGCAAAATCCTGGCACACACCGGCTTTCAGTTTCCATATCTCATCCACCTGTGTTTCCACATTGGTGATCCCTTTTTTATATTCAAAGTTGTCGTATACAAAAGCAGACATTTGCTCTGCTATCGCAACTGGTGTAATGGTCTCATTCATCAATGACTTCACCACCGCCGCTATTTCATCGTAGGAATCAGAATTTTCCAGCAGCATAAAGTCCATGTAAGGGAATTGCTCTCTTATCATATTCAGGTTATCCCACTGTGTTTCTGAAGCAGTATCCGTGCCGGGCAACTGGGCTTCCTTTATGATCACTTCAATGATCGATTCGATCGTCAGTTCCCAATGCGGTTTGATGACGGAAAAAATGCCTACTTTATTTCCAAAATAGTCAGTGAATATTTCTACCGACGGCTGATGGCTGATAAGCAGATCATGTTTTTTTACTTCCTGTTGCTCATCATCCAGCGGAAAAAGCATTACCTGGTTGGCACTGTCGATAACAGGAGAAGGGTACGTGTAGCGGGTAATATGTTTGATACGGTACTTAGGCATGGGTGCAAAGTTGCGGTAATTCAGGAATTGCCAAAATAATATTGATTGAAGGCAGCAGCAATTCCAAAAAGCTCCTGCCGGGTTTGGTGTAAAAATTTTCGTAATCCTTCGCTATCTGAAAGATTGATATTGCTGTATTTTACACTGTTCATCGAACGGCCAATTAAAAATTCCAGTTGCTTATAACTTTCCGGCAGGCTTTCCGTTTCCAGTCGTTCAAAATAGCGGAGCAATTGCCGGAGGCAATACGACACCGAATGCGGGAAGCTGTCATTATATATTACCTGCTGAAGCACATGATCAGCCTGGAAATTTCCCCGGTGGGTTTTTAAATACAGCTCATACCCGGATAAAGAATACAACAGGTAACGCAAGGCCGGCACTTCCACCGGCTGCTGCAGGTTATAATTCAGTTCCGTTAATTTAATATTCAGCATATCAGTAGAAAGTATCGCCCGTTCCAGAAACTTTCCAATATTCAGGTAGTTGAATCCTTCACCACGGGCCATCGTTATGTCAACAGTTCCATGATACAACATACCATGATAGACCAGCGAGTCCAGTGCCGTTACCGGATCGCCCTGCTTTACCTGGAAGTGAATTTGTTTATCCCGGATCAAATGATAATAATCATTCAGGCATTGCCACACTTCTTTGGTGATATGGTCCTGCACCGCCCGTGCATTTTCCCGGGCCCGGGTAATGTTGTTGAAAACGGAGGCGCTGTTATTCTTATCCAGCAACAAATGCTCCAGCACCTTTATAGAATTATTGCCAATAGCAGCCAGTTCTTCGGGTGTGGCATCGCTATTCTTTTGCAGCAGGGTATGCCAGCTGAAATCCTTCACTTCATCCTGCGATGAAATATAATTGGTCCGGAGAATGCGCAGCATTCCATTGGTCCGTTCCATATAACGGGCCAGCCAAAAAACCGAATCAGCAACTCTGCTTAGCATGGAATAAATTTAAAAAGTACAATTTCGAAATTGGGAAATCTCTTTCTGTACCCGGATTTCTCATACTGCCTAAAGCTTTCTTTATTCGACAATTGTTTCTCACGATTAAAACATCTTTTAAGTTGTTTGTAAACTATCAATAAAAGATATTTCGAAATTTCCCAATCCAAAATTCCAAAATCATCCCAACACCCACGTATCCTTACTTCCTCCTCCCTGCGATGAATTTACCACCAGCGAACCTTCTTTCAACGCCACCCTTGTCAATCCGCCGGGTACAATATCAATTCCATCTGGACCATACAATGCATACGGCCTCAGGTCAACCCTTCTCGGTTGTAATACGCCGTTTATATAACAGGGCGCTGAGGAGAGGCTTATGATCGGTTGCGCAATAAAACTTCTCGGATCCTCTTCGATCGCTATTTTAAATTCCTCCATCTGCTGTTCTGTGGCAGCGCTGCCGATCAGCATTCCATATCCTCCGGACTCATTTGTTTTTTTGATCACCATATTATCCATGTTTTCAAAAACAAATTTCCTGTTTTCCGGGTGGGCCAGTTGATAAGTAGGCACATTCTTTAATATCGGTTCTTCATTCAAATAATATTTGATCATATCCGGCACATACGAATACACGGCTTTGTCATCTGCCACACCGTTGCCCATTGCATTTACTATGGCCACATGGCCGGTACGGTAGGCCCCATAAATGCCCGGCACACCCAGCATACTATCCGGACGAAAGACCAATGGATCAATAAAGTCATCATCCACCCTGCGATAGATAACATCCACCTGCTTCAGCCCGGTGGTTGTTTTCATATATACTTTGTGATTGTCCACTACAAGGTCACTTCCCTCCACCAGTTCAATGCCCATCAACCGGGCCAGTGTGGTATGCTCGAAATAAGCGGAGTTGAAAATACCGGGAGTAAGTAAGACTACGGTTGGTTCGCTTTTTTGCCGGTTTGCCAGTGCCACCAGGTTCTTTAATAAAAGGTCAGGATAATCTTTTACCGATCGTACATTGTTCTTTGGCAGTAAATCCGGAAAGATGCGATAAGTGATGCTCCGGTTCTCCAGCATATAAGAAACACCGGAGGGAGTTCTCAGGTTATCTTCCAGTACATAGTAGGTACCGTCATGATCTCTTATCAGGTCAATGCCGGAGATATGTGTATAGATATCAAAAGGCACATCCACATTCACCATCTGCCGCACAAAGTTGGAACAGGAATAGATCAGCTTGGCCGGCACAATGCCATCTTTAATAATGAACTGCTGGTTATAAATGTCTTTCAGAAAAATATTCAATGCTTTCAACCGCTGTTTGATGCCCGCTTCTATATGTTCCCATTCAGCGGCTTCCAGTATGCGGGGAATGATGTCGAAGGGGAATATTTTTTCTATGCCTTCACCGCTGCTGTACACAGTAAAGGTGATGCCCTGGCTCATAAATAGTTTCTTGGCCAGCTCATCTTTATGTGTCATCTCATCAGCCGAAAGGTTTTGAATAGCGGAAACAAAATGCTGGTAGGTGGAACGGATGCCGCCTGCGGTAAACATTTCATCCCACACACGGGGTTGCTCATGATAGTTGGCCAATAATGAATGTCCTTCCATACGTAAATGAATTTACGAAATGTGTCATAACAATCCATGTTACAACCCTGGTTATGAAAATAAAATTATTGGAAGCAAATCGTTTGTGTTACCGGGGTATTAGAAACTACGATGTTCCTTTACCCATGCTGTAATATACTCACTGATCGCAGAAGTTGGCGTGCCGGGAGCAAATAGTTTTCCAACACCCAGGTTTTGCAGGCTTTGCATATCATCTTCAGGAATGATGCCGCCGCCGGTCAGCAGTACATCACCCATTCCTTTTTCTTTCATCAGGGCGATCACTTTTGGGAAAACAGTATTGTGGGCACCGGAAAGAATACTGATGCCGATAGCATCCACATCTTCCTGCAGGGCGGCGTTTACCACCATCTCCGGGGTTTGGCGCAGCCCGGTATAGATAACCTCCATACCAGCATCCCGTAATGCCGTGGCAATGACCTTGGCGCCACGATCGTGGCCATCCAGTCCTACTTTTGCAACCAATACTCTCAGAGGTCTGTTCATGCGGAAGTTTTTCGCTGCCGTAAATGTAGGCAAGAAAAAACAAATAGACTACTGACATTGGGTATTCAAAAACCTGAGTGTAGCCCGGTTGTAGTCGCTGTACATCTGGTGGTCGGCTACTGCAAGGTCTATCTGTTCAATCACAGTTAGTTTTTGTAATGCAGTCAGGCTGTTCAATTCAGGGAAAGAAGTGGGATTGGCCTGGTAGGCCGTGGTTAAAGCATCAGAAAAACCGAGGAAGTAATTCCTGCTGTTCAAAAACCCTTTGCTTTTTAATTCATTGAAAAGGGAAGCAGATTTTGCTAAAGTAATATCGCCTTTCCGGGCAAAGCGTTCGGGATATAAAGGCGAATGTTCCTGCATGAAATATTTGCTGCAGATGCCACGGCCGGTCAGTGTTTGTGAGTTGGTGAGTGCATTGGCATTACCGACAGGCCCTACGTTTTCATTATTGTCGAATCGGGCCATGCAAAACTGAAATGGAATAGTTGAAACTGTTGCAATAGGATTTCCAGCCGGGGCACAATAACTGATACCGGCTTTGTAGCTGTACATAAATGAAAGGGAAGCGGAAAAGTTGCCACCATTGCTCATACCGGCGGAATAGCGAAACTTGCTCCTGTTCGTAACACCCCGGGTGTAAAAGGTATCAGTAATGATCTTTAAATTGGCAAAATCCACATTAGTGGTACTGTCGAAAGGAATATTATTCCATCTTATTTTACCATCGCCATTGGCATCAATGCCGGTGGTGGATTCCTCTGCTTCTGTAACGATAACACCGAAATTATCATTCAGCAGGTCTTTGATCAGCTGTTTGTATTCATAACTGTTTACAAAATGCTGGGCAGTGCCGCCGGTGCCATGTAGCAGCAATACAAATCCTTTGTGCCCGGCCGGGAAGTAATAATAAACCGGTTTTAACCGGTCACGGCCCATTATCTGTTCATAGTTCAGTGTAAAAGCAGTAATATTCTTAATGGCTCCGCTAAAAGTAACATTACGGGCCGGCATGATGAACCAGGTATGCCATTCATCTTTTGCGTTCAGTAAAGAAGCATCACTGCTGCTCCAGGTATCGAATAATTGATTATCAGTGTAAGCAGTGCTGAAAATATGCACAGTGTCACCCACTTTATATTTTCCGGTGCCATAGCCGTTGCTCACGGTCACCAGAGCACTGTCAACCGGGACAGGCGGGTTATCAGAACCTGTGGAAGTTTCCTTTTGACAGGCAGCCAAAAAGGCTAAACAAAGCAGTGGTAGTAATTTTTTCATAGGTTGTTCAGACTGAGTAGAATGAGAAACGTTTAACGGCTATGCAAACTGGATTATTGCTCTGTTTATCCGGGAAATGGTTTCTTCTTTACCCAATAATTCTGCAATATTAAATACGGGCGGGCCAAACTTGCCGCCTACCAGCATAATGCGGAACGGAAACTGTAACTCACCGGGTTTAATATTCTTTTCAATAGCCAGTTCTTTAAAACTGTTTTCCAGTGCCTGGGAATTCCATTCAACAGCAGACTGCAATTTTTCAATATATGCCACGAAGAAATTCTTTTTGTCCTCATTCCACTTTGGCTTCACCGCATCTGCATCCAATGTTTCCGGTGTTTGGAAAAAGAAAGAAGATTGTTGTACAAAATCCGGCAGCAGGGTGCAGCGGTCTTTCACGGCATCAATTACTTTGGTCAGCAATGTATCATCGCTAACTGTAATGTTATTCTGTGTTAGCAGCGTCTTGACTGTGGACTGTAAACTGTCAGCTGTGGACTTTTTGATCCATTCATGATTGAACCACTTCGCCTTTTCATAATCAAATTTTGCCCCGGCGCTGTGTACTCTTTCCATCGAGAATTTTTCTATCAGTTCTTCTTTAGTAAAGATCTCCTGTTCCGTGCCGTCATTCCAACCCAGCAGGGCCAGCAGGTTGAGAAAGGCATCTGGTAAAAATCCTTTTTCCTTAAATCCTTCAGTCAGTTCATTGGTTTTAAGATCGGTCCCCGCAGGGGCCTGTGGCCAGTTCATAGCAAAAACAGGGAAACCATATTTAGCGCCATCTCTTTTGCTAAGCTTTCCATTAGGTCCCAATATCAATGGGAAATGTGCCCACTGCGGCATGTTTTCCAGTCCGAATAAGTATTTCCATAATAAAATATGCACGGGTGCGGAGGGCAACCATTCTTCTCCACGAAAGGCATGACTGATCTCCATCAGGCGGTCGTCCACCACTACAGCAAGGTGATAAGTGGGCATTCCATCAGCTTTCAGCAGCACCTTATCATCCACCAGTGAAGTGTCAAAACTTATTTCACCCCGTATCATATCCGTAAAAGAAACAGTTTCATTTTCCGGCATTTTAATGCGGATGACATGCCTTGTTCCTTCTGCCAGCAATTTTTCTGTTTCTTCAGCAGATACTGTTAGTGAGTTCCGCATCTTCATACGGATGGTATGGTCATATTGAGGAGAAGGATTATGCTCTGTTTTAAAATCGTGCCGCATTTTTTCCAGGTTTTCCGGCGTATCAAAAGCATAGTAGGCATGGCCATCTTTTACTAATTGCTCCGCATACTGGCGATAGCTGGCTTTTCTTTCGCTCTGACGATAGGGGCCATAGTTGCCCCCATGCTGCACACTTTCATCCGGGGTCAGCCCGCACCATTTCAAGGTATCAAAAATGTATTCTTCTGCGCCGGCCACATAGCGGCTTTGGTCGGTGTCTTCGATCCGTACTAAAAAGTCACCGCCATATTTTTTGGCAAATAAATAATTATATAGAACAGTTCTTACTCCGCCCAGGTGTAATCCGCCGGTTGGGCTGGGGGCAAAACGTACTCTTACTTTTTTACTCATAAGGGTGCAAAGATAAAGAGGTTTAAAGTTTGAGATTTAAGGTTTAGTGTTCTTTGCATTCCGGCTATCTGATTTTATCCGCAAAATGAAAGAGCCTAAAAGATGAAGACTGGCATATCGTAACTTGCCGTATGAATTATTTCGTCAAAACTCCCTGGTGGCTGAAAAAGATCTATTCTTCTTACCTGTGGAGTATTGATACAAATGAAAAAACGGTGTATCTCACTTTTGATGATGGCCCGCATCCACAGGCTACTCCTTTTGTGCTGGATGAATTGAAGAAGTTTGACGCTAAAGCCACTTTTTTTTGTATTGGTAAAAATGTGGAAGCTTTTCCGGACATCTATAAAAGAATACTGGACGAAGGTCACCAGGTTGGCAACCATACTCAAAACCATCTGAATGGCTGGAAGACTGACACCCATGCGTACCTCGAAGATGTCAGCGAAGCAGCAAAAACAATTGAATCAACCCTTTTTCGTCCGCCGTATGGCAGGATCAGAACTGCCCAGGCTAAAAGACTCAAGGCATACAAAATTGCAATGTGGGATGTTTTAAGCGGGGATTTTGATGAAAGCGTATCAAAAGAAAAATGCCTTCATAATGTGACCAGCCGCTCAAAACCCGGGTCCATTATCGTCTTTCACGATAGCCAGCAGGCATTTACCAGGCTTCAGTATGCATTACCCGCAGCGATGCAATTTTTTAAGGAATCCGGGTACTCTTTTAGAAAAATTGAGATGGAATAGGAAAGTTGGTCTTTAAGAGAGGCTGAGAGGCCGGTCAGGGCCGGAGGCGGTGGCAAAAAGTTAGGGCCTGGGTAGAAACCCTGGCCCGTTTTTAATCCGTACCCTATGAAAACTGGTTTAAAGGTATAATAATTTTTTAATTACGGCAAAGTAATTTGGTGAGGAATTCCATTAATTGTCAGTACGGCCTGGTTGTCGCAGGTACCCGCCCCAAAGTTAAGTTCGGCTATCCACGGGCTGTTAGCCGCCGCAGCGACTCTTATGGTACGGACGATTCCTTTTGAGATCCAGCGGCAGAAAAAGCGTTTGATCAGGGGTTCCCTGATGTTTGATTCCCAGCGAACAAGGAGGGCACCTCTTCTTACACGACCGCTGGAAAAGCCCTCAATTTTAAAAATATCATCGATGGGAACATTGGTGCCTAGACCCTCTATCTGGGTGATCACTTTATGGCTTTTCCATTCGACAAAATTACCACTGGGCTTGGTCAGTTTGGCAGAATCCACATCCACCGTAAACTGCCGTAATATAGGCGAGGTTACAGTTCCGGTGCCTGTATTATGGATCTTATGTATGCCTTCCACTTTGATACTGTCAATATAAAATCCATCAAAAGTAGTGGTGGCCGTGGCCCCCGGAATGAGTAACCTGTTAGTATATACAATTATGACCTTGCCTTTTCTGAAATGCCCGTCAGGGGCCACACAGCCGGCTGCTCCAAAGTCAAGAATCACTGTTGCCGGGAAAAGATTGGGAGCATTTTGCCGGATAACAGTAACGGTCGGGCAGGCATTGATACGGCCGAAAACGCCGGTGCCGCCAATTCCCACCTCATCATTTACACCCATCGCATCATCAAACAAACCATTGAAAACGATCTCCGCTTCCGCATCCGCTTCTCCGGAAACCCTGGAGGCTTCTTGTTCCTGTTCTTCATCAGAGCCGGTCTGGCTGTTTTCTTTTTGACAGGAAGCCAGGAACAATACATTCAGCGAAAAAAACAATATGATCAGAAGGGGGGATTTGAAACTGAGTTTCATAAGCTTATTTTTAGTGATTTTGTTACAGAAATAACGGGTTTAAGAACGCATTTATTGGTCAAAGTTTAAAGGTTTCTTAAAGTTTTTAAGGACTTTTACGGCTTAAACAGGCCTGATAATGAAGCTGATCGACACACATGCTCATATTTACACATCAGAATTTGACGATGACCGGCTCAAAATGCTGGAAAGAGCTGAAAAAGAAGGGGTTGCAAAAATATTCCTTCCCGCCATTGACAGCAGCACTCATTTGCAAATGCTCCGCCTGGAAGAGGAACACCCCGGCCGCTGCTACAGCATGATGGGGGTACACCCCTGTTCCATCAAAGAAAACTACAAAGAAGAATTGAAAATAGCACAGGATCATCTTCAAAAAAGACCTTTTAAAGCAGTGGGGGAGATCGGGCTGGATTTTTATTGGGATAAGACCTTTACCGAACAACAGTATGCCGCCTTTCATGAACAAATTGAATGGGCCCTCGAATTTGATCTGCCAATCGTTATCCATTCCCGGAATTCCACTGATGAGTGTATTGAAGTGGTGGCAGCACATCAAAAGGGAAAGCTGCGGGGTGTGTTTCATTGTTTTTCGGGCAATACAGAGCAGGCCCTCAAAGCCGTTGGCCTGGGTTTCTATCTTGGTATTGGAGGAGTGGTTACGTTCAAAAATTCAGGGTTGGATAAAGTAATGGAACAGATATCGCTGGAGCATATTGTACTGGAAACTGATGCCCCGTACCTGGCACCGGTGCCTTTTCGGGGCAAAAGGAATGAACCATCGTACCTGAAGTATGTGGTGGAAAAAATTGGTACGATCAAAAATGTGAGTAGTGACGAAGTGGCTTTAATAACTACTGCGAATGCAGAGAAGTTGTTTGGGTAAATTGTCTGAAATGAAAATCAGCAGGTCACCATTTGTGAGCTCAAAGGTGGATTATAAGTTATAGTGATCTTGCCAGCGTACGAATGCTGAAACTATAGTGTAAGCATCCAAAGCAAGCGGGATTTAATTGAT
>CAYUCU010000032.1:0-27025 GCA_964443345.1 uncultured Chitinophaga sp.
GTCAGAGGTCAGAGGTCGGAGGTCGGAAGTCAGAAATTGCTACTGAAGTTATATACCAGGAGGTTTCGATTTGTGCCCCCTATCTGGAAGTGGTGGAAGAAATGACGCTGAAAGAATTCCTTGACTTTCATAATGGCTTCAAGCCTTTTTTACCCGGTATTACCACTGACCTGATCATCACCACTGTTGGTTTGGAAAAAGCAGTGAACAAACAGATCCGTTATTATTCCTCCGGGATGAAACAACGGGTGAAGCTGGCGCAATGTATCTTCTCCGCTTCTGCTATCGTTTTGCTCGATGAGCCCTGCACCAATTTGGATGCAGTGGGCATTGCACTATATCACCGCCTGATCAATGAATACTGTAAAGACCGCCTGGTGGTGGTGAGCAGTAATGATGAAGTGGAGTATAGCTTTTGCCGGGAGAAAGTGAATATGGGGGATTATAAATAGCTGCCGTCTGACCGTCCCGGTCTGACGATTAGGAAAAACTACCTTCTCCACCGGCTCTCGCCTTCCCTGCAATCAATATGAATCATCTGCCTGTCTATGAATGAACTTTCATTCTTGTATGTACCAATACCTCCCTTGTCTTTCAATATTTCTTCCTCCAGGATCCTGCTGACAATATCCACATCAGTTGTATTTGATTTGCCATCCCTGTTCACATCAAATACCAGGAAATCAATAGCCTCTCCTTTCAAATGCCTGCTTTTAGTAGCAGCACCAGATAAGCTAACCTGTATTTTATTATGAAGAGGGATGCGCCTGGTGCTGATGACCAGCAAGCGGGGCCGGTAACCTTTTTCTTTTAAAGCTGTTTTCAAAGCCCGATAGTAAGCAATCGTTTGCTTATTGGCTAAAGACAGGTTATTACAATAAAGAAAGAAGATCAGTATGCTAATGACAAGTATTGATAAAATAATCCGGAAGAACCATTTCATATGCAACTAACGAAAGCGGAGTTGAAAAATTGCTACAATCAGACTGGTGTGGTCATATGTCAGCGTTGATCGTCAGACCGGGACGGTCAGACGATCAACGCTGACTTGCGATCAACAAATTCAGGTCCGTATATTTCAAATCGAACCGCTGGCTGAGGTAGAAATTTGTCAATGCTCCTTTAAAGAGATAAATACCATTGCGCAAATGTATCTGGTGCCAGAGCAGGTTTTCAAATCCACCCTCCTCACCTGCCTCCAGTAGCAAAGGCATCAGCACATTACTGATGGCCTGGGAGGCTGTACGGGAAAAACCAGAGGGAATATTTGGCACACAATAATGTATCACTCCATATTTCATAAAGATCGGATGCTCATGAGAAGTGATCTCGGAGGTTTCAAAACAACCGCCGCGGTCAATGCTTACATCAATGATCACAGAGCCGGGCCGCATATTGCTCACCATTTCTTCTGTTACGATCAATGGAGTCCTTCCTGTTTCTGAACCCAGGGCGCCAACGGCCACTTCGCAGGTCTTTAATTGTTTGGCCAATAAACGGGGTTCAATTACAGAGGTCCACATCCGCTGGCCAATATTATTTTGCAACCGCTTCAGGCGGTACACACTATTATCAAATACTTTTACCGAAGCACCTAATGCCAGCGCCGCCCTTGCAGCATACTCACCTACTATACCGGCACCGATGATGATGACCTTTGTCGGAGCAATTCCCGATATACCGCCAAGCAACACACCTTTTCCATGATTGGCTGATCCAAGATATTGTGCTGCGATCAGCATCACCGCACTGCCCGCTATTTCACTCATGCTGCGAACGATAGGATAAGAATCGCTGTCGTCTTTCAGGTTCTCAAAAGAAATAGCCGTAACCCGTTTTTCCATCATCTTCTCCAGTATCTCGGCTTTCATTACCGAAAGATGAATGGGAGAAATGATGATCTGGTTCAATTGCAGTAGCGACAGATCTTCATCAATGACCGGCGCACTTTTTACCAGTATAGGAGCTTTGAAAACCGATTCCCTGTCGTAAACAATTTTAGCCCCCGCTTCGCTATAATCCTTATCTCTAAAATGGGAAGCTTCGCCTGCATTATGTTCGATCATCACCTGGTGACCATTACTTATCAATACGCTTACCGCATCCGGTGTAAGGGCTATCCGGTTTTCCTGGAAGGCGATCTCTTTAGGAATACCGATCATCATCCCTTCTGCTTTGGGCTTTATATCCAGCGTTTCTTCTAAGGTTTCGTAGCTGAAAGACGTACTTATTTTGGGCTTTTGCTGGCTCATTGCTGGTTACTGGTTTCTTGTTGCCGGTTACTCATAATTGGTTACTGGTTTTTGCAACTCGAAAGGAGATTCCACTCTTTAAATAACAAGCAACCAATAAGTAATAACCAGTCCTCCAAATGTACTTAAATATCAGTGATTTTTAGCTGCCGGGTTTGACTGTCAACCAGCTCTATATAAACATTTACGGTATCATCGGGAAAGATACCGGGGGCCTTTTCCGGCCATTCCACCAGGCAAATACAGCCGCTGTACAGAGCATCCTCCACACCGGCTTTCAGGGCTTCCTCTTCATCCCTGATGCGGTAAAGGTCCATATGAAAAAGTGCTTTCCTGGTTTCGGAGCAATCATACTCATATTCATTGATGATCGAAAAGGTAGGGCTACCTACCACATCCTTCACCCCTATTACATCACAAAGGACATGGATAAAGGTGGTTTTACCAGCGCCCATTTGCCCGTGAAAGGCAAACACCAGCTTCCCTTCGGTGGCCTTTCGAAATTCATTTGCAACCACGTTAATATTATCCAGTGTAAACTGCCACTCCATGCCGCAAATTTAGCAGGATATACAACGATGTTGTAAACATATTTCCATTGTCGAAAAAAAGGCGCTGGTAGATTGGGTAATTTTGTACTATGGAAAAAGTTCAATGGAAAGTGGAAGGAATGGATTGCACCACCTGTGCGCTGAATATCCACAAATACCTGGAAAAACAAGGGTTGAAGAACGTGAAGGTGAATTTCGCCACCGGTGATGTGATCTTTGATGCTGACGCTGAAATGAAGGAAGAAAAGATAAGTAAAGGCATCAGAGATCTTGGGTATAAAATAGTTGACCCCGGTGCTCACTCACATGGTCATAGTCACGATGAAACGGGTTCCATAAAATTTCTTTCCACTCATTTACAGCGTTTCTGGTTTTGTCTTCCATTTACTGCATTACTGATGCTGCATATGCTTCCGGGTGTTCATATCCACTGGCTGATGAACCATTGGGTGCAACTGGGATTAACCATTCCCGTTTATTTAGTCGGAATGAGTTTCTTTGGCAAAAGTGCCTGGAAGAGTATCCGTAACGGGATGCCTAATATGAATGTACTGATCGTTATTGGTGCCACTGCAGCTTTTGTGTACAGCTTATATGGTTCACTCACAGGACAACCTGAGCAATACCTGTTTTATGAAACTGCTGCCACTATCATAACATTAGTATTCCTGGGTAATTATTTAGAGGAAGCTTCCATTGCCTCCACGCAAAGAGAGCTGAACAAACTGGCCAAATCACAAAAAGTGATGGCCAATATGATCGCTTTTGATGATGAACACAAAGAACAGGTATTTCCAGTAGAGAACACCCAGCTCCGGGTAGGTGATCTTATCCTTATAAAAAGCGGGGAACAGGTGCCAATTGATTGCAAGATACTTTGGGGCGATGCGCATGCCAATGAAGCGATCATCACAGGTGAAAGCCTGCCCATACATAAATATGCAAAAGACAAACTGATCGGGGGCAGCTTTATTACTGACGGAACAGTAAAGGCACAAGTTACTGCCACAGGAAATGATACGGTGCTGTCCAGTATTTTGAATATGGTAAAACAGGCGCAGGGTGAAAAACCTCCCGTTCAGCAAATGGCAGATAAGATCAGCGCCATTTTTATTCCTATTGTATTAGGAATTGCCGGACTTACTTTAATTATCAGCTGGATAGTCCTGAAAGATTTTACACCGGCATTGATGCGCAGCATTGCAGTATTGGTGATCGCCTGTCCCTGTGCTATGGGATTGGCCACTCCCGCCGCCATTGCTGTAGGAATGGGCCGTGCTGCTAAAACAGGTATCCTCTTTCGGAATGCCACCAGTTTGGAAACATTCAAAGACATCAGGCAGGTGGTGTTTGATAAGACCGGCACATTGACAACTGGAAAGTTTAAGGTTTCAGGTTTCAAATTTGAAGTTGTGGAAGAGCCTGAATTTAAAAAGATCGTTTATAGCCTTGAGAAATACTCCAATCATCCTATTGCAAAAGCAGTTACAGCAGAATGGAAACCTTCCGCAGTATCCGGAGGAAAAGATGAAATGAAATGGAAGAAAATTGAAGAAGTAAAAGGGTTAGGCATGAAAGCTACAGACACCGAAGGGAATACCTGGTGGGCAGGATCTTTTAAAGTAGCAGAAAAAAGGACCAGTGATGAAGCACATAATATTTACATCTTGAAAAATGAAACCCTGCTTGGCTGGATTGATGTGCAGGATGAAATAAGGCCCGAGGCAAAATCAGTGATCGATTATTTACATAGTAAGAACATTGAAACGATTTTATTAAGTGGTGACCGGTTGGCCAAATGCAATCAACTTGCTGCACAATTAGGTATTGAAACAGTGATAGCAGAACAAACTCCTGAACAGAAGCTGACCAAGATCGATGAGCTTACCAAAAAAGCCCCGACCGCCATGGTTGGCGACGGCATCAATGATGCGCCGGCACTGGCCAAAGCCACAATAGGTATCTCCATGAATGATGCTTCGCAAATTGCGATGCAAAGTGCACAAGTGGTCTTAATGAATCATGGGTTGAAAAATCTGCCCACCGCACTTGGATTAGGCAAGCATACCTATATTACCATCAAACAAAATCTCTTCTGGGCCTTTGCTTATAATATTGTAGCGATCCCTGTAGCAGCCTTTGGCTTACTTACCCCTACGTTTGGTGCATTGGTAATGGGGATGAGTGATGTGGTACTGGCAATTAATTCCGTCCGGTTATTCATCAAGAAAGTAGTTTAACCCCATCAACTCATTTTAACCAAACCGAAATCATTCCTGTCAGTAATTAATTCTATTTTCACTGCTCCGGGTCACGATACAACATGCTTGCTTTTTTTAATTTAAATAAAATGCTATTGCTGGCAGCGATTGGGCTGCTGCACCATACTAATTGCAGTGCCCAAACCAATTTATTGCTCAATGGCGGATTTGAAGAAGTAAATACCTGCACCGAGTATAAAGCCGAATGTGGTGTGGAAGGCTGGTTTTACCTGAAAGATGTAAAAGCACAAATGCTGAACAATGAAACCAACTCCCAATTGCTCGGCAGCAATTCCTTTGGCATTTCATTTAACTGGCTTGCATATACCGGCTTCACCCCGGTGATTGGTGCTATCCTTCCCTGCGGTCTGCAGAAGAACAGCCGCTATACTTTCAAAGGCATCATTTCCGCTTTGCTTAATCCAAAGCTGTTATTGAAACCAGGAATAAGTGTGGGAGAAAAATTCTATGTGCCTAACCGGCCTTTTGCGAAGGCCATGCATCCGGACAGCATTATATTAATGACAGCAATACCCAAAACCAATTTCTATGAATTTGAATACAGCTTTATTGCAGATGGCACAGAGCGGTATCTCACATTCGGCACTTATATAGAAGAAGATACTGTTGGCGGTAAAAAGAAACTGACCGGTACACAAACCGTATCACTGGTGCTGGATAATTTTCAACTGATCCCGGCTGATCAAAAAGAAACCACCTGTGCTGACTTTGACCGGAATAAAGAAAAGATCTACCATTATAATTTCCGGCACAAGGAAATGGATTACTCCCTGTATGGAAAGGGTGAACTGGCCATTCTTTTTAATATAACGGATAGCAATTTCTTCACTCAGCTAAAAGAACCACCGCTACCCGTACTAACAGACACCTTAAAGCTGGGCGAAGTGTTTTTTGATTTCAACAAAGCGGAACTAAAACCGGGTGCATTAAAAATCCTGGAAACTTTTTTTCTTACAAACAAGGATACTTTATCTGTTGACAGTATATATGTAGAGGGTCATACTGATTCCATCGGTACAGACAACCGTAATATGACACTAAGCCTTCAGCGATGTGAAAGCATCCGTCAATGGTTATTACTCAACAGCATTCTTTCAGCTCCTGATATACAAGTACATCCTTTTGGCAGATCACGGCCTGTAGCCACCAACGGTACCCCGCAAGGAAGGGCATTGAACCGGCGGGTGGAACTGGTGATCTTCAGGAGACATGAAAAATAATTCCTGTTGGGACTACACCTGTTTAAAAAACATTCTTTGAAAAGCCGCCTTGGTAATAATGTGAAGCTTTCTGTACCTGGCTTCCAACATCTTTTTTTGAGATAAGATATGTCTGTCACCACTGGTTACAAATCCTGCATTTGTTTGAAGTGCCAGTGCAATTATATAATTATCATCAGGATCCCCGGGTAAGTATTCCCTGATCGGATATTCCAATTTAACATGCACTGTGAAACTTTTGATAAACCGCAATGCTTCTTTTGTATTGATCCGGTATTTTTTAATCTGTGAATATTCGAGTACTCTTTGCAGCTCCGTTAAAAGCTCATCGCAAATCAGAATGGTTAATTTGTTGTCTATTTTAATTTTCAGCAGCTCAATTTCCTTCCCGGTTATCAAATAGCTAATCCAAATATTAGCATCCAGCACAAACCTCTTTACCCTCATGCAGACTTTCTTGAAAGGTGCTTTATCTTGTCAATTTCTGCCATAGTCAATGGTTTGATTGACTTTGTGGGATTCGCCAACGGTTTTGATTTTCCCCGGAGATATCTTTTGGCCCGTAATTGTGCCAGGAACTCTTTTTGCTCAAGACTATCAAGCTTTTTTAGCTCATTAACGATGTCTGTGATAGTATTGTTTACAGATGATAAGGCGGGCATACAACTTTACTTTTATATGAAATTACAAAAAAATCAACAATTAAATTGCAGGTAAATTAAAAACCCAAACCTGTACCTTAGATAAATACAGTAAATACTTGCTAAGTATGTATGATCTCCGGCAAATATTAAACCAATACTGGGGCTTTGATAATTTTCGTCCACTACAGGAAGATATTATCAATGCGGTGCTTGAAGGCAACGACACGCTGGCATTGATGCCAACTGGTGGTGGCAAATCTTTATGCTACCAGGTGCCTGCTATGGCCAAAGACGGAATGTGCCTGGTGATCTCTCCATTGATCGCACTGATGAAAGACCAGGTGGAAAACCTCCGGCGAAAAAGCATTACCGCTTTTGCCATCTACTCCGGTATGAGCCGCAAGGAAGTGATCAACACCTTTAAAGTAGCTACAGAGAGCAACTGTAAATTTTTGTATGTATCACCAGAACGGCTGGAAACACTATTATTCAAAGAATATTTGCCGGGGCTGGATATTACTCTGATAGCGGTGGATGAAGCACATTGTGTGTCGCAATGGGGTTATGATTTCCGGCCTCCTTATTTGCGGATCGCTGCGCTAAGAGAAGAACTTCCCAATATTCCGATACTCGCATTGACGGCTTCTGCCACGCCAGAAGTGCAACAAGACATTTGCGACAAACTGGCCTCACCCCCAACCTCTCTCCCCGAGGGGAGAGTGGGGAAGACTCCGTTTACATCAGATTCATTTATTCATTGGAAAATATTCCGGCAATCGTTTGAAAGGGCCAATCTTTCTTACAGCATTTTTAAAGTGGACTCCCGGATCAATAAGATCATTGAGATACTCAGAAAAGTGCCGGGCACAAGTATTGTGTATTGCAAAAGCCGGAAAAGAACCAAAGAGATCAGCGACCTGCTGCAACTGCAAGGGATCTCTTCAGACTATTACCATGCAGGTCTTGTTCAGGAAGAACGAAGCAAAAAACAGGAAGCCTGGATCAATAATAAGACAAGAGTGATCGTCTGCACGAATGCGTTTGGAATGGGTATCGACAAACCCGATGTTAGAACAGTCATTCATGCTGATGTACCGGACTGCCTGGAAAACTATTACCAGGAAGCCGGTCGTGCCGGCAGAGACGGTAAACATTCTTACGCTGTATTGCTGTATGACGAACGAAATATGCAGGAGCTGGAGGAAATGGCATCGCTTCGTTTCCCTTCGCTGGAAGATATTCGAAATGTTTACCAGGCCGTGGCCAATTACCTGCAAATACCCACCGGTGCCGGTGAAGGGCAGTACTATGATTTCGACATCAGCGATTTCCTGGTAAAATTCAAACTCGTAAGTCATATCACTTTATACTCCTTAAAAGCACTGGAGCAGGATGGATGGCTGGCATTCAATGAACAGGTCTTTATTCCTTCCAAAGCTGTTTTCAAGATCAATAAATCGGCCTTGTATGATTATGAAACAAGTAATCCCTTGCTGGAACCATGCATCAAAACACTGCTGAGGGCCTATGAAGGTATATTTGACCAGCAAGCTTCCATTTCTGAAAAAATGATGGCCAGCCTGATGAAGACAGATGCAACGGAAGTAACAAAACAATTGCAGCAATTGCACCAGGCTGGTGTGATTGAATACCAGCCTCAGAAAGATACTCCTCAGTTGTATTTATTGCGCAGCCGTATCAAAGCAGAAGAGGTCTCTGTAAATATGGTATTGTACAATGAAAGGAAAGAACAGTTTCGCAGGCGTATGAAACAGATGGTACATTATGTGCAGGAAGCAACGGAATGCCGCAGCCGTATCATTGGTGCTTATTTTGGCGATCCGGAAATAAAACCCTGCGGCATTTGTGATAACTGCCTGAAACAAAAAGCAGCTGTTTTAACCAAAGAAGAATTTGATGCACTGCATCACCGGATCATCAACCTGGTAAAATATGAATCACTTCATACAAAAGACCTGCTGCTAAAACTAACCGGTATAAAAAAAGAAAAAGCCTGGAAGGTAATTGAGTTCCTCCAGGCTGAAAATAAAATTGAGATGGATGGCAGCGGATGGGTCAGGCTGAAATAACTATTTGGGCATCTCCATTCCAACCTGCATTCCCATTACCATATTTGATTGTATGGACCGGTGTTCAGTTATTTTACCTTCCGCATTAAAAGTAAAAACATCTGCATCTTTTATTTTATACGATTTGCCGGTTGCTTTCATTCCCATGAAATCATTCTTAAAAGTCCCTGTCCAATCGGCAAATACAGCCACATGGGTACCATCATCCGTCATCGTCATAAAATTCTCTCCTTTTACATCCGGAAAAGCAGCAAGCCATGCTTTTATTCCTGCTTTTATGCTATCCACCCCTTTAGTAGGCGGCATACTTCCATCACCATAATCGATAGCATCAGCGGTCACTTCTTTTAGCATTACATCCGGGTCGTGTGCATTCACCCCCATAACGCTGGCAAGTGCAGTTGCTTTGTTTTTTTCCGCTTTACTGTCTGTGGCAACCGTCATTTTATCCTTATCTCCTTCTTCCTTTTTCTTATCGTTACTACAGGAAGAAAACAACATGACAGATACTGCCATCAATAAAAATGCTTTTTTCATAACTGGTTGTTTTGGGTTAAAAAATAAAAATTATACAAAACTGATCAATCGTTTATTTAGTTGCACTGCGAATGCCTTTAATTTCAATAATACGAAGTGGTTGCGGATCAGCTTCAACAGTGTTTATCAGCGTAGTGAGCATTTGACGGATAGTAACAAGCCCCTTGCCTCTTGCTTGTTGTCTCCAGGAGGGAACGAGTTCTGCGAGTCCATATAAAGGTAATAATAAAACAGGCCAGAAATGGCCGGGACCCAATACATACCACGGACGTATGAAAGTACAGTTGATCCCCTTGCTGCTGCAATATGCCTCCCCTTCCTGTCTTACTGCCTGGTAGGCAGCCATCAGACCGGATGGCGTCATTGCCACACTTACATAAATGAAATGAGTTACACCCGCAGCTGCTGCTGCGTCCGCAGAAGCTTTTACACTTGCCAGGTCTATTTCTCTGAATTGTTTTGCTTTTTTCGGTGAAGGATGTGGCACGCCAAGCAACTGAACGAATACAGCACCTTTGGGTATAAAAGATTGAAAGGTAGCAGTATCAAAAGGATCAGCAACGACCACCCCGGCACCTGGCGCTACTTTCTGTTCACTACCCTTTCTTACAAGAGCAATCACCTTATGCTCTCTTTGAAGAAGTTGCTTTGTCAATCGTTTACCGATATAACCTGTGGCACCTGTTATGAAAACTGTATGCATAACTATTCCTGTCTGTCAGGTAAGAAATGATCTCACAGGCGGATTGCAGTAAAAGTTTAAAACAAACTCTTTCGCTTACTGCTCCTTCCACCCAGTCCTAACACACCCAGCAATGTTCTTACAATGGAGTTTCCGGCCGTCCGTGTCATACTTTTCACCGTTGGGTTATCAAAAAGGCTTTTCTCCTTTTTAGCAGGTATCTTCCTTTCTGCTTTTTCTTCTGCTTTCTGTTCCTTTTCTTCTGTATCCCGCTTTGCCGCTTCATCCAGTTTTTCTGTCAGGATCTCGTACGCACTTTCGCTGTTTATAACTTCATTGTACTTAGCGGCTATCTTAGACTTACTAACAAGCGCATCTATTTCCGCATCAGCCAGGATATCCATCCTGCTTTGCGGCGGGCGGATCATGCAATGCACGAGCGGTGTGGGAATTCCTTTTTCATTTAAAATAGTTACCAGCGCCTCTCCGGTACCAAGCTGGGTGATCAGGTCATTGGTTTTATAGAAGGTTGTTTCAGGATAGTTTTCTGAAGTTTGTTTTATCATTTTTCTGTCGGCAGCAGTGAAAGCCCGTAACGCATGTTGTATTTTCAAACCAAGCTGTGCCAGTACATCAGAGGGGATGTCTACCGGGTTTTGCGTACAGAAATAAATACCAATACCTTTTGACCGGATCAGTTTAATGATCGTTTCAATTTGCTGAAGCAACGCATCATTTGCTTCTTCGAAAATCAGGTGCGCCTCATCAATGAACATTACCAGTTTGGGTTTGTCCAGATCTCCCTCTTCGGGACTGCTGGCATAGAGCTCTGCCAATAATTGTAACATGAAGGTGGAAAAAAGTTTAGGCCTGTCCTGCAGGTCAGTAACCCTCACAATGGAAATGATCCCTCTGCCATCATCGCTGATACGCATCAGGTCGTCCACATCAAAACTTTTTTCACCAAAGAAAACATCTGCACCCTGTTGCTGCAGTTCGATCACTTTACGGAGAATAGTACCTGTAGAAGTGGTAGATATTTTACCATATTCCTTCTCCATTTCGGCCTTGCCTTCATCGCTTACAAATTGTAATACTTTGATGAAGTCTTTCAGATCAAGCAGCGGTAATTTTTTATCATCACAGTATTTAAAGATCATGGCCACAAATCCGCCTTGTGTATCATTCAGGCCCAATATCTTGGAAAGAAGTACGGGGCCAAATTCACTTACTGTTGCTCTCAGCCTGGCGCCTTTCTGATTACTCAATGTCAGCAGGTCAACCGGGTAAGCATTGGGTTTAAATTCCACGCCGATCTTCTGACAGCGGTCTGTAATATTTCCATTCACCGTTCCGGCTGCGGCAATACCGCTCAGATCACCTTTAATGTCCATCAGCACTACTGGCACACTGGCATCACTTAATCCTTCGGCCAGCATTTGCAGGGTTTTGGTTTTACCTGTACCTGTTGCACCAGCGATCAATCCATGCCGGTTCATTGTTTTTAAAGGGATCAGTACATCGGCGCCGGGAACCACTGCACCATCCAGCATGGCACCACCTATCTTAAAGCATTCCCCTTTGAAAGTATAGCCTGTTTTTACCGTTTCTAAAAATTTCGTGCTGTCTGCCATAGTAATGTGTTGAAGAAGAAAATTAAAGAAATTATTTAATACCGGAGCACTTCCAGTGCTATCTTCCAGCCCTCTTTTTCCATCCGCCAGATACGGAGATAGTTTTCGGCTTTCCCGTTAATAACAACGGTTCCGTAGGTATAACCCATATCCGGAACCGTAGAAATTCCCCAGCCATCCATTTTATACGCTGCTGCCGGCGGGGTTGAGTTAATAATGAGTTGTTGATCTGCATTGTTTACAGCAGGAGCAAACCCATTCCGGTTCAGGATACTTGCTCCCGACAGATATTTTTTATATGCTTTAGACGGACTTTCCTTATACAGATGAATAAAATCGTTCTCGGTGCCTGCCAATGGCGGGATACTGGCTATTGTTCTGTAATTGACAGCATATTGAGCAGCGTTGATCTCCATGTTTTTTTCAGGACCTTGAACCGGAATATTATCAACGCCGAGGTCGGCTAGGAATTTCCATTTAAGTTCCTTGTTCAAATGCCATACAGTGATATAGCGGCCTGCCGCTACTACGGTATCGTTGGCAGTTGGGCGAAAGGTCCAGGGGCCGGTGGTAAAACCAAAATCACCCGAGGCGGATATCTCTGCATATTGCGGATGCCAGTTCAGCACACCAGCGTTTTTTTTCCTTTTATTCCAAAAGTCAATAGCCTTTATTGCCCGGCTGCTGTCAAACATGATGCTGTTGCTGTCTATATACTCCAGGAAAGCTTCTTTGGTGCTATGCGATACTGAATAAGCTGCAAAATTATTCTCAGCCCGGATCAATCCGTCCATACCTTTTTGTGCAATCGCCGGCATCAGCACAAAAAGAAAGCAACTGATATGGATGATCTTATTCATAGATAAATGTCTTACTATCCGCTTCCGGTTCGCCGTTTTTTTTAACCGAAGGCTGAAAATTAACGCCATGGCACAGTTTTTTATATATAAAGCAAAAGTAGAGCAGTAAAGGTTTGAAATACCGGTCTTTTAACAAAATATTCGTCCCGGATACTTGAACCCCCGAAATGCTTTAACTTTATTTGTCACCAATAATAAAACCACCAGACAATGGACACTAAGAAACCTCAAATTTTGTTGTGCGAAGATGATGCAAACCTCGGAAGTGTGCTGAAAAATTACCTGGAATTAAATGATTATGATGTAACCCTGGAAAGAGATGGCCGCCTGGGGCTGGCTGCTTTTCAACGGGAAAAGTTTGACCTCTGCCTGCTGGATGTCATGATGCCCAATATGGACGGATTTACACTGGCAGAAGAAATACGGGATGTGGACCCGGATATTCCCCTGTTCTTCCTCAGCGCCAAAACAATGAAGGAAGATGTGATACAAGGTTATAAACTTGGTGCAGACGATTATATCACCAAACCATTCGACAGCGAAGTCTTGTTGTTAAAGATCAAAGCGATCCTGAAACGAAATGAAGAGCAGAATAAGGAAAGCGAGAACAAGGAATTCGATCTTTCCACTTACCATTTCAATCCCAAATTGCGCCAGTTGATACATAATGGCATTACGCAAACATTGTCGCCCAAAGAAAATGAGTTGCTCAAATTATTGTCTGAGCACCTGAATGACCTGTTACCAAGGGAACATGCCCTTAAGAAGATATGGGGCAGCGATACCTATTTCAATGGACGCAGTATGGATGTATATATTGCCAAACTCCGCAAGTACCTGAAAGATGATGAGAAGATAGAGATCGTGAATATTCACGGCAATGGATTCCGGCTGGTAGTGCAGGGATAATGTGAGAATTTGGAAATAAGATAATTTGAAGATGAGTGTCCGTTATCAGGGCACTCATTTTTTTATGTGAATAATGTGCCTGTATTGCCGGGTTTTAGTTTTCCAAGATGGGCATAGGCTTTCTCAGTCGCTTCTCTGCCGCGGGGTGTACGTTGTAAAAAACCTTCCTGTATCAAAAATGGCTCGTACACTTCTTCGATAGTGCCGGCCTCTTCACCAACGGCGGTGGCAATAGTGGTGATACCTACCGGTCCGCCTTTGAATTTATCTATGATAGTGGACAATATCCGGTTGTCCATATCATCCAGTCCATGTTCATCCACATTCAGCGCTTTTAAGGCATGCTGGGTGATGCCGAGATCAATTTGACCGTCATTCAATACCTGTGCAAAATCTCTTACTCTTCTCAGCAATCCATTAGCGATGCGGGGTGTGCCACGGCTTCTTCTGCCGATCTCTTCCACTGCCTCTGAAGAAATTGCTGTACTCAATATTCCGGCGGAGCGACGGATGATCTTATTCAATACCTCTGCCCTGTAGTATTCCAGTCTTGACTTAATGGCAAACCTTGACAGCAAAGGCGCTGTCAGCAACCCGCTTCTTGTGGTGGCCCCGATCAATGTAAATGGGTTCAGGTTGATCTGGATACTCCGGGCATTCGGCCCGCTGTCGATCATAATGTCAATGCGGTAATCTTCCATAGCCGAATAGAGGTACTCTTCCACTACAGTGCTGAGGCGGTGTATCTCATCAATGAATAAAACATCATTAGCTTCCAGGCTGGTGAGCAGGCCTGCCAGGTCACCTGGTTTTTCTATTACAGGACCAGATGTTTCCTTGATATTCACTCCCAGTTCATTCGCCACAATTCTTGACAACGTTGTTTTTCCTAAGCCCGGCGGTCCATGAAACAGCACATGGTCCAGTGCTTCTCCCCGTATCTTGGCCGCTTTGATAAAGATGCGAAGGTTTTCAATGATCTGTTCCTGCCCGGCAAAATCAGCTATCTGCCCCGGCCGGATGGTATTTTCGAAAACGGCATCCTCTGTGGTTAAATTTTCTTTGTCGCTGCTCAGGTTGGGATTGGACATGAACTTTTTTTATTAATATTTGTAAAGCTAATTATTAATAAACAAAAATAACCTGCTATGAAAATTGGGATCATCGGCTCTGGTATCGTAGGCCAGGTCTTAGCCAACGCATTTATCAGTGAAGGACACGAGGTGCAATTAGGCACCCGCAATACAGAAAAAGAAGAAGTACTAAAATTTAAAAAGGCAAACCCTGCCGTTGCTGTGGGAAGCTTTGCAACAACAGCCCGTTTTGGTGAGCTGCTGGTATTAGCAACCGGCGGTTCGGTAACAGAAGATGCCATCAAACTGGCAGGTGCAGAAAACTTTTCAGGAAAAGTCGTTATTGATGCCACCAACCCTATTGCTGCTGCACCTCCTGTGAATGGCGTGTTACAATTCTTCACCGGGCCCAACGAATCGTTGATGGAGCGGCTGCAGGCATTATTACCGGAAGCTAAACTGGTAAAAGCCTTTAACTCGGTTGGCAATGCCTTTATGTACAAACCTCATTTCCCGGGCGGCCAACCCACTATGTTCATTGCAGGCAACGACGATGGTGCAAAGAAAACCGTGACGGATATTCTTACATCCTTTGGCTGGGAAACAGAAGATATGGGTAAAGCCGAAGCCGCCAGGGCTATTGAGCCACTTTGCATTTTATGGTGCATTCCCGGCTTTATCAGAAATAAATGGACCCATGCCTTTAAGTTGCTGAAAGCATAAAAAGAAGAGATTGCCTTATTAGTTTTTTTGCCACAAATACACAAAGTGTTTCTTCGTGCCTTTGTGTATTTGTGGCAAATCTATTAGTGAAAAACAGATTATATCAGGGATGTGTGTTTGTATGCATTGCACCGGCAGGTGTTTTAACTGCGCCTTGTTTACGGCAATTGGCTTTCCCTCCCAGGAAGAACCACCATACTAAAATGAACGCCAGCAATAATGGGATAAACCATGTCAGCCAGGCCAATCGTCCGGGTTTTTCCTTTCTGTCATCGGCATGCTGATATATTGGTTTGGGTTTATTATTCCCACCCAATTCTTCAGGTAACGTTTTTAAGACCGCCTCTTTCTGGCTGCTGAGCAAAGACGCCAGACCGTCAGCATCAATATTATTTTCAACAGTATATTTCCCGAGTGTGCTTGCGGCAATTGGTGCCACCAGGCTGAATAAAGAACTTGCGGAAGAAGTTTTTATCCCTGCAAATGAGGAGATGTTGTTTATGATACCATTTATCTTATCACCAAAAAGAGTGGTCAGAATATTCGCTCCCTTATTCAGCATTCCGCCTCCGTCGTTAAACAAGTTATCCAGTCCGTCCATGAACCCGCTGTGGTTTGTCGCCTGTGCAGCATTAAAAATTGCTGAAGCGCCATGTGGTGATGCTGATTTGGATATCATCCCGTTTAAAACAGTTGGTAAAATGCCGGAGACCGCTTTTAATACACTGCTTTCGCTTTCTCCAAGAAAGGAACTGGCTTTTGAGATCAGGTGAGGGGTTAGCTGCTCTTTTACCATTTCCAGGATACTGAATGACATGACTTGTATTATTAGGAATTAATGAATCACAAAATGGCAATGCTGTGATATGCTGAAAATTACGAATCAATGATAAATTAAATGCAATGACCTTCGTTTATTTTTGCTATATGTTCGTCATTTTCTGTTAGCAGGGCTTCATTGCAAGCAGCAGGCCGGGATCGGGACAATTGGCTAAGTACTTTCTCTTATCAGTGGCAGTGCATACGCCGGGATAATCGCCTTTATTGTTCTCCAGATCATTTATTATCTGGAAATGAAGATGGGGTGGCCAGCATCCGTTTTCTTCCGGAATACCAAATGCAGCAAATGGGGTTCCTTTCTGTACCGGTTGACCTTCATTGATCTTTTTAATGGAATTTAAACTGAGGTGCCCGTACAGTGTATAGAACGTAAGGCCATCGAGGATATGTGAAAGAATGATAGTGGCACCATAATCTCCAAAGCGGTCATTAAAAGCAAAGCTGTGAATGATGCTGTCCAGCGGCGCCATCACCGGTGTGCCGGCAGGGCCCCAGATGTCCGTTCCAAGATGAACCGTTCTTGGTTCGCCTGCTGAACTGGTGCTGTCAAAAACATTACTTACCCGGTATATAGCCCTGTGTTCCGCATAACCGCCGATACCATACCGGGCGCCTGCCTTTTGTAATACTGATTCCACATATGCAGCAAACATTGCGGTATCCTTCAGCAGCTCATCAGTGAGTGCTGTGTTGGCTGTAGTAAAATCCATAGCCACTATGCTGTCCTTTTGCGGATCAAAAGGGACTACCGGGTGAAACTGGGACCGGTTTCTTTTCAACCCGGCTATAAGATCATTTGAGGTTTGCATACGGGGTAAAAGGAGGTTTGCAAATAAAAAAGCACCCGCTTGCGGCGGATGCTTTTATCTGAATTGGTTTTATTTATTATTATCTGCCAATAATAACGGTGAATGTCTTTTCAGACGTCCTTACTCCGTCATCGTAGTAAACCTTAACCATGTACGTGCCAGACGGCAGTTTCGTCAGGTTAACAGGAATTACCCTGCCATATACCAGTCCGCTGTAAGTGGGAGAAGTAAGGTCATCACCCACGATATTACCATTAACCAGCTGACCACCCAATGTGTACACTTTCAGACCTACATAGTTGTACAACGTACTGTTCATTTTGATAAAGAACTGTCCGCTGTTCGGGTTGGGGAACAACAGTACGCCATTTTCGCTGAGCAGGCGTAACCTTTCAGGGCAATCTTCCACTTTAGCAATTGTAGAAGCTGTTGAAGTACAACCAACACTGTTTGTGAAAGAATAAGTAAGTGTATAAGCACCTACGGCTGTTACACCCGGTACAAAGTTGAATCCGGATACACCAATACCGCTCCAGCTACCACCAACAGGAGAACCTGTCAACGGAACCAGTGTATCACTGATACAAATTCTTGTATTTGTAAGTGATGTTACTGTTACAACCGGATTCGGGTTCACTGTAAGGATCGCTGCATTAGATGTTATTGTCTGACCACAATTATTGGTAATGATCACACGGTACCTGTTATTATTCATAGCAAGCGTTGCTGCCGGAATAGTGAAGGTAGTTGTATAAGAACCTCCCGTGGTAAGATTGGTATAGGTACTTCCGCCATTGGTACTTACCTGCCATTGGAATATGGTTGGTGTTGGTACTCCTGCCGGCACTACGGTGAACGCAGCACTTTGATTTTCACAAACCGTGCGGTTGGCCGGTTGCGTGGTAATAGTAGGTGCTGTAGCTACTACCAGTGTTACCGGGTTAGAGGTAACAGCCGGAGGACAAGTACCTGAAACGATAACACGGTACCTGTATCCATTCATTGGAATGCCAACGTTGGTTATAAGCAAACTTGAAGTGGTAACCCCTGAATAAGGAGGATTGTTGACCAGGTTGGTAAAAGTAACACCGTTATCGGTGCTTACCTGCCATTGATAGGTAAGACCTGCTCCTGTAGCACCTACTGAATAGGTAACATTGAAACCAGGACAAACCGGTGCCGCAAGAGCTGCCGGTTGCGTGGTAATTGCAGGGAGCTGATTTACTGTAATAGTGATATTGGAGCTGCCGACACAACCTGCAGCTGAAGTGCTTGTGGCCGTGTAAGTTCTTGTTATGGTTGGTTTAGCCCACACGGTACTCAACGCTGTTCCGGTATAAGGTGTTTGTGCGAGTGCATCAGTAAACAGATCTGTTACCGGGCTGTAAACAACAGTACCAGCAGGCACAGAAGTTGAAGAAAGCTGCAGGATACTTCCGGCACATATCGTTGTTGGGCTGGCTGTACTGATCACTAAAGAGAACCGGCGAAGTGAACCCACATCAATGCCCGCATTATCGCTCACATTTAATGTCCAGGTGCCATTTCCATTCTGGCCATCAAAGGCAGACAGTGGATTATCAGGAGCAAAGTTGCCAGACAAAAATTGTCCGCTTGTTGATGTTACCGTTGACAAAGCAGGGAAACCGCCATCATCATCTAATAAAGTATTGCAGATATTTTCCCTGGTACCACCTCTTCTGTTTACAATTGTTACAGTGGTGCCGCCAGGAGAAGTGAGTCTGAAGATCAGGTCACCGATAAAGGTGTGGTCCATTGCGGCATTCACATTACCTACGGTAGCATTACAAGTACCTGCAGGGTTAGCATCAAACTGGAAATTAAGATCCGAGATATTTCCAGTAAGGCCACTTACCGGCAATGTCACGTTAACCCCGGCTGGTGTATTATCCGGAACAGCAACTGCAGGACCAGTATAACTTACTGTAGTAACGGCTCCACCGGGAACAATCGTTACAACCGGACTTGCATTCACTGTAACAGTGACTGGTGTTGAAACAGAACAACCGGTGACATCCGTTGAGGTCAGCGTATAAACTTGTACACCGGCTGGTATGCCAGTTACACTGAAGTTAGCGGTTGAATTATTAGGACCAGTAGGCGGGTTTTGAACAATAGTACCCGGACCTGTTAATGTATGTGTATAGTTGCCGGATGTTGGTGCAAGGATCGCCCAATCAACCAATGTACCCACGTCCAGTCCTGCATTATCAGAAACATTTAGTATCCAGTTGCCTGCGGCGGAACAAGGGAAGGTAAGGCCTGCCCAGTTTTGTGCTGCGCCATTAACATCAGAAGGTCTGTAAGAACCGGCTGCAATAAATCCTGGTCCCACATTGGTCTCTGGAATTACGACACCTGCTGCTACATCAAATGTATAAACAGCCGGTGGAGGGTTGGGTGAAATATTGCTGGTACCTAAATTATCAGAATTACCAACGGCACCGGCAGGAACACCGGGACGGTCAAATAGTAAGGTTGTTCCGCATGGAGTGGTAAGGGTAAATTTCAGATCTCCCACCCATGTATGACTGGCATTTATTCTTATTAAGAGGTTAGCAGCTGCCGGAATATTGGTGGCTGCAGGCACTACTAATGTATTACTTACCCCTGCCGGGTTATTGTCCGGAATAGCAAGGTTAATGGTGCCGGAAGAAGCAATGACTCCCACGCCGCCGGTAGTTATACCGCCGGACACAGTACCTGTAATAGCAGTAGCGCCTGGCGAACACATGGTGGAAGGTGTGGCTGATACATTCGAATGTACAGGCCTGTTTACATTTAAGGCAAACTCAGCTGTAGTTGAATTACCGCCACCATTTGCACAGGTTACAGTGCAGACAAAGAACCTGTTAATACCTGCAGTAGCAGTATAGGTGCTGTTGGTAGCTCCCGCAATATTGGTATATGGTCCTCCGGCAGTTGGCGAAGATTTCCATTGGAAAGTAATGCCGGTTACACCCGTGGTAAATCCGCTTAAAGTAAGCAACGTAGTGGTGCCTGCACAAAGTGTTGCGGACGTACCGGAAATAGCTCCTGGTGAAGGAACTCCTGAACAAGGGAACGTACAGGTCCTGGCGAGCGTAAAGGCGCCCGAATTAGTGCCGAACCCGGTAACAAGTATATAATAAGTAGTACCAAGAGTTGCAGTAAATGTTACTTGAGATTGAAGACTACAAAAATCATCGTTACCTGTAACACATGTAAATGTGCCACAAGATCCGCTGAACACACCAATCTTGGTATCGTAAGCAGAACCGCAAAGGCTTAAAGTAGTTAACGACCCATCACCGGCCATTGAATACCAGACACCAGGAGCAGTACTTAAAGTGGTAACACAGGCTGCAACTGCATCTGAGGTGGCAGCAGCTGTTGTGCTTGCAATGGTTTGGCCACAGTTAATATTTATAGCGCCTGCGCAAAGGTCATTTACTGGTGGTGGTGGTGGTACGCAACTGGTACACTGTACTGTGGTGGTACGACAGGTAGCCTGGCTGCCGCAGGCTGCGCTGGTATTCCAATGTGCATAGATGGTGCCTGTAAAGGTGTTGGCAATTACCAATGGTGTTACTCCTGATCCGATAACAGGGCCATTTGATGTACCTGAATGGATGGTAATAAAATCGGTGGCGATACTACTGGTAAAACGAAGTGTTTGTCCGTTAACAGCGCCGGATAGCACAGAATACTCTCCCGCAAAAGAACAGGTTGTAATGGTTGTAAGGGCACCTGTAGGATTAATGGCGATGGTGCCGCTCGGAAACTGGGAGGTGTTAGTACATTGGCTCAACGCTGTGTATCCGTTTACTAATAGACACGAAAGCAGCAAGAAGTATATTTTCTTCATAAGCTAATTTTGGTTATTTGTGAGTCGTACTTTCCGGTTCGGGAAGGTATCAGCGGGAAAGTTATGAATTTTTTCCACTGTGGCAAGTTTTGGCCGGAAAATATTAAGCCCGAAAAACCGTTTAAATCAATACAATATATCCCCGAATGAAAATAGCCGGAAATGATGCCCTTTGCCTCTCCTTATTGCTTATCTCCTTATCGGTCGGACAGCTGGTTTCCGGGCAAATGATCACCGGTACCTGGAAGGGCAAAATAAACCGGCAAAAAGTGGAAGTAAAGATCATTCAGCAGGGCGACAGCCTTACGGGCACTTCGTACTATTACGAATCGGCCAATAACTACCGGCGCTATAGTATCAAAGGCTATTTTGACCCCGGCACGAATGCAGCTGTTTGGTGGGATGACCGCCTGCTGGAAGAGAAATCGGGGCGTTTCAGCATTTCCATTCCGGGAAAGATGCCCCTGCTTTCAAGGGCCGATTTTAACTGCCCCGGAGGTGGCAAAATGATGCTGGATGGCAAGACTGCTGAAAAAGAGGAAGAGGACAATATTAAAGGCGATGTGCACCTGGATAAAAGCGGCGATCCCCAGTTTGAAGATGAATGGGATTTTGTGATCGATAATTACACGGTAGGCGCCAACGACCCTGAAGTAATTGACAGTATTGCTAACCTTTCTTCCCGGCCGGTGGTAATAGCCGAACCCCCGGTAAGACCGGCTGCCACAGAAAGGCCAGTGGTGAAAGCAACACCTTCTCCCCCACCTCAAAAGGTAGCTGAAAAGGCGATTGAAAAACCGGTTGAAAAACCCATGCCCCAAGTTGAAAAGCCACAACCGGCAATAACGGACGTGACACCCGTTGTGAAGAAACCAGACATTGTAGAAAAGTTCAAGGCCCGGGAAAAAGTATTTATTAAAGAAATACCAGTGAGTGGTGATTCTGTTGAACTGCGTTTTTATGATAATGCAGAAATAGACGGTGATTCCATTTCGCTGTTCTTAAACGGCAAGCTGATACTGAGCAATATCCGGCTTACCGGCAATGCTTATATCATCAAATTGCCCGTGGCTGAATTGAATGATATGAATGAACTGATAATGGTGGCTGAAAACCTGGGCGCTATTCCTCCTAATACTTCTTATATGGTGGCCATAGTGAATGGTAAACGGTATGATGCGTACCTATCCAGCACGGAAGGGAGCAGCGCTATGATAAGATTGATAAAACAGAAGTAAATCCCGCTAACCTGCCTGCTCGCCATCGCATAGCTTCAGCGGAGCAAGGTCGGCAGACAGGGGCGCTACGACGCAACGTTTGAATACAGAATAATAAAGCTCCAAAAAAAGCCTTGCAGCTGAATACTCAACTGCAAGGCTTTTTATAGATCGTATCTCTTTCTTACTCTTATTTCCTGTACACTATAATGCTCACCCCTTTCTTAATGAATGCTCCTTCTTCATTATAGATATACAACTGGTAGTTTCCGGATGGCACCCCGGTAAGATCCACCGGTATCACACTGCCATAACCTACTCCTGTTACTGCCTGTGTTTTTACCAGCTTACCGTCTGATGTATATATTTTCAATCCCAGACTGTGATACAGGTCTGTATTGAGACGAATGCTGAATTGCCCGTTGTTTGGATTGGGATATACATATACCGCAGTAAATGCATTGAGCAATAAATGTCTTTCTGCACATTCATTTACCTGTACCAGTGCTGTTTTTACAGTGGTACAACCTGCGACTGTCAATGTATAGGTGATCGTTCTTGATCCCACTCCTGCAACAGATGGTGTGAACTGGTTTCCCTGTACACCAGTTCCGCTCCAGGTACCTCCGGGCACGGATGCGGCCAGTTTAACTATGGCATCTGACTGACATACGATTCCGGGAATACCATTTAAATTGAAATCGGGTTGCGGGTTAACAGTAAGTATTGCTGCATTTGAAATAACCGGTCCGCAACTGCCGGTAACAATGCAACGGAAACGATATCCTGTTTGTGCCACTGCTGCTGTCAGAGGAAGCGAAGCCGTTGTTGCTCCGCTGATATTATTATAAGTATTTCCGCCATCGGTGCTTAACTGCCACTGGTAGCTGCTGACAGTTCCGGTAGTGGTTACAGATAAAGTGTGAGCGGCACCATGACATAATGAAACGGTTGCGGGATGTGTTGTAATAGTTACCGGTACAGAAATAGTTAGTGTGGCGGCATTAGAATTTACCGGTGTTCCGCAACTGCCGAGCACACAACGATACTGGTAACCTGTCATGGCTGCTGTGGCGGCTGTAATAGTTAATGTGGCCGTTGTTGTTCCGCTATATGGCGGGGCAGCAGGCACATCGGCAAAACCGCTGCCCGTGTTCACCTGCCATTGATAAGAAGTGGCGCCTGTGGCAGCTACGGTAAAGCTGGTATTGGCCGCATCGCAAATAGTACTGCCTGCCGGGTGTGTGTTCACAACGGCATTGGTGCCTACGGCCAGTGTTGCTGCACCGGATGTGAGTGCTGCGGTGCAGGTATTGGAAATGATACAGCGGTACTGGTACCCGTTCATGCCGGCTGTTACCCCGGTGATGGTCAGCGTGGCGGTTGTGCCACCGGTGTACGGCGGTGCGTTGGGCACATCTGCAAAACCGCTTCCGGTGTTTACCTGCCATTGATAGTTTATAGGTGTACCCGCGGCTACAATAGTAAAGGAGGCATTGGCACCTGCACAGGAGTTTACATTAGCGGGCGGTGTGGTGATACCAGCCACCACGCATCCTACATTGATCTTTGTAAGGGTGTCTGCTACTGATGCCAGCTGACTCAGACTATTAAACAAGTTTGATTTAATATAAACTGCGGGTTCTGATGAAATAACGATATCATCTACAAACCATCCGCCGCCCGGTGGCGCTGTATTATCATCAGATGCAAAGCGGAAACGGATATTAACTGCCTGTCCTGCATAAGACGACAGGTTGATCTCCGTTTTAATGAAACTATTGACAAAGCCGGTAAAGGCTGATCTTCCTGCCAATACATTTCCACTGCCGCCACCAAGGGAGCCATTATATTTTCCACTGATCATTTTAGAGCCGAGGTCGGTCCAGGTAGCGCCACCATTGGTGCTGATCTCCACTACTCCCCCATCCCAGCCATCTTCTGTATTGAAACGGTGCCAGAAACTTAGCAGGGCATAGTTAGAAACAGTGCCGGGGTTGAGTGTATAGGCTGTGGAGCTTAACCGGTGATCTACTAATACCACGGGATCAGGAACAAAGAAAGAATTGGGGGCTGAATGGCTGAATACGGTGGAAGTGGTCCAGCCGCCTCCTGCCGGATTGGCCGTCCATGCTGCGGGCAAGGTGGTGGTTGGTACCGTTTCGTTTAAAAGTGTGACGGGTGCGAAATAGGTACCGTTATTTACGGTAACAGTGAACGGATGTGTCTGTGATTGCCCGGACGTAAGATTAATAGGCCCGAATGTTATGGTACGGTTGCCGGCATTATAAGAACCGCCGCTTACATAGGTAACGTTGGTGGGCAAGGTGTCGGTGATAAAAAAGTTGGTCATCGGGCTGCAGGCACCGGCTGTTACATGATTCGTGTAAGTATGATTTTGTCCTTCTGACTGTTGCGGAGCTGATTGCGTAATGCTGAATACCCCATTGTCCACTATGAAGCTGGGTACCTGGTCGGTGACACTGTTGGATGATCCTTGTGAAGCGTTTCTGCCCATTCCTCTTTTGGCAAATGCTTTCCAGATGGCGCAACTGTATTGTGCCCCGAAAAATAAGGTGTCTGCTTTTAAGATAGCATCACGGGCATCTATAAAGCCAGGGTTGCAGGGTTGCAGTTTCATCCCTTCTGTTACCAGTTTGATGGCGGCAGCATTTCCGCCCACCCCTGATGCATTGAACAGGTTGGGGTTGATACCGGTGACCTGTATCATTTCCCAGGTCATTTCCCAGAGGGCGGCGCACCAATAAGTGCCACGGGCATGTTGCTGACCTGCGCCCGGCAATACAGCGGAATAGATAAGCGGACAAATTGAGAGGTTGGTAGAATAAGGAAAGTTGCGGATACCGGGACCGTTAACGGGCTGGCCTAATACATAGGTGCCGATGGTACGGGGTAACGGACCATCGTTTACAGTAGCAGTGGCCCAGTTGGTGCAAGTCATTAAGGCATAAAAATCGCTCCATCCTTCGCCTGCCTGTTCGGCATTTCCCAAGCAGGAGGTGTTAGCAGGACCACCGGTAAGGCGGTTGCTGATACCATGTCCAAATTCATGTGCGATGACCCCGTTGTCTGCATCGCCATCGAGACTGGGTGAGCCGTTCCAGAGAAACATTTGCATCCTGGGCTTTTGACCATCGGGCGGTGTGCCGAAGTTGGCGTTATTAGTTGCCAGTCCGTCCTGTGCATCACCGATCACATAATCATTGCCCAAACCACCACGGCCTAAATTGCTATTCTGAAAATTACCTGCCACTTCATCAAAGCCATAGATATAGCTGATGTCGTGCATGATATTATTCATGTAAAACAGGTTGGTGATATTGAACTGCTGGTTGGGCGGTGTTGTTAATACAGGACTTTGTGAAAAGTTGGGTACATAATCAAATGTAAGGTTGGGTTGTGGTGTTTGTGAAACGGCTGCTTTGTCTATTATGCCATCGGTATTGTTCCGGTCTTCTGCTGCCCAAACGTTATTTCCTCTTGTGCTGTCATGATCCTGGGTACCATCATTATGCCATTTCAGTGTGGTGGCATTTCCCCCGGCCATTGTCCATGGGTCGGTATGTAATGATGGTGCCCCACCAGGATGATTGGGACTTTCTGCCGGATATTTCACCACCCGGTAGGTGGCGGAGTTGACCACGGGTGTTTTTTCTTTTCCCAATTCAAATTTTGGAATTGCTGTTGCTTCTTTTGCAGTGGTATTTTCTGCTCCGGTATTTTTATTGATGACCGGGGCCTGTTCATCCAGGTGCCAGTTGTCATATACGGTCAGGTTATTTTTTTCAATTACAGAACCGTTCTGTGCATCGACACGGATCATCCACATATCGGATGAATTGACGGGCACCAGGAATATCTGCCAGGCAAGTTTTACCTGTTTCTCTTCTGTGGGCACCCACATCAGTTCTGCAGTAATGTTCTCATCAGACACACCGAGTTTGCCAAAGTCGGCTTTGCCCCAGGCATTGGTTGCCGGTGCATTCATGCTGCCGGTAATGCGTTGGAGGTCTATCTTACTTTCCGTAAGAGCTGCCCTGATGGCGTCCTGCATTGAAATGGAGGGAATGCCGGAGGCGGTATTTACTTTTTGTTCGAGTAATGGGATCCGTGAACCTGCTGCTGAAACCAGTTTATCATTTTTAAATGCGAGCACCTGCATCTGGTTATAAACGGATATGTCTTTATAGCTCTGATAAAGATATACCATGCGGATGCCTTCTGCTGAAGTATAGGTGGATGATACAATGATGTTGGTAAGGTCAGCATCTGTTAAACCGATGGCGGTCTTGTTTTTGGTGACCACTTGTTTTGCGGTGCTGATGTCGTTTGGAGTAAGTTGTGCATTAGCGGTAATTACTGAAACAAATACGCCAAGGAGGAGTAAGATTTTTTTCATAAGGGTAATTTGGTTTGCTGTTAAATAGGTTTTGAGGTTGTAAATGTAGGGAATTTGGAAATGTGAAGAGACAGGGCATGCCCTGTCTGTTGCGGGTGGGGGGATGGCGAGTGGGGGTCGAAAGTTTGGCGAAGGGCCCTACGGGCTGTAGAGACAGGGCATGCCCTGTCTGTACTTTGCGGGTGGTAAGGTTGAAGGTTTAAGGTTTGACAGTGCAGGTGCGATTGTGTACGGTGCAGGTGCAATTGTGTACAGTGCAGGTGCGATTGTGTACGGTGCAGGTGCAATTGTGTACAGTGCAGGTGCGATTGTGTACGGTGCAGGTGCGATTGTGTACAGTGCAGGTGCGATTGTGTACGGTGCAGGTGCGATTGTGTACGGTGCAGGTGCGATTGTGTACAGTGCAGGTGCGAT
>CAYUCU010000033.1:0-26536 GCA_964443345.1 uncultured Chitinophaga sp.
CCAAACCCCAACCAGGGCCAGTTCCAGGTAAGGTATTACAACCAGGATAATGAAAAGCTGACGCTGCACATTTTCAATGCAGCGGGCCAGTTGGTATATAATAAGGTCTTTCAAACAATAACAGCGTATACCAGCATCAATATTGATCTTGGCACCGGATTCAGTGAGGGAATGTATATAGTTGAAGTGGTTAACCAGGAAGGTAAAAGAGCAGGAGCAAAGAGAGTGATCGTGCGGCACAGGTAGGCATTTTAGATCTTATACGCATAGTTTATGGCGGGCAGGAGTGATCCTGCCCGTTTTTTTACAAGAGCAGAAAGTACCTCATTAATTTTCAGTAGCCTTTATGGTGTTTTCAAATTTTCTCCTACCTTCGCCTTTCTTTCAATGAAACGAATATGAAGTTCCCGCTTTGCTCAGACCGGTTCGCTGCAACCTGTTGAGCCTGATCATAGATTTCGATTAATTTAATAGCAACGGTTGTTGCTGTGTTTCGTTTCATTATCTCATACAATAAAGAATTTCAATCATGCCGGGTACAACTTATTCTAATAAGCTATCTTATTTTTTTTCACTGGTAAAACAGTCACTCAAAGGGGGTGAGTATGACTATACCAGGGGAAGCATCAGGGTCGCCATCCTGCTTTTAGCCATTCCCATGATACTGGAGCTAAGTCTTGAATCAGTATTCGCAGTGGTGGATATGTACTTTGTAAGTCACCTGCCCAATAGTAAGAATGCTATGGCTACTGTAGGACTTACAGAATCTGTCATCGCCTTAGTGTACACCATAGCCATCGGGTTGAGTACTGCTGCTACTGCTGTAGTGTCCCGTCGCATTGGTGAAAAGAATCCCGATGCTGCTGCACACGCCGGGGCCCAGTCCATGCTTATCGCATTAATGGTTACCGTGGTGGTAAGTATTGCCGGGGTCATTTTTGCCGGCGATATTTTAAAAATAATGGGGGCACAGGAAGAAGTGATCAAAGAGGGTACTTCTTTTACCCGCATCATGCTGGGAGGAAGTGTGGTCATTATCTTGCTGTTTTTGATCAACGGGATTTTTCGTGGCGCCGGTGATGCCGCCATGGCCATGCGAAGCCTGTGGATCGCCAGCCTGATCAATATTTTTCTCTGCCCGATGCTGATCAATGGCTATGGGCCATTTCCGGAACTGGGGTTAAAGGGAGCTGCCATTGCCACTACTATTGGACGTGGCGTGGGTGTGCTGTATCAATGTTATCATTTATTCAGCGGCAAGCGAAGTATCAAGCTGAATTTGCCACACTTCAAATGGGACCTGCCCATTGTAAAAACCTTATTTGGTGTGGCGTGGCCGGCCACCTTCCAGTTCTTTATACAAAGCGGCAGCTGGATCATATTGACGTGGCTGGTATCCAACACCGGCAGTACTGATGCAAGTGCCGGTTACCAGGTAGCCATCAGAAACGTCGTGTTCTTTATTCTTCCCGCCTGGGGCTTAAGTAATGCGGCGGCCACATTGGTGGGCCAAAACCTGGGAGCACAGCAACCACTCCGGGCAGAACAAAGTGTATTGCTCACCGCAAAATACAATGCGGCATTTATGGCGCTGGTAACGGTGCTGTTTGTGTTCTTTGCTTCGCCTATCATCAGCATTTTTACCAAAGAACCTGAAGTACACCGGTATGGCACGATGGCATTGCAGATCATTGGTGCCGGGTATATTTTTTATGGCATTGGTATGGTGATGATACAAGCCCTGAATGGTGCCGGCGATACCAGGACGCCTACCTGGATCAATATTTTCGGGTTCTGGTTATTCCAGATACCATTAGCATTTGTGCTTGCCAAATCATTAGGCATGGGGCCAACAGGCGCATTCATTGCCATTCCTGTAGCAGAAACGGTACTGGCACTGGCAGCCTGGTATTTTTTTAAGAAAGGAAAGTGGAAGGAGGTGAAGGTATAGATGATAACGGATAGATAATAGATGATAGTTGCTGAGCTTGTAAATGACCCTACTGTACAAAGGAATCATCAAAAAGAACGAACTATTATCTATCATCTATTATCTATCATCTGAGCTGGTTTTATTACTTTTATAACATCATCCCTCCAATATGAGTAACGTCATTGATCAGAACAGGGTACGGCAGGTCTTTTTTATTATCGTTATTTTATTACTCGCCATCCTGTTGTTTTTTGAATTGTACACATTTCTGCCTGCCGTACTGGGCGCCATTACCATATACATATTGTTGCACAAGTGGATGTTCTATCTCACCGAAAAGAGAAAGTGGCGTAAAGGATGGACAGCCGTATTGCTGATGCTTTTTTCTTTTATCGTCATTCTGCTGCCGGTGGGCTTGCTGGTCAATATGCTGTCATCCAAGGTAAGCTTTGCGATAGAACATTCGGATCAGCTGGTACAATCATTAAAAAAAGTGGTGGTGAATATTGAGACCCGTTTTGGTGTAACGCTGACAAGCGAAGAGAATATCAATAAATTGGGCAACACAATTGCCAAAAGCTTACCCGGCATTTTAGGCGCCACGTTCAATACTATTACCACCATCTTTTTCATGTATTTTATTCTCTACTTTATGCTGGTGAATGGCCGGTATATGGAGAATGCTTTGTATGAGCATGTGCCATTGAAAGATAAAAATGTGGACCGGCTGGGAAAAGAGATACACATGATGGTAATGTCCAACGCCATCGGTATTCCCCTGATCGCCTTTGTGCAGGGTTTGATAGGTTTGGTGGGCTATTTAATAATAGGTGTGGAAGAGCCCTTCTTCTGGTTTGGTGTAACCTGTATCGCTGCCATGCTGCCGGTAGTGGGTGCAGCCCTTGCCTATTTACCTTTAGCCATTATTTTTTTTGCAAACGATGATACCGGCAGAGGGATCGCCATGCTGATATTTGGCTTTGGTGTGATTGGTACCGTAGATAATGTATTGCGCTTTACTTTATTAAAGAAGTTAGGAAATGTGCATCCGCTTACAACAGTATTCGGTGTCATCATTGGATTAAACCTGTTTGGTTTTATCGGGTTGATCTTCGGGCCGCTTCTTATTTCCTTATTCATGTTGTTGTTAAAGATCTATTCCAGTGAGTTTATCACAAAACAACGGGATATTAATAAGATCATGGAGAACTGACAAGCAGGTATTTTCTTATTTGCAGGAGATAACAAATTGCCAAATAAGTATATATAATTAATCTTGCGTACTTTTTCTCGTTGTTATCTTCCTGTTCATTAGTAATTCTTCGCAAAAGACTAATAAACAAACCTTTATTACTTGCAGAATTAACTTTTGCATAATATTTTGGCACTGCCTTACGTTTTAAAAATCCTGTTCCTGTAAAGTGGTTTGAAAAAACCGGCACAGAAAAACCGTACCCTGAGTGAGAAAACTATTACTTCCAATATCAATGGGATTATTGTGTACATCGTTTACCATAATCCCCGCTAACCCCGGCACACCTGGTGCTGTGGTACACGTTCCTTCCATTAAATCGGATTCAAGTTTGTCTGCTACTTATGCTGCAGATATATTATATAATGCCACCAAACTGGAAGAACTTGGTTTGTCAAAAGAGGCATTTGATTATGCATGGAAAGGCTACCAGCAATTGCTGGAGAAAAAATTGATCCGCCGCACCTGCTACTTATCCATTTGCGATTTCAGCCAGTCCTCTGCAAAGAAAAGATTGTACATAATAGATACCGAGAACCATACACTCGTTACCAATACATATGTAGCCCATGGCAAAAATTCCGGGGGAGAATATGCAACAAAATTTTCCAACACACCGGAATCCTTACAAAGCAGCCTGGGATTTTATATCACACAACAAACGTATACCGGCGAACATGGTTTATCGCTTCGCATCAATGGAGTGGATCCCGGCTTTAATGATAAAGCATTGGAACGAAGCATTGTGATACACGGCGCTGCCTATGTGGATGATGCCCGTGCAAGGGCGGGTGTATTTATGGGCCGCAGCTATGGCTGTCCGGCAGTACCGCAAAATGAATCTGCAAAGATCATCAGTACCATAAAAAATGGAACCTGCCTTTTCATCTATCACCCGTCAAGGAATTATTTGCTACGCTCAAAAATATTAAACGGCTGATTGGACACATAACAAGGATGGATGAAAAACAAAAAGCTCAACTCACCCTATGGTTGGGCTTTTTTGTTTTTAAAATAAGCTGCCAACGTTTTGCTGAATGGTGATCGCCCCCATATAAGTCATTGCCGCCACTACCAGCCAGCCTATAACCTGCAGCACCAGCGGATGTTTGTATTGATTTACAACAGATGACTTATTGGCTGCGATCAGCATAACGGCTAAAGCAACAGGCAATATCAGCCCGTTAACAGCGCCTGCCAGTATCAATAGCTTTACAGGATTACCAACAACCACAAATATGATCGTTGATAAAATAATGAACAAGCTGATCACTATCTTTTCGTTTTGTCTGACAGCAGGGACCAGGGTTTTCCAAAATGATACAGAAGTAAAAGAAGCCCCAACCACCGAAGTGATAGCTGCACTCCAGATCACCACACCAAAGAATTTATAGCCCAGCTCACCTGCTGCCGATTGAAAAACGGAAGCGGCCGGGTTTGCTGCAGACAATTTTATTCCCTGTGATACAATACCCAATGCCGCAAAGAACAACAGGAACCTCATAATGGAGGTGATCAATATACCACTGACAGCACTTCTTGTTACCTGTGGTAAATTTTGCTGCCCTTTTATCCCTGCATCTAATAACCGATGCGCCCCTGCAAATGAAATGTACCCACCCACTGTGCCACCCACCAGTGTTACGATCTTCAGCATATCTATCTTCTCCGGCCAAATTGTTCGGTACAATGCTTCTCCTACCGGCGGGTGTGAGGAGAAAGCAATGTAAGCGGTGAGTGCGATCATGATAAAGCCAAGCAGCTTGGCGAAATTATCGATCAGTTTGCCCGCTTCTTTGTACCAGAAGATACCCAGCGCTATCACACAACTGATAATAGCGCCTGTTTTTACATCAATACCGGTAAGTACATTTAATCCCAAACCGCATCCGGCAATATTACCTATATTAAATACCAACCCGCCAAAAGCGATCAGTGCTGCCAGGAAAAAACCAAGACCGGGTACTACTTTATTCGCAATGTCCTGGGCCCTGTTCTCACTTATTGTTATTATCCTCCAGATATTGAGTTGGGCACCGATATCCAGCAGAATAGAAATGAGTATGACAAAACCAAAGCTGGTGAGCAGTTGTTCAGTAAACAAAGATGTTTGCGTAAGAAATCCCGGCCCAATGGCAGAGGTGGCCATCAGGAATGCAGCACCGAGTATGGCAGAGTTTTTTTTCATACCCCCAAACCCCTGAAGGGGCTTTCAGTCGTTAATAATCAGAATAATTATTTGTTGATCGCTTTATGAATTGCTTTTGCAAATGCCACCGCATGCTCCCCATCACTGTGAATACAGATCGTTTCTGCCAGCACAGCAATTTTTTTGCCGCTCAATGCTGTTACTGTATTATCGTTTACCATTTGCATTACCTGCTTTATTACTTCATCCACGTTTTTCAGCAAAGCACCCGGTTGTGAACGGGATGTCAGTGTACCATCATCCTGGTAGGTACGGTCTGCAAATACCTCGCTGGCAGTTTTCAATCCGATCTTCTTTGCTTCACTGATGGAATGGCTGCCACTTAACCCAAGCAACAATAAAGACGCATCAAAATCTTTTACTGCTTTGGCAATGACCCCTGAAAGCATTGCATCCCTTGCCGACATATTATATAAGGCCCCGTGTGGCTTTACATGGTTCAGCTTTCCGCCAAACGCTGCCGTTATTTCATTTAAAATGTATAATTGCTGTGTTACCAGGTCATAGACCTCATTGTTTTCCAGCTTCATTTCAATGCGGCCAAAATTTTCCCTGTCTAAAAAAGATGGGTGTGCGCCAATGGCAACCTGGTGCTTCATAGCCAATTCCACCGTTTGCTGCATGGTAGCTGCATCACCCGCATGATAGCCGCAGGCAATATTGGCAGAGGTAATAAAAGGCATGATGAGCTCATCCCTGCTTGCCGGCAATGCGGGATTAGCAATCCCTTCTCCCATATCACAATTAATGTCGGGCCGCATGTATATATTCTTGTAACCTGAAAGTACAAGCATTTTGCAGTTGCAGCAAATGTTGTTGTTGTTGCATCAGCAAGGTCTCTGCTGTTTGCTGATCAGTAAACCGGAACCAGGCACTGTCGCCTGCTTTTAGCTGCGCCAGTTTAGAATGGTGTGCGGTGATCACATGAGCGATCTTTGGATAGCCGCCTGTAGTTTGATGATCAGCCATCAATACGATCAGTTTCCCATCCGGTAATAATTGTATGGTGCCGAAACTTACTGCAGCGGAGATCATTTCTTCCGTAGTAGTGGCCACAAGCGGTTTATTGCTCAGCCGGTAACCCATGCGGTCAGATTGTTTGTTAATGATAAATTGTGCCGATGTAAATGTTTCTTTTGATTCATCCGTTAGCCTGTCCCATTCGCTGCCCGGCAATACGAGCACTTCTCTTGAATCTTCTGTTACTTTCACATCAGCCGACCAGGGTAGTATTCTAAAATCTTTTTCCTTCAATAAAAAAGAGTGATCCGTATTGCTTTTTAATACAAGTTCATCTCCTTTTTGCAGGTTTCTTCCGCTATAGCCACCGGCTTTCGCTTTCAGATTGGTGCTGCTGCTTTGCAACCAGTTGTCTGCCACCAATCCGCCACTTACAGACAAGTAAGCTCTTACCCCGCTTACAGGACGATGGAATTGGAGTGCATCATTTTTATTTACTGCAATACAATGAAGGGCAGGCACCGGCTCTCCGTTGATACTTGCCGAAAAGTCGGCGCCACTTAATGCAATCAATGCCGGTTGTGAAAACATAAAAACAGATGCCGGAAAATGTAATTCGATAACGGCTTCATCTGGTTTGTTTCCCACAAGAGCATTAGCTACCTGCACAGCATACCTGTCCATAGCTCCACCGGGATTAATGCCGAGGTGCTGATGACCGTAGCGGCCGCCATCCTGGATGGTGTCCAGTATCCCTGCTTTAATAACTATCAAACTCATGTATCGCCACTGAAACACAGAAGCACAGAAATTTTTTACCCATTCTTTACTTCTGCTATTTTTATTTTATTAAATTCTTCTTTTGTTATTGAGAAAAATTCCACCCGGTCACCCGCCTTTAACAATGTTGGTTCCTGGTTAGTTATATCAAACAATTTTAAAGGTGTGCGGCCAATGATCTGCCACCCTCCCGGAGATGCCATCGGATAGATACCGGTTTGTTTGCCCGCTATTCCAACACTTCCCTCTGCAATATTTTCTGGTTGTGCTTTTCGGGGCATTTCGATTCGTTCGTCCAGCCGGCCCATGTAGGCAAAGCCAGGTAAAAACCCGAGCATATACACTTTGTATTGCTTGCTGGTATGAATAGAGATCACTTCTTCTGTGCTGAGTTTTTTGGCAGCCGCCAGTGCAGGCAGGTCGGGTGCAAATTCGGCTTCGTAACAAACGGGTATTTTGATCAGTCTTTCAGTGAAAGGTCCGGCCACTGTGGATCGGGTCAGCGTTTCTTGTGTTTTTTGTTTTACCCATTCAAATACCGTACTGCCTGCAGGAACTAGTTTATGCAACGCAACAATATCATAGTAAATAGTAAGCGAACTGTATGCAGGCACAACTTCGATCATTCCCTGAAAAGGATGTTGCCGGAGTTTGTTACACTCCTGAATAACTGCTTCATTTATCAATTCATCGATCCGGTTGCCAAAATCAATGGTGATGGCCCTGTCTCCCAATGAAAAGATGCGGTATGGAAAGGCGTTGTTGCTCATGTATTTAAGATTTGAAGATAACAACTTACGCTGTATGATGGGCCGCTGCTATGGGCTGAAATAGTACCTTTACCAACCCATGGGAAGATTCAACCGAAGAGACAGTTTTAATTTACTATCCAAGCTCACCTTTCGAAGGGCCTGGAATGGAGTGAAAGTGCTGAGCAGTTTTTATATCAGCAAATGGACCAAAAGACCGGTGCAATGGGGTTATCCTGTTTCCATTTCTTTTGAACCCACCACCTCCTGCAATTTGCGCTGCCCGGAATGTCCCAGCGGCCTCAGAGCTTTTACCCGGCCTACCGGTATGCTTCACAAAGATTTTTTCAGTGAAACAATAGATCAGCTGCATAAGGAACTGATCTATCTCATTTTTTATTTTCAGGGCGAACCATATCTTAACCCCGGTTTTTTGGATATGGTGGAGTATGCTTCCAAAAAGAAGATCTATACAGCCACTTCCACCAATGCACACTACCTGAACGATGCTAATGCCAAACGGACCATTGAAAGCGGTCTTGACAGGCTGATCATTTCCATTGATGGTACTACACAGGATGTCTATCAGCAATACCGGGTGGGTGGGCATCTTGATAAAGTAATAGAAGGGGCAAAGAATATGGTGAAGTGGAAGAAAGAATTGAAAAGTAAAAAGCCTTTTATTGTTTTTCAATTCCTGGTAGTAAAACCAAATGAGCACCAGATCGAAGACGTAAAGAAACTGGGCAAAGAAATTGGCGTGGATGATGTGTGGTTCAAAACCGCCCAGGTATATGATTATGAAAAGGATCCGAACCAACTGATCCCCACCATTGACAAATACAGCCGCTACCGCAAAACGGAAACAGGCTATGAGTTCAAAGGAAAACTGGCCAACCATTGCTGGCGGCTCTGGCATGATCCGGTGATAACGTGGGATGGACTGGTGGCCCCTTGTTGTTTTGATAAGGATGCGCAACACCAGTTAGGTGATCTGAAGAAAAAACCATTTAAAGAGATCTGGAAAAACGGGGAGTACTCAAAATTCAGACAACAAATACTAAAAGGACGAAAGAATATTGACATCTGCTCCAATTGCAGTGAGGGAACAAAAGTGTGGGAACAGTCTTAAGGAGCAGCTGTCCTGATCAAAAAAACAAATTATGCAAATACCCTCTTCCGTTTCCACCCGCTTGCACTACCAGCATAAGGTTTTAATAGACCTGATAGACGGGTTTACTGATGAACAAATAAGGCGGAATGTGCTCAATGGCAAATGGTCCATTTTTGAAAATATAGTCCACCTGCAAACATACCAGCACACCTTTATCAGCAGGGTAAAACAGATACTGGAGGGCACCAACCCGGAATTTTCCCGCTATTCTGCAGAAGCGGATCCGTTGTTTTTAGATAATTGCCATAGATCCACCCGTGAAATAATGCAGGACCTGCTTACAATCCGAAAAGATATGACATCCGGAATGCTGGGGTTTAAGGAAGCAGACCTGGTGAAGACCGGCTCTCACCCTTATTTTGGCAGTATGAACCTGCTGCAATGGATGAACTTCTTCCTGCTGCATGAGGCGCATCATCTGTTCACTGTATTTAAACTGGGGGCGGAACTCAAAAAGTTATGAGTTACGGGTTGTGAGTTACGAGCATGAATCCTGGACTGAAAGTTTATTCCATAGCTTTTGAAACCCTTCGAAGTAAAGTCTCGCAGCTCGTCGCTAACAGCTCGCAGCTTCCCTACCATTTCTTCATTTCATCAAAGATCGAGGTGTAAAAAGAAGTAAACCCTTCAAAAAAGTGGCGGAGAGATTCTGTAAATATTTTCATGGTTCGTTGATTTAAGGTTGGTACTGCAAATGAAACTCTTTTTGGGATATACGACAATACCATAAAGAGGGGTTTTTTTGCACCATTGCTGCCCGGCCAATGTTAACAAATGGCTAATTGAACCGCTGGTGTCAAAATAAATTTGCCGATTCAATGTTGCAACATTAATTTTGTGGTATTAATTTATTCACCAAAAAATAGTATCATGAGCGACTTAAGAACCGATGTAGATCAGCTGAACCAGATGATCCTGGAAGGCAAGATCCTTGAAGCTTTCGAAAAATTTTATGCAGATGAGGTAGTAATGCAGGACAACGATTACCCGGCCCGTGTTGGCAAAGAAGTGAACCGCCAGGCAGAAGAAGCTTTTGTAGGCGGTCTTACCGAATTCCGTGGCGCCAAAGTCATCAATACTATCATCAGCGATGGCCTGGCCGTTGTAGAGTGGTGGTTTGATTACACCCATAAAGACTATGGCACACGTAGTTATACCCAGCTGGCTGTTCAGCGCTGGAAAGGCGGAAAGATCGTTGAAGAGAAATTTTATTATAATAACTAAGGCCTCCGTTGAGCTGCATCAAAAAGTTTTGGGAAGTCATACCAGCTTAGCCCAAAACTTTTTACTTTTAAGCCGTAACCGATCATGATGGGTATAGAAAAGGATATACAACAGGCTAAATTCCGCAATCCGCACCAGAAGGCGGCCATCAACCTCATTTATACCCTTTCCTGGATGCGGGATAAGACTAAATGTATTTTTGAAGCAGAAGACATTACCGCCCAGCAGTTCAATATCCTCCGCATATTAAGAGGAAGCTTTCCAAAACCTCTTTCCACATTACAGATACGGGAGCGTATGCTGGAGAAAATGAGTGATACCAGCCGCATTGTGGACCGTCTTATTACAAAAGGCTTAGTAAAAAAAATAACCTGTAAGAATGACCGCCGCCTCGTAGATGTGATCATTACAGATAAAGGGAAAAAACTACTGGAAAGACTGGATGCCCGCCAGGATGAGATAGACGGAGTGCTCCAAAACCTTTCAGAAAAAGATGCTAATATTCTCAGCGAATTGCTTGACAAGATCAGGGATGGCAGTGAATAATGTATTTTTGCCCGTGAGTTCGCCGAACCATGATTACTCATCCCGAATCTGAAAACATGATTAGATCTGCCACCTGGTTACTCTGCCTCATCTTGTTGCCATTCTCCTCGCTTCTTGCCCAGCCCAAATACGAATTTCGTGGTGTGTGGATAGCCACAGTTAATAATATAGACTGGCCGCAGGCCGGAGCAAATGACCCCGAAAAACAAAAAGCAGATTACATCCAACTGCTTGATTTGCACCAAAAAAATGGCATGAACGCCATGATCGTACAGGTGCGTCCCGCCGCTGATGCCTTTTACCCCTCACAATACGAGCCCTGGAGCCAATGGCTTACAGGTGTGCAGGGCCAGCCACCCTCACCGTACTATGACCCTATGGAGTTCATGATAAAGGAAACACATAAGAGGGGAATGGAATTTCATGCCTGGCTGAACCCTTACCGTGCGGTACATAATACCACCGGTGGAAGCCCCCTTGCTGCTAATCATATCACCCGCATTCATCCCGAATGGTTTCTGACTTACGGCGATAAAAAATATTTCGATCCCGGTAATAAAGAAGCGCAAAAGTTTGTGATCAATGTGGTACGGGATATTGTAAAACGGTATGATGTGGACGCCATTCATATGGACGACTATTTTTATCCCTACCGGATCAAAGGAAAAGAATTTCCCGATGCCGCCAGCTATGCCCGGTCTGGCAGCAAACTTTCAAAAGACGACTGGAGAAGAAGTAATGTGGATTCGATCATATTGGCACTCCACCAGGTAATAAAACAGGAAAGGAAATTATGCCGCTTTGGTATTTCTCCCTTCGGAGTTTGGCGCAATAAAAGCCAGGACCCCGAAGGCAGCGACAGCAAGGCGGGACAAACTAATTATGATGATCTGTATGCAGACGTTTTATTGTGGATGAAAAAAGGCTGGATCGATTATATCACACCACAGCTATACCGGGAAATTGGCGATGACCTGATGGCTTATGAAAAATTATTGGATTGGTGGAGCCGCCACAGCTATGGAAAGCATATCTATATTGGTCATGGAATTTACCGGGGAGTGAGCAAAGAAACCCCGGGTTGGGGTAATCCAACACAGATACCAGACCAGATAACACTGTTGCGCCGTTATCCTAATGTGCAGGGAAGTATCTATTTCAGCAGCAAATCGTTTGAAAAAAACCCGCAGGGATGGAATGACAGTTTACAAAACAATTACTATAAATACCCGGCCTTGCTGCCACCAATGAGGTGGATAGATAATGAAAAACCCTGGCCGCCGATTGTGGAAAGGGCCATTACCAATGATTCCATCATTCAGCTGAATGTGAGGCCTGATCCCAGGAACCGGGTGGAAATAAAATACTATGTAGTATACCAGTATGCCGCTGATTCACACAGTGAGACCTTTGGCAATTCCCCAAAGTACATTTCAAGGTTTGTAACGATACCGGGAGGTTTTCAGCTAAAAGAGACCCTCTCTTCACAACATTTTTCTTACAGGTATGTAATCACCGCCGTTGGCCGGAATAACAATGAAAGCGACCTGAGTGAGATCGCCATCCTGGTACAACCAAGCGGCAAATGGGAGTTTTATATACCATAAAAGCATCAGACAAGGAGAAAAGAGAGAAATACAAAAAGAACATTCTGCTGATTTTCTACCTTTGCCAGGCTTGCAGGTATTCCTTAATGCAAACAATTATTGATTCTTAATTATTCATTTTTAATTCCCAAAAATGCCCGGCTACGAACTCTGGAGTGACAAAGAAAGAAAAGAAGTAAATGAGGTGCTGGAAACCGGCATCCTGATGCGCTATGGTTTTGACGGACCCAGAAAAGGTATTTGGAAAAGCAAAGAACTGGAAGCTGCTATCTGCGAAACATTTGGCAGCAAATATGCCCAGCTCACTTCCAGCGGCACATCGGCGCTTACCACTGCCATGAGTGCTTTAGGCATCGGTTACGGTGATGAAATAATCACCCCGTCATTCACTTTTGTAGCTTCCTTCGAAGCAGTGCTGAGTGTGGGAGCCATCCCGGTGCTGGCAGATGTGGACGATACGCTGACATTAGATCCCGAAGCCGTTCGAAAAGCGATTACTTCAAAAACAAAAGCCATCATGCCTGTACATATGTGCGGCAGCATGGCCGATATGGATGCGCTGATAACCATTTGCAAAGAACACAACCTCATTTTATTGGAGGATGCCTGCCAGAGTATTGGCGGCTCGTACAAAGGAAAATCATTGGGAACGATTGGTGATGCCGGAACCTTCTCTTTTGATTTTGTAAAAACCATGACCTGTGCCGAAGGTGGTGTGGTGATGACCAACCGGGAAGACATTTACATTAAATCTGATGGCTATACCGATCATGGTCACGATCATAAAGGAGCTGACCGTGGTGCTGACCTGCATCCATTCATTGGCTATAACTATCGTATATCAGAACTGCATGCCGCCGTAGGGCTGGCGCAAATAAAAAGGCTGAATGAGTTTTTGACGCTTCAGAAAAAGAATCATGCGCAACTGAAAGCTATTTTACAACAAGTGCCAGAGATCTCATTCAGAAGAATACCCGATCCGGCGGGTGACAGTTGCAGCTTTATCAGTTGGTTTTTGCCAACAGCAGAATTGACAAAGGCTGTTGTAGCCGAAATGAAGGCACAAAGCATATTACCGGGCAATTTTTACTGGTTTGATAATAACTGGCATTATATCCGCAAATGGGACCATCTGAAGAATTCTGTTACGCTTAATTCTCTGCACCCGGATGTAAAAGCACTGGTGATGCAACAGGCCAATAAGGATTTTGCCGCCAGTGATGCGGTGATGAGTCGTTGCATTTCCACTTCTATTAGTTTGTTGTGGACGGAAGAACAGATAAAAGACAAGGGGGAGAAGATAGTGCAGTGTGTAAAAAAGGTTGTGGCAACCGGCTTGGCAGGGGTAATATCTGCAAAGCTGACTCAATAATTCAAGCGGTAAAACATTTTTTTTACGTTAATTTGACTACTATAATAGCCAAATTATTGTTTTATGCATATTCAAAGATTGCTGATTGCTGCAATTTAGAAAAAGACAAGCCAGGGCCAAACTGCCCGGCGGCTTTGCAAAAAATTATCCCGGCGCAATTTTTCAAATTATAAACCGGGATAATTACCTGGAATGGATTAGCTAGAAGTTGGCAAATCAATATTACTATTGCAGAACCTGATCGTCCGATATCTGAAATTTTCCATTCTTTTCATGGTTTAAAAAATTAAGAAACCATCGGGTCCCTTGCAGGGGGCCCGGTGGAAAGGAAAATGGCGACAAGTCCCATCAGGAGATTCGCCTGAGAAAAATTCATTTTATTGTAACTATCTCAGTAATGTTACATGGCCTACATAATAATTTTTCTTACTGCTAGAAATTGCCGCCTTTATTTCTTTCATTAATAACAGATTATTATTCAATGTTAATAATTTAGGAGTACCGGATATTTTTATATACTCATTTTCTATTATCAGGGGAGTAATGATTACTAAATCCTCTTGCCGGGTTTTATAAATCAGAACCAGAGAAAGCACATCTTCTTGCTTTTGGATATAACTCTTATATAGTGTGGCTTTTGCAGGAAGTTGACCATTATATAAATTTGAAATTTCAATTAAATTCAATACGTATTTATCTGCTTTTGAAATACTTTCTGTTAGTTCTCTGCCCCAGACATCAGCATATCTAACTACTGTACCATCGTCATCTACGCCTTGGCCGGGCCAAGTTCTCTCATCACAAGGTATGTTGGTATAAATAGCATTAACAAGCTGTCCCTGAACCCTTACCATGATTACTTTTTTACCATCGTTACAATAAACTCTTGATGGCATAGGTGTACAAACTCCGTTTTTCCACTCAAAGCCCATTAGACAATAGTATTGGGGATTTATGTTAGGATTAATACCCACGTTTTCATCTTTTTGTTTGACGATTGCCAGGCTCTCATTATTTTCTGTCGCATCACAATTAATTGGAGCACCTCCATTTTCTTTTGTGCCCCAAACCCAAATTTCATTGCCCCAAGTAAAACCCCAATTTCCGATTGAAGTACCATTAGGAGGGGGTAGTACTGCAATAGGGGCACAAACAAGTTTTTTACATTTACCATCTGCAGATACTCCACCATCTTCATTTGTTGAAGATGCTAGCCAACCCTTAGGGCAGCTACAAGGAGGTGGGGGGCATTTGCCTTCCTTAAAATTAATATTTCCTGAAACTAATAAAGCCGTCCACCCTTGAGTGCCTTTGGCATCGCCGCAAAAAACCGTAACTCGTAAAGTCCAATCACCTTTTACCGGGCAAACCAAACTATCTGTTATCAGCTTTGTAAATTTGTAATTTCCAGTATTAGTGAATCCAATGTTGACTTTTGTGCTATTAGGCTGAATTAACTCAATCTTTTTAAGAACATCATCTGCTGCAATTTTAAAATTACATTTCAATTGCATTATCCCGGCCGGAACAGTAAATTTTTTCTCATAAATAAAATCGGTTTGCCCACTTCCTTTGCCCCCGGTTGATACGCTTATCCATTTAGGAGTATTGATTGATACGGAGGTAGTCTCCCATAAACCAGGAAAACTGTTCGCTATTACATAAGAATTACCTAATGGTATCGTAGTTCCCACTTTCCAGCTATCTACAGTACCAATACTACCCATACCTGTATTTACATTTTGGCTAAAACCCATACTGGTGATAAATAGGGTTGCCATGCTAAATAATAATTTTTTCATTGTTTAACGTTTTTGATTTCGCCTACTCTATCCGGTTTTCGGCTTCCCCGGTTTTTGATAAAACAAATCTTATAAATAAGGGAAAACAAAAAACCCCTAATTCTAATGACAGGTGACTTGCACCCTGAACAGCTAACCGTTCATCGCAATGGAACTAAATAATTGCGGGATTTTAGTGTATGTTATTCTTGTAGTACCAGGCAATTGCTTCACCAAGAGAGGAGATATGCAGCTTCATATAAATCCGTTTGGTATGGGTATTAATGGTAGTATAACTAACGGCGAGTTTATCCGCCACCATTTTATAGCTCATGCCTTCGGCCAGCAGGGCCAGCACTTCATTTTCTTTGGGGCTTAAGGGGGACTTTTTTTCTGCCGGTTTAAAGTAATCCAGCACTTTTTGTGCAATAGCGGGGTTCATCACCGCACCGCCTTCGTGCACTTCTTCTATAGCTTGTAAAATGCGTTGAGGTTTATCGTTTTTAAGAATATAACCGCTGGCGCCATTTTTAATACTGGTAAATATTCTTTCACTGTCATCATAGGCGGTTTGCATCAGTACTTTTACTTCGGGGTGTTTGGCTTTAATGAGTTTTAAACCTTCTAATCCGTCAACCTCCGGCATATTAATATCCATCAGTACTACATCAGGATAGTATTTGTCTATTTCGGCTAATACATTGGAACAGTTAGGTGCTTCCCCAATATATTTTAAATTATCAGAAAGGCTGATTAATGCTTTCAGGCTATCCCTCCTGTCTTTACTATCATCATATACAAATACCCTAATCATTCTTAGACAAAAGTAATAACAGCATACCATAAATGCGGTAACTAAATTAAGGGACAGGCACCGTAACACTAATAACAGTTCCCTGACCCGGAGTAGAATCAAGAATAAAATCCCCTTTCATTTCTACTGCTCTTTTTTGCATGTTTGCTATTCCATTTCCTGCTTGCTTTGCCGTTGTAAAACCAACTCCATTATCTTTTATCAATAATATAAACTGGTTATTTGCTTTTTTTAAGGTAATAAGGATATGATTGGCCTTACTGTATTTAACAGCATTGTTAATAGCTTCTTTGGTAATGAACACAATATTTTTTCGTGCAGTTATATCTTTTATTTCTGTATCAGCCGCTGCATCTGTTTGTACCTGGTAATTAATATCTGTGGAGCTAAGCATATCATTGGCGAAATTCTTAATACGGCTGCCTATAGTCATAAATTCGTCTTTGCCGGGCTTCATGCTCCAGATAATATCGCCAATTTTATCTGCCAGGTCTTTTGATTGGGTTTCTATTTTATCTAATACCTGCTTTGCCTGTTTGCTGTCTTTATCTATCAGTTGATTAGCCACAGCGCTGTTTACCTGTAGGCTGCTGAGAGAAGAACCTATATCATCGTGTAAATCGGCAGTTATTTTATTACGCTGCTGTTCTAAGGCCAATTGTTGACGGAATACTGTTTGTTGTTTATTTACTTTGCGGCGATTGTAGATGCCAATCAATAAGGCTGTTGCCAAAAAGCTTATCAGCACCCAAAACCAGGCTGTTCTGTAAAAGGGTGTGGCTATAATGATTGATAATGTTTTTTGTATTATTTCTTTGTTAGTGTATTTATCATAAACGCCTAATTCTAATGTGTAAGTGCCCGGCGAAAGGCTGTTAAAAGACATGATGCTGTGATTGGGTAAATAGTTCCATTTGGTATCGGTTTCTTTTATCCGGTAAATTAATTGTCTTGAATTTGCATTTGCCAGATCTTTAATAACAGTTTTTATAGAAATGTTATTTTCAGTAAATGATAAATTGAGCTTGAGTATAAGATTGGCATTGGTATCGGGCCAATACGTTTTATTATTTACCCGAATTTCATCAATATAAACTTCTGGCTGGTAATAAGAAATTGGCTTCACCGGGGGTTTAAAATAGTTAAAGCCGCTTACCCCGCCAAAGTATAAAGTGCCATCCGTTGCTTTATAAAATGCCCGGTTATTAAAATCCCAATCCTGGATGCCATCGTTTTTATCATAATTAATTATCTGAAATGTTTTAGCATTGATACTGCTTAAGCCCCGCTGATGACTGCACCAGGCATTGCCTTCCTTATCCAGCAATATTCCATAAATATGAGTTCCGGCCAGGCCATTGTTTGCATCAAAGAGCCTTACCTGCTTAAAATTTTTATCTAATAAGTAAATGCCTTTATTGGTGCCTGCCCAATATTGCCTACGTATTGAATCTTCCTGCAGATAAAAAGACTGCACGCCGGGCAGGATTTTTTGCACAAAATTTATTTTATCCTCATTTGAAAGTTCTACCAGCCACATATCATTATTTATATAACTGATGGCACAGCGCTTATTGCTTATTTCATTAATTGTAAATGGGTTTTTATTCGGCTGGTTGTCAATTTTTATGACTGAATTATTTTTTAACCAGCAAAGCCCTGACTGAAAGGATCCCAATAGGCGGCCATCATCCAGAACTTTTAATTCCTGCAGGTTGCCAAGGCTGTCCGCTTCCTTGATGGTATAATGCAATACCGGGTTCTTATTGTTGGCGGTAAAATAAATATTAAGCTGATAGTTGTTATAAGTGTATGTTGAAAGCCATATACCTTTTCTTGTTTTGTCAGTGAAAGTCCTGTACCCCAGAAAGCCATCAAAATTCTTTGGGTAGCTGATTGTTTCTAACTTTGGGGTACTATTATTCAGCAGGTACATATATTGAACTGCTATTTCTCCATTTTCAAATTCTGCAAAAGTACTTACCCCGTACCCTTTTAGTTTACTGAAAGCAATATTTTCTCCCGGTAGTTTTGGTAAAAGTGGTGGAGAAAAATTGTAAATAAATTGTCCTTTGCCATCGTCACACATCCATAACCTTTCCGCTTTATCAAAATCTAACACAATCTGCTTTATATTTTTCTTATCTGCTCTTTCAATCCATAAATTTTTATCAAATTGTTTATCAGAAAGTATTATAGCGTTCCTATTTATTAATGCTATCAGGTTTTTATTGCAGCAAACACTTTGTACATCAGCTACTGGAATTCCTCCAATATGCGTAATATGCCTTTCCTGTGCAGCACTTATGTTGTAAATGACCAAGCCATTATTTGTACCAAAATATATTTCATTGTTCAATGAATCATAGTAAGTGCAAAGGAATGTCGGTCCGCTTTGCAGGGTTATGCCAATTGCAATCTTTTTAACTTCCTTCGTATTGGTGTTAGCCCTGAGTGTTTCATTAAGGGCAATAAACCAGATATTACCTTGTTGATCAAAAAAAGGCCAACGATAATAAAATGGGTTATCATCCAAGTCATAAATATGTATAGAAGATAACGGAGTAACCGGCAGTTTGGTTACTATCAAAATCTTGCCATTCCTTACATCGTAAGTAGCTATTTCATATTTTTTATTAAAGCACCATACTTTGCCGTCTCTATATGCAAATGGCATTGCCTCTTCGTTAGCAGTATCAGCAAATATTTTTTGCAGTGTAAACTTATCTGTATTGCGATGATAGATATACAAGCCTCTTACACTGCCAATGTAAATATTGCTTTCATTATCTTCTGCAAAACCATACCCCTGTTGTAAGTTGGGGCATTCTTTAAAATACTTATTGAGATTATACACTTTTACCATGGAGCCATCGTAACGATTTACGGCATCATTACCAGTAATCCACATAAAACCCCGGCTGTCTTCAAATCGGAAATAATTGGAACCCTGGGAGAGGCCCTCATCAGGAGTAAGACGGCTAATAGAAAAATTTGATAAATTAGTTTGCGCCCAACTGGACTTACAAAAGCAGAAGATGCTTATCAGTAATATGAAGGCTGTTTTAATAATGCAGATTTGAGAGTTAGTAAGCTATTTTCTCTATTCAATCTATGAAAGTTACGCTTCATATCATAACGGTGCAATTGAAATTATCAGAAGTCAATCATAACAGATTATTCCCATCAAAAAGGCTTTATCGCATTCGGCTTTTGCTCCATCCAGTTTACATAATCCAGTGAGCCGAGACGAAAGCGGATGGGCAGAGAAGTGATTTTTTGAAGCTGTAATTCTTTTTGACAGAAAAACCCCAGGTGCTCTGAATAAAAGGATTGCCCTATCCCTACATAAGAGAATGCGGGTCTCAACAGCTTTATCGTTGTTTCCTTCGGCTGAATTTCTCCAGCAGCCCGGATACTGGTACCAAAATCAGGGTTTATGTATAGATGATACCCCTGGAAGCCGCTCAAACCAGCAGGCTTTACCTGCCCAAAAATTTCCCCCTGAAAGATTAACAGTAACACAACAAGAAAGAAAATTAACCGTTGGCGCATCTTTACTTTATTTGTACCTAAATTTACGGCATTATTTTTGTGCAACGGCCGGAATTTTTGAAAATCAGCCTCTAAAAGAAAAAACACTAATCGAACCATGGCACTGAGCCAGAGCTTACAGCAGAAATTACTGCAAAAACTGTCTCCCCAGCAGATTCAACTCATGAAACTGCTGCAGGTACCTACGGCCAATCTGGAAACCCGGATTAAGGAAGAACTGGAGGAGAACCCCGCCCTGGAACTGGATGAAGACAAACATGAGGATGCCGATGACATTAAAGACGAATTCAGCGAGCCCGGAGAAGAGGAATATGAGGATGCCGACGGCAGCACAGACGAATACGATAATATAGACGTCAGTGAATATGTGCAGGATGGGGATGATGAAGTGGGAGACTACAAGCTACGGGATGATAATTACCCGGAGGAAGATGAAGGCCGCCAGTTGCCTTTTAAAACAGAAACCAGCTTTTATGAGCTGCTGCTGAATCAGCTGGGGCTGTTGAAACTGGAAGAAAAAGAGCAAACCATTGCAGAACAGATCGTAGGCAGTATAGATGAGGATGGCTACCTGCGCCGGGAAACAGCTGCCATTGTGGACGACCTGGCCTTTCGCCAGAATATCATTGCTACAGAACCCGAGGTAGAAGCCCTGATAAAACGGATCCAGCTGTTTGATCCTGCCGGTGTGGCTGCCCGCAACCTGCAGGAATGCCTGCTGCTGCAACTATTCCGCCAAAAGGATGAGGGTATGCCGGTTGATGTCGCTATCAAAGCTATCACCAAGTACTTCGATGAATTTACTAAAAAGCACTATGAAAAGATCCAGCGGGGCTTAAATATCGATGACGATCAGTTGCGGGAAGTGATGCAGCACATCATCCGGCTAAACCCAAAGCCCGGGGGCGTTGTGGGTGAAAACAACAAAGCGGAAAACTATGTGGTACCTGATTTTTTCATCATGAATAATGCGGGTAAGCTGGAGCTCACCCTTAACAGCCGCAATGCTCCCGAACTCCGCATCAGTGAGGGCTACAGGGATATGCTGAAAGAATACGACCGGGGCGCTAAAAAAGACAAGCGGCAGAAAGAAGCCGTGCTCTTCATCAAACAAAAAATTGATTCTGCCAAGTGGTTCATTGATGCTATCAAGCAACGGCAACATACATTGCTCAGTACGATGAACGCCATCATGGAACATCAGTATGAGTTCTTTCTGACGGGTGATGAAACAGAGCTGAAGCCGATGATCTTAAAGGACATTGCCGAAAAGACCAACCTGGACATTTCTACGGTGAGCCGGGTGGCCAACAGCAAGTTTGTCCAAACAGAATTTGGCACCTACCGCCTCAAATTCTTCTTCAGCGAATCATTAAGTACAGACAGCGGCGAAGAAGTTTCTACCAGGGAAGTAAAGAAGATCCTCAGCAACCTGATAGAGGCCGAAGAAAAGAAACACCCGTTGAGCGATGAGCGGCTGACTGAATTACTACAGGAAAAAGGCTACAATATTGCCCGCCGTACGGTAGCAAAGTACAGGGAGCAGTTGAATATACCGGTGGCCCGCCTCAGAAAGGAGTTGTGATTTTAGCCACGAATTGCACAAATATCACTAATGAATACAATTAAATACAAACTATAGACAGCCCCCGGCTGCTTTTTCTCTTATTCGTGTTATTAGTGTAATTCGTGGCTACTCCCTAAAACGGCAGATCGTTTTTGCTTTCCATCTGGCCTTCGTCAAAATACACCTGGTCATCCGGGGCCTTGTCGGTGGTGGCAGCACCGGCTGGTTCCACTTTCCAGGCTTTCACATCGGTGTACCAGCGGCCGTTATATTCCCGGCTTTCCACATCAAATGATATACTGAGTTGTGCTCCTTCTTTCAGCAGGTTTTCATTGATCTTGTCTCCCCAGATAGAGACACATACCTTTTTGGGATATTGTCCTTCCGTTTCCACAATGATGTCTTGCTTTTTCCATTGTCCGTTCTTACCGGTGCCGGTTTGCAGGGGGAGTAATTGAATGAGTTTGGCTGTTAATTGCATGTGAAAAATATTTGCAATGAAGGTACAGATTGGTAGCTGAAAAATTCTTTCTCCATACCGTCCTTATGGTATTTTTCAAAAAAAATCTCTCATTCATTTTGAATGAATAAGCAAAGTAGTATTTTACGCTGCTAAATATTTCCAACCCACACCTATGGTATTTGCAAGCCTGCTTTTCCTTTTTGTATTTCTGCCGCTTTGTCTTATGCTGTATTACAGCACCAAAAATCCGAAATGGCGAAACTGGGTGCTTATCGTTTTTTCTCTTGCCTTTTATGGCTGGGGAGAGCCGAGATGGATCTTTTTACTCATTCTTTCCTCCTTTATCGATTGGGGCAACTCTATCTTTATAGATAAACACCGGGGTACCAAATGGGCAAAGATCGGGGTAACGTTTACAGTGTGTTTTAACCTCGGCTTGCTGGCTCTTTTTAAGTATGACCAATTTTTAGTAGACCAACTAAATGCTGTTTTGGGAACTTCTTTTACCGCCACAGGATATGCATTACCATTGGGTATTTCTTTCTATACATTTCATACTATATCTTATGTAGTGGATGTGTACCGGGGCGATATAAAGGCGCAACGGAATTTTCCTGATTTTTTAATGTATGTATCTCTCTTCTCGTCCCTGGTAGCCGGGCCTATCATCCGCTATGCACATGTGGAAAAGGAAATATATGGCAGAAAGGAAAACCTGACTGATTTCAGCTTGGGAGTATCCCGGTTTTGTATTGGTTTGTTTAAAAAAGTGGTGATCGCCAATATTGCGGCGGAAATAGTTGCTAAATACATGGGTGATGGCAGACATGCATTAACGTTTACAGAATTGGCCTCCTTCTCAAGTTTAGAAGCATGGGTAGGTTTGATCATGTTTGCTATTCAGATTTATTTTGACTTCTCCGGTTACTCAGATATGGCCATCGGGTTGGGAAGAATGTTTGGCTTCCATTTCCGGGAGAATTTTAATTATCCGTATATCGCAAAATCTATTGGCGAATTCTGGCGACGATGGCATATCTCTTTAGGAAGTATTTTCAGGGATTATGTGTACATCCCGCTGGGCGGAAATAAAAAAAGGGTGTATCTCAACCTCTTTATTGTATGGTTTCTTACCGGCATGTGGCATGGCCCCAGCTGGAATTTTATTTTCTGGGGCTTGTACTTCTTCATTTTTATTGCTTTAGAAAGAGCTTTCTTGTTGAAGCTGTTGGAAAAAGCCCCGGCATTTATTGCACATATTTATGCGTTAGTCATTATTATTCCGGGCTGGGTTATTTTTTATTTTACAGATACAGACATGCTGATTGCCTATGTAAAAAAACTGTTCTCTTTTAAAGCCGGACCAAATGGCAATATGGATGTAATGAACACCCTGAGCACACATGTGTTCTGGCTGGTACTGGCCATTATTCTTTGTATGCCGGTTTATCACACCATAAAAAATTGGTTAGATAAGAAGACAAGCCGCATTACTTTTTATGACACAGCGGTTATTGGATTTAATGTAGTGCTGCTTTTTCTTTGTGTGGCACAATTAGTGGGTAAAAGTTATAACCCGTTTATTTATTTCAGGTTTTAATAAATAGTAAAAAATGGAAGCAACGAATATGAGTGAGGTACCAAACAAAAAAATCCATACCGCCAATGTGGCCATTTTTTGCGGGCTGCTTCTAGCGGGTGGCATTGCTTCATTAGCTATGAAAAAGCCAACGGTATCTGTAATGGAAAACCGGAAGCTGGCTACTTTTCCTAACTATTCTGACAGTTCATTTTGGAGCGGAACCTATTTTAAACAGATAGATGAATATTATGCTGACAATTTCCCCTTCAGGGATAAATGGATAAGTCTTTCAGATAAATTCAAAAACAGTATTGGTTTTAACAGCAGCGAAATAAAGATATATGATCCAAACAACGATGCAGAAGCCAATGAAAAAACGGATACTACCAAAATTGAAACCGTGCATAATGGCCCATTACCCGATGATGGTGCAACCGGAGAAAAGAAAAAAGGGGTGTTTGTATTCAAGAACAGGGCTTTCGAAATGTTTGGTGGTGGCCCTGAAATGGGAAAATCCTATGCAGATGTTATCAATTCCTACAACCGTTTATTAAAATCAGGCATACAGGTTTATAACCTGATTATTCCGGTAGCATTGGAGTTTGAGTTAACGGAGAAATATGCGAAGTATCAAAAACCTAACCGGCCGGCTATCGAAAATATTTATAACAGCGAAGACCCCGAGATCAAAAAGGTGTGGGCGATTGATGAAATAAGAAAACACCGGGAAGAATATATTTATTTCAATACAGATCACCACTGGACGAGTCTTGGTGCTTATTATGCTTACCGTGCATTTTGTGCTACAGCAGGTTTAACACCAGTTAGCCTGGATACCGTTGCTTATAAAACAAAAAACACTTTCCTTGGTTCTTTATACCGGCTTACCCGGGACCCCAGCCTGCAAAGCAACCCCGACTCGGTAAGATATTACCTCTTCAAAGATTCTGTGAACTTTTATATCGGCAATTCCACTATTGGCAACTGGACAAAATCAAAAATGTATGGCGAAGGCGCCAGTGGCCCTAATAGTTATTCCGTTTTTCTGCAAGGGGATCTGCCTACCGTAAAAATGGAGACACAACATAAGAACGGAAGAAAGATTGCTGTGGTAAAAGAATCGTACGGCAATGCCTTTGCTCCTTTTTTGATCAACAACTATGAAAAAGTAATAGTAGTGGACCAGCGGTATTACACCGGCGATTTTGTGGCCATGCTGAAAGCAGAAGGCATTAATGAATTACTTTTCATCAATAACATCTTTGCTGCACACACTCCTTTTCATATTAATAAGATCAAAGGGTTAAAAAAATAATGGTAAAGCTTAACCATATCGCCTTAATCGTTTCTATAGCTCTGACTGCATGTAATTCGGGCAAAAGCAAAGAAAAATTAACCGGAACGGATACAGCTTCTGTGGCTCGCACCATTGTACCGCCGCCACCTCCCGAGATATTACCAGACGACGGACAGGTTGGTGTAAAACGGGGGCCTGTTTTTATTTTTAAAAACAGGGGCTTTGAACTATTTAGTGGTGGGGCTGGTATGGGTAAAAAATATGCTGAAGTAATCAATATGTACAGCCGGTTAAAAATACCCGGACTCAAAGTTTATAACCTTATTATTCCTAATGCGTTTGAATTTGAGGTAACAGAAAAATATAAAAATCTCATCACTCCAGCGAAAGTTGCGATCAATGCTGTTTATACCGCTGAAGATCCGGAGATCATTAAAGTAAATGCGGTAGATGAAATAAGAAAGCATCGCACTGAATACATTTATTTTAATACAGACCATCACTGGACAAGTCTCGGAGCTTATTATGCCTACCGTTCATTTTGCGCCAGTGCCGGGCTAGCACCCGTTTCGTTAGATAGTATCCCTTCTAAAGTAAAGCCGGGATTCCTGGGATTTTTATACAGGGTAAGCCGGGCGGCGGCTTTAAAAAACAACCCTGACTCGGTCAGGTATTACCTGTTTCCTGATTCAACCAATTTTTATATTGGCAGTAATTCTATTGGCTATTGGTCACCCTCTCATATGTATGCAGAGCAGGTAAGCGGCGACAATAGTTATTCTGTTTTTCTGCAAGGCGACCTGCCCATTTGTAAAATAGAAACACAACATAAAAACGGAAGAAGGATCGCACTTGTAAAAGAATCGTATGGCAATGCCTTTGCTCCTTTTTTAATCAATAACTATGAAAAAGTGATTGTGGTAGACCAGCGTTCCTATAAAGGTGATTTTATTGCCATGCTGAAAGCGGAAGGTGTTAACGAACTGCTTTTTATCAATAATATTTTTGCGGCACATACGCAGTTTCATATTGATGATATAAAGGGATTGAAAAAATAGCTGCGAGTGGTGAGCTACGAGTTTCGAGTTCTTCAAATTGAAGAGTCTTTCAGGTATTGAAAGACTCTTTTGCTATAAAGGCTCGTAGCCCGAAACTCATAACTCGTAGCTTGCTATCACAACTTTAAATGCTTTTGTACCCAGATCACTTTCGGTTTCAGCTCCCTGGTATATTTATCGCCGGTGGCATAGCCCACACTTTTCAAAAAATGATAATAGTCTGCTTTAGGATTCTTTTTACGCCATTTATGATATCGTTTATCCTGCCACTTTTTGTAATATTCAATGCATTCTTCATCTGAATCAAATTTTTTGCATTTGTTTCCCTTTACATAAAATCCAAACAGGTTGTGATAGCGCAGGCAGCATTTTTTACAGCTCAGGTTGCCGGTTTCCTGCATGCACTGGGCCATTACAAAATCGGGATGCAGGATACCTGCTGCTTTAATGGCATCATACATGGCCTGCATTTTAGCCTTATCAATTTTTTGCGAAAAGCCCTGCTGGATGGTAAACAGAAGAATAAAAAAGATGACTATTTTCTTCATAAATAGAGTGTTTGGTACACAGCTTTAGTAAGGTACAGGATGACTTATAAATATACAAAAACCGT
>CAYUCU010000034.1:0-26517 GCA_964443345.1 uncultured Chitinophaga sp.
ATTTTGAAGCAATCAGCTATTCCAATTACGAAAGTAAACATCGGAGAGATATATTTGGCCTCATCAATAACAGATACACAGACTTCCCTGCTGGGTGAAAGCCTTCGTTCTATTGGTCTTGAACTAATAGATGATCGAATGAGTGGCCTGCTCGAAAAAATCAAACAACTGGTAATAAAAAAGGCCAGGAACGAAGTGGATGAAAAAGAAACCAAAACAAAACTCTCTGTTTACCTCGCCCAAAATCTGCATCACGAATATACCTATATCAGTCATTTCTTTTCTTCTGTAGAAGGACGCACCATTGAGAATTATTTTATCGAACAACGAATTGAAAAGGTAAAGGAACTACTTGTTTATAAAGAAATGTCTTTGTCGGAGATCCATTACCTGCTGGAATACAGCAGCGTTGCACATCTCTCTAATCAGTTCAAAAAAGTTACCGGACTTACTCCCTCTCATTTTAAAGCAGTTGGTTCTGTAAAGCGTAAAATGCTTGATAAAGTGTAAGACAAAATTATGCAAATCGTACACAAGATGGTGTAATAACAGTTCTCTGATCTCGACCTACTTTTGACTTATTAAATCATTTAAAACAAAATTTATGAAAACAAAAGTAAAATTGAACCAGGCAACTCTGAACAACAAAGGGAAATGCAGCAATGTAAATTGCACTTGTGAAAATTGTAACTGCGGTGACAATTGTACCTGTAAAAACTGTAAGTGATTGTTCAGCCCATTTCGTTTCCAGTAAGTCGCCCTTTAGGGTGACTTATTGGAAACTTCTAAAAATGTAAATCATGAAAAAGATATTCCGGCTTGCAAAATTACCTTAGAGGATAACAGGGTAAAACGCAGAGGATAGATGGATATTTCTTTATTTGACGTACTGAATATTTTGAACGAATAAAAAAAACGCCTTTATGACATCATTAATCATTGGAATTGCTACAGGTGTCTTACTAATCGTAGCACTTGTGATTCTGAAACGAATTGACAAACAACTATTTTATGGGTTGGTGCTCACGGGAATCGGGTTTCTATATATTGGGTTTACCTGGACAGACCTTGAATCCCTGATCATTAATTCAATCCAGGCATTTGTGTTTGTATTGCTGGCCTATTATGGAATTAAGAAGAGCATCTATATTCTTGCAATAGGTTATTTCCTCCATGGAACCTGGGATATGGCTTATGATCTTTTGGGTGAGCCTGACTTAATTCCACCTCATTATGATTGGTTTTGTTCAGCTGTTGATTTTACAATTGGCATTTACCTGCTGATCCTTGCCAGGAATGTGAGATCAAAGGTTAAGATAGATACTGTGTAATAAGTTAATTTTATTACGGGTTAACCCAATTTTTCACACCCTGCTTTTATATAAACAATTTAATAAAGTTAACTATGCAAAAGGTCGTCTTTATCATTCCGCCTGCCGTTGAAATTCTTGACCTTGCAGGACCCATGCAGGTTTTTACAGAAGCTAAATTCTATGGCTTTGATATTGATATAGAATTTTACACTTTCTCCGATTCGCCTGTTAGTACTTCGGGTCTTGGATTCAGCAAGCTTGAAAACTTTACGAAAGCCGTGTTAAAGGAAAATGATTTTGTATTTGTGCCCGGAATGGATATGGAATATGTAAATAGTTTTTCTTTCAGGGCAGAAAAGGAATTCTTTAAATGGCTGAAAGATTGCTCGGATAAAAAAATTACTGTTTGTTCTATTTGTAATGGTGCATTTGCTTTAGGTCATGCAGGGCTGCTGAAAGATACGGAGTGTACTACCCATTGGCGAAGAGTTAAAACTTTGCAGGAGTTGTTTCCTTCTGCAAGGGTTATAGCTGATATTCTGTTTGTCAAGAGTAATAATGTATATACAAGTGCTGGTATCAGTGCCGGTATTGACCTGGCCCTGGCTATACTTGAAGAGCTGAAAGGCCCGCTTTTTACTCATAAAGTAGCAAGAGGGCTGGTAGTTTATCACCGCAGAAGCGGAAGGCACAATCAACAGAGCATCTACCTTGATTACAGGAATCATATTAATCCACAAGTCCACGAAGTACAGGATTACCTGATCGATAATTTGGCCAAGGAAAATGATATTGCAACACTTGCTTCGTTAGTCGGGATGAGTCCGAGGAATTTGAGCAGGGTGTTTAAAGAAAAAACAGGTTCCACCGTTTTAGAATACCTCACTCTCTTACGGAAGGAGTTTGCCAGCACCATGCTGAATAATCCAGAGTACACAATCGAATATATTGCTTCAAAATGTGGCTTTAAGACGGCCAGGCAATTGCAAAGAATATTGAAAAGCTAATTTTGCAGGTATTACTTTTTTAAGATCAGTCGTTAAATTAAAAATGCTTTGAATATCGCCTTCAAAATCGTCCTCTCGATACCTCGGCACTTCCCAAATCCCCAAATTCCCAAAATCCCAAATCCCAAAATCCCAAATCCCAAAATCCAAATCCCACGTAAATCCCCCACACCCCCCTGCACTTCTACGCATTCCACATTAAATTTTCGATATACCATAAAATAGGTATTGGATTGTATTATCCGGTTTCAGTATATTCGTTTTCCCATTAAGTTCGTAAGTATCCTTTTAAAACCTCCACACCGATTACGGCATACTGATTAGTAACACAGGAGAAGTACATCTCCGAATACCGTGTATCCTCTTCGACAACTTTGGTTAATTAGTAAGGTAATGTTTTGGTAGCGTTTGATCTTTAACTGATCTAAACGCTTATCTATGTTGAGAGAAACGCTTCAGTTCTTCGCTGATGAACTGAACAACTATCTTATCCTTAAAGGAGTGGCATCGAATGACACTCCCCGTGTCGTGCTGGGCAATGTGTCCAGGGCGTACGATACCGAAGCGCTGCCACAAGGCGCCGACCCGATAAACAACCGGGCCATCCTCTCATTGGTAAATATCGAAGAAGACCGGGTGGCCAAACAACAGGAGAACTATACCAAAACAGATACTTCTGTCCGTTATAAAAGCCCGCCTTTATTTCTTAATCTCTATATGCTGGTGTCGGCCAACCGGAATAATTATGCCCAGTCACTCACCTGGATCGGGCATATCATGCAGTTCTTCCAGTATCAGAATTCGTTTACACCCATCACCCATCCGTCACTCGACAGCCGCATCACCAAACTGATCGTGGAATTACATTCATTGACCTTTGAGCAGATCAACCACCTGTGGAGCACACTCGGCGGCAAGTACCTGCCCTCCGTTATGTATAAGGTCCGCCAGTTAACACTCGATGAAGACCTTACCGTAAGTGAAAGCGGATTCATTAAAGAGATACAGATCGATGAGAAATTAAAACTGCCCGTAGCAGAATGACGACAAAGTATAAAATATTATTTATGGTGGAACTGCTGCATGAGTACTATGCCAATCAGCAGTGCAGGGATTTTGATGTCATTCCTTCAGAAGAAACAAACCAGTTATTAAAGAGCAGGCGGATGATGTGTAAACTGGTCGGAAACAAACTGGTGGTGCTTGTAAAAGTGAAGACCATAGAAGAAGGAGCAGCAGAAGAAGATAAACCCTTTATCGATATCAGCGCCGGAGATAAATTCCTGTTTTACCTGCAACTGAATAAACCACAATTCAATACCGTTACCAATCTCGATGTGGAAAAGCTTCGTGAAGGCAAACGCTATTATTTTACCAACCGCACCCTGAATGATTTGAACGGTGAGTTCACCCTTACGGATAAGATAGTAGCAGTGCCCGGCCCGGCCAGTTATCTTCCCGGTGACCTGGCAGCAAACGGCGCCACCGTGTTTGAATGTATCGCCAGCACTACCAATGCCAACAATCCGCCTGCAGCCGCATTCTGGCACAGCAGGGGCGCACTGCAATATGTATCGGCAAGGGATATGCTGCCGGTAAAAACAAGAGTGGAGAATTTTACCGTGACCGTCCCCGCCAAAAAATTTGATATAAGCGTACTGGGATTGAATATAGTGAGCAACCTGTACGACAAACCTGTTCCCATAAAAGAAAGCCAGGTGACCACGGATGTGGATACCACACAGGTGCAGGTAAAACTCTCCGAATTACAACCCGGAAGATATAAGGTCACCATAAACACCAACGTGTTTGATCTCTTTATCGATGATGCCACCGTACACAATAATGTATTTGGCATCATAGAGATCTTTGCACACCTGGCAAATGGCCCCGGCATGGGCCTGCTCGATGGCGCCGGGAAAGTAAAAGATAAATTGGTCGGCGGCATACCCGAATGGCTGAAGTACAAGATCCGTTTTCCTAACCGGCTGGCCTATTGGAAATATGTAACGCCCCGGCATGGTGTATCCGCTATCACCGGCGTAGGTCCCTTCAACTTCGTTCCCACACCTGCCGCCGGAGATAAAAACTATTTTACCTCCAACAAACCGATCCCCTTACTCGAAGCCCCATGGAAATTTAGTCTGACGCTGGTCAACCCCGCAGTAGATGAAGACCCCATCGCACCCAATCCTGATCCCAACCTTTCCGGTATGCTTAGCCGGACAGACCCGGGGAAAGATTATTTCTGTACAATAAACCTCATGTATAATAAACCTTAATTATTAAACTTTAAAATTTACAAATATGGCAACCAGTTACAAAACCCCCGGCGTATTTGTGGAAGAAATTCCCAAACTACCGCCTTCCGTAGCACAGGTAGAAACAGCAATACCTGCTTTTATCGGTTACACAGAAAAAGCAGAGAAAAACGGTGAGAGTCTTACCAACAAACCTACACGCATCAGTTCTTTACTGGAGTTTGTGGACTATTACGGAGGTGATAAAACGCCTGCTGCCTATGCTGTAAAAGCAGATAACAATAATAACTACGCCGTTACAGAAGTAACGATCGCTAACACCGAACGGTATTTCATGTACGACAGCCTGCGGTTGTTCTATGATAACGGCGGCGGCGATTGTTATATCGTATCCGTAGGAAAGTTTGGTACAGCGCCGATCGCCGGTGATGAAGTGGCAGGGACCGGTTTAAGAGGTGGAGTGAAAACACTGGAAAAAGCAGATGAGCCTACCATCATTTTATTTCCCGATGCCTGCAACATGATCATAAACGGCTCGGATGATCCCGCATTTTACTCCCTGCAGCAGATGGCATTGGCACAATGTTCCAAACTGCAGGACAGGGTAGGGCTGTTTGATCTGAAAGAAAATGTAACTGGTGGACAAACCACAGCCGTTACCAACTTCAGGAACAACATTGGTATCAACGACCTGAAGTACGGGGCCATCTACTCGCCCTGGATACATACCTCTTATCCAAGAGAGATCGATTTTTCAACCTTTAAAGGTGCCGTAACACCCAGCGGCGGCGGACTTCCTTTTAACCTGGCAGTGATCACGGCAGATGCAGCGCTGAATAAACTGGTAACAGATACGGACGCCGCCATAGGAGAAATAGCAAAAGTAACGGCCATCATCGATGCTATTAAAAAAGCAGATGCTCTTACCGGAAATCTGAATGTGGCCGCTACAGCTGCACCTACGATGAAAGACAAGTTCCGGGAAGTAAAACAAAATGTGGATAATGCAGCCGCATCACCCGCAGCCCGCACTGCTTACCAGGCACTGATGAACTTTTGCCGCCTGTCACTTCTTGAATTCCAAAAATTAAAAACACAACTGCTCGCCGGCAACCTGCTGAATGATGTGAACTCGTATGCCACTTCCAATTCATTGTGGAGAGGCGCTGCACTAAGCCTCATCGCAGCAGATCATAACGATGATGCACGGGTGTTAACGACACTTGCTGACACTGCATTAGTGGTTAATGGCCTCTATCCCGCCATCGATACAACCTGGCTGGGCTTGGCTACTGCATTCGTGGCGCCCAATCCCAATAAAGATTATGGTGATTCAACCGTTGCTGCAAATGAACCAGGCATTGCAAAAATGATAGCGCTGGACCTGCAAACCGCTTTTGATATGATAGCCGCATTTGCAGATACCATACTGGCCTCTTCCAAAACCTACCAGAAAGCAGCACAGGACCAGTTGTATGAAAAGCATCCCATCATCAGCAACATTGTAAAGAATATTAAAAAACAACTCAGCAAGGTTCCGCCGAGTGGCGCTATTGCAGGAGTATATGCACGGGTGGATAATGCCCGCGGCGTATGGAAAGCACCGGCCAATGAAAGCCTGTCTTCCGTATCCGGACCTTCTGTACAGATCACTGCCGATCAGCAGGCCAACCTGAATGTGGATGCCGTGGCAGGAAAATCCATCAATGCCATCCGCACGTTCACCGGAAGAGGAAATGCTATTGTATGGGGTGCCCGCACACTGGCCGGTAATGATAATGAATGGAGATACATCAGTGTCCGCCGCTTCTTTAATATGGTGGAAGAATCCAGCAAAAAAGCAACAGAGCCATTTGTGTTTGAACCCAACGATGCCAATACCTGGGTAAAAGTGCAGGGTATGATCGAGAACTTCCTTACCACGTTGTGGAGACAAGGCGCATTGCAGGGAGCAAAAACAGAACATGCTTTTTATGTGGCAGTAGGCCTGGGTAAGACCATGACGGCACTGGATATACTGGAAGGACGTATGATCGTGGAGATCGGAATGGCCGTTGTCCGTCCTGCAGAGTTTATCATACTTCGCTTCTCACACAAAATGGCAGAGAGCTGATAAATAACCAATAGGAATTAATACAAATCATTAACAACAATCTTAAAAAATATAATCATGGCAACATACCCACTTCCCAAATTTCACTTCCAGGTACAATGGGGCGGCGAACGTATCGGCTTCACTGAAGTAACCGGACTGGACATACAGGTAGAAGCAATAGAATACAGAGAAGGCTCCAGCTTTGAATATTCAAAGATCAAACAACCCGGCATGCACAAGTTCAGCAACATCACCCTCAAACGGGGTACTATGGCCGGCGACTCCGCCTTCTTTCTATGGGTGAATGAGATCAGCCTTACCAAAGTAAGACGGCGGGATATTATCATCAGCCTGCTCAATGAAGCACATGCACCTGTTATGACATGGAAAGCCAACCAGGCATTCCCTGTAAAAGTGCAGGCCAGTGATCTGAAAGCAGATGGTAATGAAGTAGCTATCGAAACGATCGAACTGGCACACGAAGGATTGAGCATTGTAATCTGAGCATAAACAGCAACGTGTATGGCTACACCGGCAGCAGGCGGGTATTATCCACCAGTTGGATTTCATTTTAAAGTGGAGTTCAGTGGTATCGGGAATGATAACGACATCCGTTTTCAATCCGTAGGAGGATTGAATGTGGAATACGACACCGAATCATTTAAAGAAGGTGGAGAGAACCGCTTTGAACATAAACTTCCCGTACGCACCAAATACCCCGACCTGTCATTAAAAAGAGGAATGCTTACCGATTCCGCAGTGATCAAATGGTGCCTCAAAGCCTTTCAGAACAGGGAGTTTACGCCTGCCGATATCTATATCACACTGCTGAATGAAAAACATTCCGGTATCAAGACCTGGCATATACGAAAGGCCTGGCCGAGAAAATGGAGTGTAAGCGACTTCAATGCACAGGAAAATTCCATAGTAGTGGAAACACTCGAACTGAGTTATACCTACTTCACCGTGTATGATGGCGATAAAGATGCCAATAAGTAAAACGTAAAAGATGGCTTTAGAAATTAAAGAATTGCACATCCGGGTGACCGTGAATCAGCCGCAGGCAGGAAAAGCATCCGGCGCCCCGGCCCCCGAAGGCGATAAAGCAGAAGATGAAAAGGACGCCATCATTGCGCAATGCGTGGATGAAATAGCAGACATTATTAAAAATAAAAAAGAACGGTAATGGCAGAAGACGGCAAACTGGAAAAAATGAAGATCATGGCCTACACCCATCCGGATATGGATGCGGGTCATAAAGCAGCTAAACCGTATGATGTGTTTGAAGTGATGATCAATCCGGAAACCTATGCCCTCGATTATAAAGTGGAGTTCAAAGACGGGCAGGGACAGGGTACCAGCGGCAGCCAGAAGAAGTTCACCTTAAAAGGGCCCGAAGAAATATCCTTTGAGTTCCTGTTCGACAGCTCCGGCATAATTGACGGGCAGTCGTATAATAAGGACGGGGTGTTTGAAAAAGTGCACAACCTCAAAGAAATGCTTACCGGGGTGGACAGTACCTCGCATGAGCCCAGGCATTTTAAATTAGGCTGGGGCACCATGTTGTTCAAAGGAAGATGTACGTCGTTGAATATCGCTTATAAATTATTCAATGCAGACGGAACACCCATCCGGGCCATCTGCAAAGCTTCTTTTAAAGGAAGTGTGGAAGAAGGATTGCGGATCGCAAAAGACAATCTGAAATCTCCTGACCTGACACACTATCGGAAACTGGCCAACGGCGATACCTTACCGTTATTATGTTACCGCATTTATGGTGACTCAAAATATTATATACAGGTGGCAGCGATCAACAAGCTGCATAATTTCCGGAAACTGAAACCGGGTGATGAAGTTTTTTTTCCACCAATAAGTAAAATAAATAATTAAGTGCACCTGCTGTATGGCAAATGAAAGAGAAATACCATCGGATGAACCCAAATCGGTTGCCACGTTCACCATCCTTTCTGGCGGTACAGAAGTATCGAAGGAGTATCATGTCCTGTCGATAGTGGTGAACCGGGAGATCAACCGTATTGCTTCGGCCACTATCATTCTGCTCGACGGAGAAGCATCTAAAGAAACATTTGAGATCAGCAACAAAGCCGAGTTTGAACCGGGAAAAGAAGTGGAAATAAAAATGGGATACCGCAGTAATGAAGAAACAGTGTTCAAAGGCATCGTCATCCGCCATGGAATAAAAGTGAGAAAGAAAACTTCCGTGCTCGTCATCGAATGCAAGGACAAGGCCGTTAAAATGACAACAGCCTGCAAGAGCAAGTATTTTAAAGAAACCAAGGACAGTGATGTGATGGAAGAGATCATTGATGTATATGGATTAGATAAAGAAGTGGCGGCCACCACCGTTACACACAAACATTTAGTGCAGTACAACAGCAGCGACTGGGATTTTATCTTATGCCGGGCAGATGCGAACGGGCTGTTATGTGTTACAGACAATGGCAAAGTAAAACTGACAAAACCCGTCTTTTCAGGAGAAGCAAAGCTGACCATCCAGTATGGTGCCACCATACACGATCTCGATGCAGAGATAGATGCCCGTTTGCAATACAAGAAAGTAAAAGGAAGCACCTGGAGATATACCGACCAGGAACTGCTGGATTCGGTAGAAGCAGAAGATCCCGGAGTGCCCGAAGCAGGTAACCTGTCGCCAGATACATTGGCAGGTGTCGCCGGTGGTGATGAGTTTAACCTGTATCACAGCGGGCAGATGGATGAACCAGAACTGCAGGCGTGGGTAAACGCCAAAATGATGAAAGATAAACTGGCCAAGATAAGAGGAAGGGTAACGACTGATGGAACAGCAAAAGTAATTCCCGGTGAACTGATACAATTGAACGGTGTGGGAGAACGCTTCCAGGGAAAATTATTCATAACGGGAACCCGGCAGCAACTAGAAAAAGGTACCTGGGAAACCGTATTCCAGTTTGGTATCAACCCCGAATGGTTTGCACAAACCTACAATGTGCAACAGCCGATGGCGGGGGCCTTATTACCGGCCATCCAGGGACTACAGATCGGAATAGTAACGCAGTTGGAAAATGATCCTGATGGAGAAGACCGTATCATGGTGCGCATACCTGTTATACATAAAGAAGATGAAGGGGTATGGTGCCGTGTGGCCACATTAGATGCCGGTGAAAAAAGAGGGACCTTCTTCCGGCCAGAGATAGAAGACGAAGTGATAGTGGGATTCATCAATAACGATCCGCGGCATGGTATTGTGCTCGGCATGGTGAACAGCAGTGCCAAACCGGCGCCGTTAACTGCATCTGATGATAACCACGAAAAAGGATATGTAAGCCGCAGTGAGATGAAAATGATATTTAATGATGATAAAAAAAGCATCAACATAGAAACACCGGGGGGCAATAAAATATTAATAACAGAAGAAGATAAAAAGATACACCTGGAAGATCAGAACGGAAATAAAATAACGATGGATAAGGACGGTATAAAGATCGAAAGTATAAAAGACATTATTCTGAAAGCCACAGGCGATATCAAAGCCGAAGGAGTAAATATGAATGTAAAAGGAAGCGGCCAGGCAAAGATCGAAGGAGGTGGCGGAGCAGAGTTATCATCCGGTGCCACCACCACAGTAAAAGGATCAACATTAATGCTTAATTAAAAAACAACTTATGCCTTTAGCAGCAAGAGTAGGAGATATGCATACCTGTCCGTTGGTTACCGGTACGGTGCCCCACGTTGGAGGGCCCATTATTCCACCCGGCGCAGCTACGGTACTGATAGCAGGACAACCAGCAGCAAAAGTAGGAGATATGCTTACCTGTACCGGTCCGCCGGATACTATTATTAAAGGTTCGGGGACCGTGTTTATCAACGGACAACCGGCAGCAAGACAGGGAGACAGTACAGCGCATGGTGGTACTATCACACTTGGATGCCCGACAGTAATTATTGGAGGATAAAAAAAAGTTATGGCAAAAGAATTTAAGAACGATGATTTCCTGGGAAGAGGCTGGAGTTTTCCACCTGCTTTCAGAAAAGAATTGCAGGGAGTAGAGATGACAGAGAAAGAGACCGACATCGAGAGAAGTCTTCATATACTGCTTACTACTGCAACAGGGGAACGGTTGATGCAGCCCAAGTACGGCTGTAATATGGAAGAGCTGGTGTTTGAATCGCTGAACACCACTACAAAGACGCTGATGAAAGATAAGATACAGACCGCCATCCTCTATTTCGAGCCACGGATAGATGTGACGAAGATCGAATTAAATGACACGAACCAGCTGGAAGGAGAGATATTGATCGAGATTGAGTACATCGTAAGGGCTACTAACTCCCGATTCAACTTTGTCTTCCCTTATTATATAAATGAAGGAACAGAACTAAACCTTATTACTACTAACCAATCACCCTTATAACACATTATGTCTGATTGCTGCGATAAAAATCCTTTGCAACGGAGCGGTATCAACCAGCAACAACGTTTACTGGCAGGGTTGAACCCTGGTTATATTGCTGTGGATGAACGGGACTATGCAGACTGGATCTTTTTCGCAGAAGAGTTTTCCCGGTATGTCAGCTATTATGACAACAACGGAACACTTAGCGGGGATTGGAATGTTTTCTTTTCAACAGATATCTCAGCTATTCTCGGATCTATCGCCGTGCAGGATGTGGAGGTGTACCGCCAGTCAGTAAAGCAACGCTTTGATTTTATCAGGGATAATGATAATGCGGCGAACCTTCCGCTGATAAAACAAAAACTCAACGAATTGTTTTCCTCGGTGCTTACATTATCAAAGTCGCTGGACCTGTACCTGCAAAAACTTCCTGATAAAAGTGTTGACGGAGAATCAGACTTTGTTTTCAAGACCAACCTGCTGAACCTGGTGCAAACAAAACTGGCACCAGCCCTTCACCGGTTGCTATCCTATTATTTTTCTGTAGATGGTGTGGATGATAATAATGTAGCCGACCTTTCCGAAGACTACCTGGACATTTCAGTGATGACAGGCTGGAAAGTGCTGAACCGCCAGGTGGAAAGTGCAGATGTGATAGTATGGGGAGACGGGCTCAGCAGCAACTGGTGGAATACCAGCGACCCGGACTGGAAGACCTATGCCAAAAAAGTAGCACAGTCGCCCGATATCAGTGTGTTCGGTCCTGCTACCTGGCTGCCCGATGTATACCGCCGTATCAATCATGCGGTAAATCACAATCTCTTTTCTTCCATCTTCGACCAGTACCTGCAGGTGTACACCCGAATCGTACAGGATGCGGAGAAGACACTACTGGTAACGTTAGGGAACTGGAACATGCACCCGCCCCATTATGCATTATTCCTTTCTTTTTTAAAACTGTTCCGTTTCTCACAGTCACATTTGAATACGCTGACAAAGCGGCATCTTGATTTTTATTATAAAGAAGTATTGCGGCTGAAACCAAAAGATGCAGAGCCCAATCATGCACATATCCTGGTGGAACTCGCCAAGCCGGTGAGTCAGTACGCATTGACACAGGCAACAGAACTCAAGGCCGGAAAGGACAGTGTTGGAAAAGAAGTACTGTATGCATTGGACAAAGAAACCACTTTCAACAAAGCAAAGGTGGTGGCGCTGAAGTCAGTTTATAAAGGCAGCCTTACCGGTAAGGATGATCACCATCAGACAGATAACCCTGCCAGCATCATCATTAATAACAGCGGCAGGCTGTTCGCCTCACCGGTTGCTAACAGTGAGGATGGACTGGGAGCAAAACTGAAATCTCCTAACCAGGAATGGCATCCTTATGGAAGCAGGAGAGTTACAGACGGGGAACTAACAGATATCGCCATGCCCCCGGCACAAATTGGTTTTGCGATGGCATCTCATTATTTAGCTCTTGCGGAAGGAGAGCGGGTGATCAGGATACGGCTGGATGCAGGAGCAGATAACTACAAATTGTATAACAAAGCGATCGAGTGTTATCTCACAACAGAAAAAGGATGGTTGAAGATCGCTGCAGATGCTACCACGGCATTGTCAGCTATTGCAGCCGGTACCATGTCGGAGAATGCGGTTGCCTGTGCAGAATTCACCATCAACCTGCATGGCAAAGCTCCTGCCATTACAAACTACAATGCAGAAGTTCATGGCGGAACCTATGGTGTGGCCGTTCCATTGCTGAAAGTGCTCCTGGTAAATGACGAACTGAATGCGTACCCGTATGAGGATATTAAGGGAGTCAGCATTGCAAGCACAGAGATAAAAGTAGAAGTAGGAAGTATGCTGGGCTATATACAAACCGGTGTGAAGCAATTACTGCTGTCAAATGATTTCGGAAGTATTGATCCTTCAAAACCCTTTATGCCATTTGGGGCCATTCCAAAAAAGGATGCCACATTCGTTATTGGTAGCAAGGAGATCTTCTCTAAGAAGAATGCAGCGGTCAAGCTGAATATTGAGTGGGCAGGGCTGCCACCTTATTCAGCATATATTGATTTTGGACCAGATCCTTATTATTATCCTAAAGTAAAAGTGAATTTTCTTTCAGGTGGGAATTGGAAAGGGTATGCAGAAGATAATACTATTGCTAATGAGGTTGATATCTTTTATTATACCTATCCAACGCTGACCGTCTTTTCACCTCAATCAGTTCCGGCAGTAGCCACTGTGGATTATTCAAACGAATACATTCCAAATAATAGTAAGACGAACTCAGGCTTTTTAAGATTAGTACTCAAGAACGACTTCGGACATAAATCGTACCTGACCACCCTGACAAAATACCTTATCGATCAATCCAAGACAACACCTACAGGCGTCCCTTCCGAGCCAACAGAGCCTTACACCCCGGTGATGCAATCTTTATACCTGAGTTATACTGCTTACACTATACACACACTAAGTGAAAGCGATAAAACGTCATTTGAGAACAGGGAGATACAATTCTTCCATATTTGTCCATTCGGGGAAGGGGAACAACATGCGTACTATTCCGGCTTTGATGAAAATCAGTTCCTTCTGCCGCAATTTACCCATGCTGACACAACAGGCACGTTATATCATACCGGGGAATTTTATATCGGGCTGGAAAACCTGGCAGCAGAACAATCAGTGAACATCCTGTTTCAGCTGATGGAAGGAAGTTCTGATCCGCTTGTGGCCAAACCGCTTCAGCATATTCACTGGAGTTATTTAAGCAGTAATAAATGGTTTGACTTTGACAAACTGGAGATCAGTGACGCCACCCTTCAATTAGTACAGTCAGGTATCATCTCTTTTATTATTCCTGAAAAAGCCAATACGGCCAATACCATTCTGCCTGCCGGGTATATCTGGCTGCGGGCAAGTGTGGCCACAGTGGCAGAAGCAGTTTGTAAACTGGTTACCGTAGATGCACAGGCTGCAGTGGTTACTTTTTCTCCGCATGATAATGCAGCAGATTTTCTGGATAAGGCATTGCCTGCAGATACCATTTCAAAATTAAAAATACCGGCTTCAGCTGTTAAAAAGATCGGACAGCCCTACTCTTCGTTTGGAGGCCGTTCTAAAGAAAGCAGTGAAAACTTTTATGTACGGGTAAGTGAACGATTGAGACACAAATCCCGTGCTATCACCATCTGGGATTATGAACACCTGGTACTGGAAGCATTTCCTTCCATACATAAAGTAAAATGCCTCAATCATACAAAGTTTGAAACCGATACGGTAACAGGTGAAGTGGAATATCTGGAAGTGGCCCCTGGCTATGTTACCCTTATCACCATTCCTGACCTGAAAAACAGGAATGATGCCAATCCCCTGCGTCCTTATACCAGCCAGGATGTACTTACCAGGATCGAGAACTTCCTGAAGGAAAAGATTTCATGCCATGTAAAGCTACGGGTGCGGAACCCCCGGTTTGAAGAGGTCTCGCTTTCTTTTGAATTAAAGCTGATGAAAGGGTACGATGATTTTACGTTTTATTCTAACCAGTTAAAAGAAGAGATCACACAATTCCTTACGCCCTGGGCTTACAACAGTGATGTGGACATTCAGTTTGGTGGTAAGATCCAAAAATCAGTGCTGATAGATTTTATAGAAGAAAGACCATATGTGGATTATATACTGAATGTGAAAATGGATCATAATACTAATCCCGACAATGAAGATGGAGGTAAGTGTGATGGAAGCGAAGAGGGGCTGATCATCAATAACGTGGAGGAAGTGGAAGCTTCTACCGGCAGAAGTATCCTGGTGTCGGTGCCGGCAAAAAAACACTCCATCACACCTGTAACTGAAAAAATGCAGGACCAGGAGTCTGACTGCCCGGGCATTATCAAAACAACTCCAATTGTTGATTAATGGAAAATAAATTAACGATACAAAAGCATCCGGAACTGAATGATAGCTCTAACTATGAGCTGCTGCGGCAAAAGGGCATGGAGCATATTGAGCAGATGGGCAGCCAGCTATGGACCGACTTCAATATACATGATCCGGGTATCACAATACTCGAATTGCTGTGCTATGCTATAACTGATCTCGGCTACCGTACGTCGTTTGATATAAAAGATATACTGGCAAGCCCCTTGCCCGAAACGCCCGATCCCGGACAACAGGCTTTATACACTGCAAGGGATATTTTAACTACCAGCCCGTGGACCAACAGGGACTACCGGAAATTGCTGATCGATATTGACGGAGTAAAAAACGCCTGGCTCACCTGCAGAAAATGCCCCTGCAACGATCTGTTCCTTTATGCCGATTGTAAAACAAGTACGTTACGTTACACACCGCCAGAGCATCCTGTTATCATCAAGGGTCTGTATGATGTAATGATCGAGTTTGAAGAGGAAGAAGGGATCGGCGACCTGAACAGCGGTAAGATAAAGTATAATTTCTCCTTCCTGAACGGTCTTACTTATACAACTGCTGCTATAGAAATGCGGTTGTTCTCGTGGAAAAAGGCACACAACAAACCAGACCTGGTTACCCGTTTCATGGATAATGCCAATTACCTCCTGTTCAAACAATTTATAAAACCAGATAGCATTGTTACGGGTGTAGCCGTTGATTTCATTGCAGGTACCAAAAATGATAATATAGATATCCCTGCAGCAGCGCTGGCATCCCGGTTGCGGAAACCCATTTACGCAACGATGAAAGTAAAATTCAAGCCCAACCCTGCAGCACTGGAGGAAACATTGCAATTAAATGATGTCGCCCTGACCGTTTGGTTCAGAAGTGATGAGGACAGAAGAGCGATGTCACTCGCTGATCTGAAAGAAGCGATCGAAGATGCCTCAGCGGCAGGGATCATTCCAAAATACCTGGCAAAGATCAAAAAAGCAAATGACGTTATTAAGGAATCAAAGAGATTGCTGCATGAACACCGCAACCTTTGCGAAGATTATTGCAGCGTAAAAGCAATAGAAGTAGATGATATTGGCATTTGCGGCGACCTTGAAGTGGAACCTGATGCAGATATTGAAGCAGTACTCGCAGAAATTTACTTCCTGATCGACCAGTATTTTAGTCCGGACATCCGGTTTTACTCTTTGCAGCAATTGCTGAATGAGAACTGGCCGGTTGATGAAATATTCGACGGGCCTAAACTTGAAAATGGCTTTATCAAAAATGCACAGCTGGACAGCACCAACCTCAAAAAGGCATTGTATGCATCGGATGTGATCAACCTGGTAATGGATGTGCCCGGCGTGAAAGCAATAAAGAACTTTGCATTTACAAAATACGATGATGAAGGGTTTTTGATAAAAAATGAATCCTGGGAAATGGAAGTAACAGAAGGCCGCCAGCCAAGGCTGTATATAGAAGCATCCAAGTTCCTGGTTTTCAAGAACGGTCTTCCATTTCTGCCAGATAAGCTGGAACTCGCTGATACATTACAAGTAATAAAAGGGCAACATGCGCAACCCAAATTCTCAGTCATAGATAATGACTTACCAGTACCTAAAGGCACCTGGTATAATCTGAAAGAATATTTTCCGTTGCAGTATTCATTGCCACTTACTTACGGAACAGGATTTGAAGGACTTCCGCCCACTGCATCACCTCAACGGAAGGCACAGGCGAAACAATTAAAAGCCTACCTGTTGTTTTATGAGCAAATACTCGTCAACTACCTTGAGCAATTATCTCATGTAAAAGACCTTTTTTCCCTCACCAATACCACCATACTTGATGGCCAGGTGCTGCCTTCACCAACCTATTACTCAGGATTTTTAGATACGGATACTATTAAAACGATCAGCGAACTCTATCCTAATGATTATGATATCAGTATACCGTCTAAAAAAGAGAAACTGAAAAATGAATTGCGGCAACTGAATGAAACGGAGACAACAAGACTCGACCGGAAGAACCGTTTCCTGGATCACCTGCTGGCACGGTTTGCAGAGCAGTTCAATGAGTATGCCCTCATGCTGTATTCTTATATAGGTGAAAAAGCAGTAGCTGATGATATACTTATAAAGAATAAGATAGCCTTCCTGAAAGATTATCCTTTCATGAGTTATTATAAAGCCCGGTCCTTTAATTATAAAGACCCCGCAAAAGTGTGCACTCCTGATAATATAGCCGGTCTTACGGTTCGTATCAGGCGATTGCTGGGTGTACCGGAGTTTGCCGGCTTCTTTGAATTATATAATGAACCAACAGCTCCTTTTGAACGCCGGTGGCGCTTGCTGGATGAGACGGGTAATACACTACTGAAAAGCAATACCATATTTACGGATGCCATCTTTGCCGCCTCAGAGAAAAAAATGAAAGACGAGATCACTATTGTCCGGAAGACCATTACCACTGCCGCAAAGTATGAGGTCAAACAAGTGGTTAACTGGATCGTAAATCTTTTAGATGCTGCCAATAATGTAATTGCCACTACCGGCGGGCTATTTACTACGCAACCGGAAGCTGAAGCTGCCCGCGATGCCATAATTGCCTTTGCAGAGAGAATGTTCGTAGCCGAGAAAATATTGATCGTAGAACATTTGTTATTACGGCCACGGAACAAACCAGGTGAATTGGCGCCTGCTCATCCCGGTGATACCCTGTTGCCGATCTGTATTAAAAGCAATTGTGATCTCTGTGGCGATGAAGACCCGTATTCGTTCCGTTTTACACTGGTGTTGAATGGCGAGGAAGGTATTGCCAACAGTGGTATAGAATTCCGGCGCTTTGCGGAGCAAACCATCAGGCTGGAGACACCGGCCCATCTCGGTCTGAAAGTTTGCTGGGTATCCAAAGAGCAGCTTACTGCATTTGAAGCACTCTTCTGCGATTGGCTGAAAGAAATAAGTAAGGAAGAGCCGGATGAACTTTTACTAAGCCAGAAACTAAAAGCATTGATCGAATTATTTATTGAGTTGAAGAATGTGTACCCGCCGGCCAGCCTTCATGATTGTGTGGATGGTAATGATGACAACAGGGTGTACCTGAATCAAACTATTATCTCAAACTTTAAACCTAACTGACATGTTCCCAAGCACTCCTTCAGTATACCCCGTATTTGTAGCAGACCAGGTGCTTACCGCTCATGATCTGAATGAATCATTCAACTACCTGGATGAACAGGAAAGAATAACCAGGACCAACCTGATCGGTATTGGTATTGTTTGCGGCCTGCAGGTACAGTATAACGCTGCCACAAATGAAATAACTATTACAAAGGGGTGCGGCATAACTTCGAAAGGGTACCTTATAAGTGTGGATGAAAAGAAGTACACCAAAGTGGTGGCATACAGCAACCAGTTAAACGATAAAACATACGATGGCTGGTTTGTAAACCCCGGCACACCACCTACTCCTAAGATAACATTGTGGGAACTGAAGCAGGCAAGCGATGATCCTGCAGCCGTGAATATTACCCAGGCATTCCTGGCGGATCCCGGAAAAGAAAAAATAGTATTGTTATATGTGGAGCTGCTGGATGTAAAGAATAAGAACTGCGACCCTAATTCCTGCGATGATAAAGGAACACATTATGAGATCACATTCCGGCCCTTGCTGGTTGAAAAAAATGATGCCCTGACATTGATCGGGGCGAGTGGTGGTACGGTTACCATGGATACATTTAATGCATTGGCAGAATTAAAAATGCGGAGATTTGATGTGCCCAACACCAATCCTGTTTCCAGTCAGGACATTTTTGATGCATACAGTGCTGTACTTAATAATGGATTCCTGGCTGCAACAGAGAATGCCCTCACCCAGGCATACACTGCTTTCCAGGTATTTGTGACCAGTGAGTTTCCGGTGAATCCTTTTAGCGGATTGGCCGCCAACTTTGCCGCCGCTAACAATGGAAGCCTGACCACTAACCAGCTGATACATATCCAGTACATTTATGATCTCTTCTCCGATTTCCTGCTGGCGTATGAAGAGTTCCGGAAAACAGGAATGCAGATACTCAGCGCCTGTTGCCCAAGTAAGGACCTGTTTCCACAGCATCTTTTGCTGGGAGAGGCGATCCCGTTAGCCGCTAATATAAAATCTTCGTTCCGGCATTATTTTATCTATTCACCTTTATTTGAAAAGAAGAACCTGCTTCCGGAACTGAAGAGCCTTTTCAGACGCCTGGTATTATTAAAAGAAAAATTCTTTATTCCTCCTGTAAGCAGCGGGTCACCTAATTCGGCCACCGATCCCAACATCCGCATCACACCAAGTAAACTGGAAGATATTGCGATCTCCCAAAAAGCGATACCTTATTATTATAATGTGACCAGCGGACCGTCGCCGTTATATAAATCATGGAATTTTGAAAAAGCAGTGCGGGGAGCGTCACAGCGAAACCTGTCTTATCATGCCGCTTTATATAATGCCACTGATGATTTTGTTATCAACCCCCTGCGGTATGACCTGGAGCCGTATAATTTTTTAAGAATTGAAGGTATCATTGGCAAGCCTTATGCAAAGGTGCTGAGCAATGTGAAGAAACTGATCAGGACCAACCGCCTGCCGGTAGATGTGATCGCCTTAAATACGGAGAATTCAAAACTGCTGCAGGGGATCGGATCGTTTAATAACCAGCTTGGATCATTCAATCTGTCAGGCAGTCTTTCCAACACAGATTTTTTCAGCATGCTTTGTCACTTTCAGGACCTGGAAGCGATGTATGATGCAATGAAAAATGAAATGCTCTGTACACTTTGTAAAGAACTGAAGTATTATTATGACATACGTTTCAATTTCCGGACAAAAGATACCGCAACTGGCAATGAGCAAGACGTTCCTTCGGTAGTCGGTTTATTCCAGAGTTGCAGTCCCGGTTATATTGTTAAAAAAGGGACCTTTGGGGCCCTGATTGAAAAAGTATATCAGCAGGTAGGCGACGAAGGGGCTATCACTATTCAGGCAGTAGCAGATGCACTGAATATTGACAGTTTCCTGGCAGTCGATGCTAATGGAGACGGCATACCTGATAACCTGAGCCAGGCAGCGGTGACCTTTATGGGATATGTAGTAACGCTTTTTGAGATACCTATAAATATTATACGCCTGGCAAATACATTCACCAGCAACCTAAGCTCATTCGATGTTACTGAATACTGCAGGCTGCACAAACTGTTAACAGAAAAAGCAAACAGCCTCAAGTTTGTGTTCAATATGTTTACTGCAAGTGAGAAGCAGACCTTCCGTACTGAAGCAGCGGGTGCATCAGGCGGCGCTGCAGATGGCGGAGCAGCAAACAGTGGTGAAAATATTACCACAGGTGCCTTTACGTTGCTTCGGTCAGTTACTACAAAGAACAGTACTGTAGGGCTGTTATTGCTCATATTCCTGCTGGAAGACTTCTTCGACCATCTCGATGTATTAATTTATAATTGTAAGTGCAGCGCATTCAAGGCTATGAAGGCTGAGTACCTGAAACGGGCCGCCTATCTTACGTTGTTAAAACAATTTGGCTATTTCACAAAGCTTCATCCGGGTATCCAGCATAAGGCCGGTGTGCCAATGGGCGGTACATTTATTATTGTGTACCACAGCCGCGAATCAAGATTGATCACGGGCAGTGCAAAAGGCCGCTTCTTTATAAATGGTGTAGTAGTGGATGAGAATGGTGCCGTTTTGCCCGGTGTGAACATCCTGGTGCTGAATTCAACCAAAGCCACTGTTACCAACGCTGATGGAAGATTCCAGTTAATGGTCAACGAGCTGCCGGTTACGTTGCGGGTTACATTTTTAGGATTTGACGTAAAAGAAGTGGTGGTCAATTCGGAAGAACAACTGACCATAGCGCTGGGTGATGATAATACAGAGACCCAGGAAAATGCAATTGACAGCATACCGGAAGGAACCGTAATTGCAGATTTTTATCTCCCGTACCGCTGCTGTTCAGATTGCCCGCCGATCCAATATGTTGTCAAAGAACCAGGCGATAACTTGCCGGGAAATAAAGCCCCGATAGCTGTTGCAGGAGAGGATCAGCAAATAACACTTCCCCGTGATACGGTGACACTGGATGGAAATGCATCCACCGACCCAGATGGTGCGATCACAATGTATTCATGGGCAAAACTTAGCGGACCCGGACAACCGGAAATTGTTACAGCCAACAGTGCAAGAACAACTATTAAAGACCTTCAGGAAGGAAGATACCAGTTTGAGCTGACGGTAGTGGATGATAAAGGATTGATTGGAAAAGACCAGGTTATAGTAGATGTGTTTCCGGCGCCACCGCTCAATCAACCTCCGGTTGTGGATGCAGGTGTGGATCAGACGATCGTCTTTTCATTTGTCGCTGGTAATTTTGTCACATTAAGTGGCACTGCAACAGATCCTGAAGGTGGTCCATTGGTACTCCTGTGGAAAAAAGACAGCGGACCGGGCACGCCATCAATTATTGCTGCAAACAGCCTGACCACTCCTGTAACCGGGTTGGTCCCGGGAGATTATGTGTTCAGCCTTACGGCAACCGATAACCAGCAACTTTCAGCAACTGATACGATGAAGGTAACGGTAGCACCACCTCCTAACAGGGCACCAGTAGCAGTAATAGGAACGGTGGCACCAATAACACTTCCGGTTAATGTTATTAACCTGAATGGAAGTTCTTCTTCGGACCCGGATAATGACCCATTGACATTTGATTGGCAAATGACAACCGGACCGGTAGGAGCAGCCGCACCACAGATCGCTAATCCGGCAGCTGCGCAAACACAGGTCACAGGTCTTGTGCCCGGCACGTACGTATTTACATTAACGGTGAACGATGGAAGGGGTGGAACAGCAACGGCAAATGTGAATGTGGTGGTAAACCCGGCACCTGCGATTGTTAAAGTTTGTTCAGAGGTTCCAAAGATCGTAAGCGCCTTTACTTCATTCCCGCAGGAAGACCCGACTAATTTTGAGAATTTCAAGGAAACCTTCCGTTCCTACGGCAACGAGATACTTCTGATGTTAGTAAAATTTGGGGTCAATGGTATTAATATTACCAGTTTATCAATGAATGACCAGGTTGACTTTTTTGAGAACCTGAAAATTCCAAGCAACAATGCGGCTGGTGGCCAGTTAAACCTCACGATCCAGCAGGCATTGGAAAAATGGTTCAAGGAATTGACTAATTTGATCGTTGTCACTCCTAACGACAGCCCCCAGGTGGCAGCTCAAAAGAATCAACTAAGGATGCTGGCGTTAAAGCTATACCGTATTCTTGTTCAGCTTGCCATGCATATAGTTTGTATTCAGAGGAATGGATTTACCAGTGGTAAGATACCCCTGCAACCTGTCTTTAAATCAATTGATGATAATATAAAGAATTGGTTAACGAACCTGCAGCCATTCAGCACACCACAAAGGGGCATTGTTAAGCTGATAGGAAGTGACGCTACCGGGGAAATAGCCAGGGTAACAGCTAATGGAGAGGCGACAGCAAAAGCAGCTTACATTACCGCTTTGACGAGAATTGCAAGTGGTATCAACACAACTATTCCGTAAGAAATGAACGAAGAAAGAAAAAGCATCATACAAAAAACGATCATTGACCTGCAATACAGCGGCACAGAGGATGCTTTTGCCTTTCAAAAAAAAGTAACGGACTGGTAAGGCAGGCAGATGATAGAAACACTGGAGGAAACACTGGACAGGATAAATATTCCGGGTGTTGCTGTAAAGATCGACAGGATGGAGTTAGATATTGTGCTGGACGAAAAAGAAAACTGGCTTGAACAGCTGGCCATAAACGTATCTGAGCAATTACGAAAGCAATTAGAAGAAAGGATGTCTGTAAGCTCCGGATCTGAAACAGGTACTACAAGGCTAAGCAGTCATGAAAATTTCTTTGAAGCATTTGTTTACTTCCTTCAGCAGGGAATTTTGCCCTGGTGGTACGATAGTAAAGAACAAAGATCTTTTTTTGAAGAACTGGACATACTGTTAGATCAGGGGTTTAGCGGGCATATGAAAACGGTGATGAAGGAGTTGGTCACACTGGAAAATGTGCAGCAACGAATAACCTGGCAACTGCCTGAAAGGACCTTTTACCAATTAATTCAGGCGATATCATTTGCAGAAATGCCAAACCTGGAACTATTGGTGACAAGCGTTGAAAAGATTGTCAGGGCTTTGTCAACAGAAGAAAAGAAAGAAGTAAGCAGGTTGCTTCGTAAAATAATACTGCAACAGGTGGGAGAAACTGATTCCGGTATATCAGAAAAGGTGGTCGTTGAAAAATTCATACAAGCTATTGCAGGTAAAAAGCTGGTAACCATATTTGCAGAGCAAGCGGACAGGATCAGTCACAGCTATCTGAAGGAGGTGCTGATCTCTGAAGTAATTAACAAAAAGCCTTCGTCACCACCGGAAGGGAAAGTGAAGGAGCCAGAAGACATTTTGAAAGTACCCGATGCTGACAATAAGCCAGTACAAGAGAAAAAGAAAGGCCGGGATCTTATAGCAGACGAAGCAGCAGAAGGGTTTTACATCAGCAATGCCGGGCTTGTGATAGCAGCCGGCTTCTTACCACTTATTTTTAAAAAACTATCCTTGTTTGAAGAAGGTAAGATAACGGAAGTGGATAAAGCGGTTTGCCTGGTGCAGTACCTCGCCAGCGGACAGGATCATGTCGCAGAATTTGAACTGGGACTGGCAAAGGTCCTTTGCGGGCTTGAAATGGAGACACCTGTTGATACATCCATAGAATTATCTGCAGTTGAAAAGGAAGAAGCCACAGAATTGTTATTATCCGTTATTGAATACTGGAGCATAATAAAAGATACTTCCGTAGCCGGCCTCCGGGAATCATTCCTGGTACGGGATGGAAAATTGTCTTTTAAGAACGACCAATGGCAATTGCAGGTGGAACAGAAACCGTTTGATATGCTATTGCAAAGTTTACCGTGGAATATTTCAATGATAAAATTGCCCTGGATGAAATATCTTTTAAAAACAGAGTGGGTTTTTTAAAATAAATACGTTCATGTTTTCTACTGCTGAAAAAACAAATAACCATGCTCCGGCCATACAACGTAAGGCGGGAGAGGCTACTTTTTTCAGAAAAGCAGGAGAGGAATCTTTTTTTGGTGCCAAAGAACCCACTTCATTCTTTACACCAAAATCAGTACAGGCAAAACTTTCCGTTAGCAGTCCCGACGATCCACAGGAGAAAGAGGCAGATGCCATGGCAGACCAGGTGATGCGTATGTCAGAACCAACAGCTGCACCAGCACAGAAGGAGGAAGAGAAACCACAACGAAAAGAAGAGGAACCAGATAAGGTGCAGGCAAAGCCGGATACAGGTCTTGCAAATAGAATTCAATGTAAAGAAAAGGAAGAAGAGCCGGTTCAGGCCAAGCTGTTCAGAAAGATTCAACGCAGCGAAGAAACAGCGGGTGAAGCTTCCTGTTGTGAAACAGACGCTGCTTCAGGAAGTGATACGCATGTCAACCGAAAAAATATTTCCATACATCGTTCAGATGTCATTCAACGAAGCGGACGGGGCCCACCAACCAGCTCTATACCGTTCGAGCAATCATTGTCTTCCTCAAAAGGAAGTGGCAGTGTATTGCCCGGTGATACAAGACAATTTATGGAAAGCCGGTTCAATGCAGACTTCACGGGAGTACGCATTCATACCGGTGGCTATGCGGAAAGTATGAGCAGCCAGATCAACGCCCAGGCTTTCACACATGGCAATGACATTTATTTTAATGCAGGTAAATATTCACCCACATCTGCAAGCGGCAGTACATTGCTTGCACATGAGCTGACGCATACCATTCAGCAGGGTGCCAGTAAACCTGTGTCAACCCCTTCAGCCCAAACCACCACTTCGGTTTCGGCCAAACCAATTTCCGTATCCCGGAAAGAAATGATCCATCGCAGTGCGGATGGTGTGCCTGTGCAACTGACCAATGCAGTAGCAAAGGCCAAAAGCATGGAAGGAAAGATCAATGCGAAACTGCCCGGACCTGATGGCTACCGGACCGGTTGGCAGCATTTAGTAGAAATATTTAAGTCAACTTTTGGAGAAGATAAAATAATAAGTGGAAGCGGCGGTACTTCCGTTCCGGGTACGGTGGCGGAACAGGATATTAAAAAATACCGGGAAGCAAAAGGGGCCGTATTGGCACCCGGTGGTGATCCAGCCAGTGTAAATCCGGAAGGTATGCGGGATGCGATGCCAAGCTGGTGTGGCATATTTGTATTCTGGGCATTAAATAAAAGCGGGGTGCCGATGCCGAAATGGGAGCTGGGCAGAAATGTTATCAAGCCGGAAGCGATTAACCCGCCCGGATATGTACCAAAGCCTGGTGATATTGCCTGGAGGAAAGCCTATTCACATTTTGCCATTGTAGAAAGTGTAAATGGCGAGACCGTGAAAACAGTAAACGGTAATACGGCCGGCGCCGACAACCTGGGTGGCCAGGTACAAACAGTAGATCATAAACTGGATAACTGGACGGCATTCTTCAGTCCGCTGATGACAGCAACCGGGCCTCTCAGCACCGGTGAAGCACCAATCAATGAAAAACCAAAATCATTTAAGGACTTAAGAAAAGAATTATTTAAAGTAAATCGAAAAGGTGGAGATGACCATGATGAAGAAGCACATGACAATGATGAAAATGCAGTTCAGGCAAAACCCGAATTAAGTAACTGGAGTGTTGATGCCAGCGGAAGTTCATCCAGGGGATCCAGCGGACAAACTGGTGGTCAGTCTTCAGCCAGTATAAATGATAAGAAAGTTCAGCCTAAAGAGGAAGAGAAAAAAGAAGAGGAAGATAAACAGGCATTATCGAGTCAGCCTGTGGTGCAAAAGAAACAGGCTTATGATATTCATGCTAAATGCAGTGAATGCAGTAAGGAAGAAAATAATGTACAGGCCAAATATGCTGTGCAACTAAAAACAGGTACAGCAGATAGTTCTTTGAATATCTATACTGATGCTGAAACGTCAGCACAAAGCAATGAGATGGACCGGGGCCCACCGGTGCAGGCTAAACTTATTTCAGGAAATACGAACATCATTCAGCGTTCTGTTATTGATGATGCACTGGAATTTGCAGGTTCTGTAACAGATTGTATTACTACCGACCTGGATAAAGCCAAGAAGTGCGGGTTGCAAAAAGCACAGCAAGTAGCTATGCATATACCCGGCTACAAGGCGTTGCGGGTAATACTAAATGAAGATCCGATAACCGGAGACTATGTAGAAAGAAACGGCCGCAACTTTATTGAAGCTGCTTTTGACATAATGCCGGGTGGTAGTTTACTCCATAAAAAACTGGATGAACAACACCAGCTGGATGCTGCTGCCGCATGGATTGATGAAAAAATGGGAGAAGTAAAGACGCTGGTGAATGGTTTGTTCAGCGCTATTACCAAATTCTGGGATGGGCTTGGTAAAACGGACTTCTTATCACC
>CAYUCU010000035.1:0-24599 GCA_964443345.1 uncultured Chitinophaga sp.
AACGCCGGAAGGGTTGTTGGTCAGTACCTGGATCAGGGCATCGTTTGATGCATAGTCTTTATCTGCAACAGAAGGAGAATGATACGCCATGCCGATATATTGTATATCACCGGTGCGGCGCAATGATACCTGCCGTTCCCCATCCTGTGGTGGCTCCACGGTATAAGTGGGTTGCAATACCCGGGTGGGCTTGGGGATCGGACCAAAGTACTGCTGACAATAAGCCAGTGCTTTTTTCTCATCAAATTTTCCGGCAATGATCAATACGGCATTATCCGGCTGGTAATATTTTTTATAGAATAATTTCAGGTTTTCTGCTTTCACCCGTTCAATATCTTCTTTGCTGCCGATAGTGGATTTGCCATAGTTGTGCCAGAGATACATGGCCGACAACACTCTTTCCTGCAGCACACCACTGGGAGAGTTCTCGCCTATCTCAAATTCATTGCGTACCACGCTGAATTCTTTTTTCAGTTCTTCCGGTAATATTTTTGAATTCACCATCCGGTCTGCTTCCATATCAATGGCCCAGCGAAGATTCTCATCAGAGGCTGATAATATCTCATAGTAGTTGGTACGGTCGTACCAGGTGGTTCCATTGGCAAAAGCGCCTTTATCAGCGATCGCTTTTTTAATGTCCACAAATTTTTTACACTGTTTGAACAGCATGTGTTCCAGCAGGTGGGCCATACCGCTTTCCCCATAGCCTTCGTGGCGGGAGCCTACTTTGTACACAATGTTAACGGCAATATTGGTTTGAGAAGCGTCCGGCATCAGCAATATCCGGAGCCCGTTACTCATTTCAAATTCCCTGATCCCTTCCACCGTGGTTATCAGTTTGGGCGTTTGCTGGCTTTTCACCTGTGTGGTGTGCAGCAGTAAAAAAACAAGGCAGATAGGCAAGATCGTTCTTTGCATGGCTTTACAGTTTATATTAAAAATAAATCCTTTATTCTTACGGAAAGTGCCGTTTAAAAAATTTATGAAAACATGGCGGGTAATCGCTTACCGGATGAGGGTGATGGTGCCTTTTTCTGTCACCAGTTTGTTATCGTTGGTATAGAATTCCAGTATCCATATATATACGCCGGTGTTTTGTGCTTCTCCTTTGAAAGTACCATCCCATCCTTCTCCCTCCCGGGTGGAATGAAATAACAGCAGCCCCCAGCGGTTGAATACTGAAAAGCTTTTCAGCGCTTTCATTTTTACCAGGTAGGGCCGGGCCACATCATTCAGTCCGTCACCATTGGGAGTAAAACCGGTAGGCAGGTAGTACCCGGGTTTTTTTAGCACTTGCATCAGGATGGTATCTTTGGTAACACAGGTATGTTCATCAGTAATATCGATCAGGTATAGTACATCATTGCCGGTGGCAAAGAACTCTGTGTATTGCGCATCATACTTGCTGAGTTGTAATTGTGGTTGCCAGGAGTATTTGGTGCCCACACTATCCCGTATATGGATAAATTTGCTGGCCCCTTCCGGTACAGTGATGTCGCGGTACCGCACACCCGTATGCTGACGGTTTACCTGTACTGGTTTTGAAATCGTTTTCGGATCGGTCTCACAACCCAGGTTCGTGATCTCCAGCGTTACATCGGCAATACCTGCGGTGGTATAAGTAACGGGCAGTGGATCTTTAAGACCGGAACCCGGACCGCCATTCTTAAAATCCCAGGTATATTTTGACAGTGGTGATCCGTTCTCACTACTCAGGTTTGTAAATACAACCGGGCGGCCCACACAAACAGAGTCCCAGGTAAAATCAGGAATACCATTCGGCATCACATATACAACAGAGGAGGTACTGTCATCGCAGCCAAAGCCACTGGAGGCAATAAGTTTCACATCATATCTGCCCACGGCAGAAAAGGTCTTCACCGCATCCTTCAGCTGCTGGCTGGTACCATCGCTGAATTTCCAGTTGTATGTCAAAGGTGAATTGTCCGGTGTGCTGGAGGTGTTGTGAAAAAGGAAGGAGTTGTTCGTTACACACAAGGTATCTTCATCAGGATAAAATGAAACCGTTGGGATCGGGTGCACTCTTACAGCAATGGTGGCGGTAGTATCGGTACAGCCGTTTTGCACCACCTGTGCCCAATAATTACCGGTTACTGCCGGCAGAAAGGTAGTGGAAGTGGCGCCCGGAACAGGAGTGGTGCCATCATACCATTGCACCGAGGTGGCATTGGTACCGGCAGTCAGTGTAGCTTCCTGCTCACCCACACAAAAATCCACATTGCCCGCAAGCCGTATGGCAGTATCCACGGTGATGCCGGATACATAAGTGGTATCCTCAGAAAAACATCCGGTCAGGATATCTGTTGTCTTTACGATAAATTCATTGGGGGCTGGTGGCAGGTACACCCCTGTGGGGTTTGGTGATAAAGGATTACTCACCTGGCCCGCCGGCCGCCATTCATACATATGGCCCGGTAATCCCGATGCGCCTAACTGTGCAGCCTGGTATTTACAAACACTTACATCAGGCCCGGCACGGGACACTGGTTTGGGTGATATAGTGATGGTGGCATATAAAGTGTCCATGCAACCAAACCCATTATAAGGTGTTACCTCCACCGGCATCACTGTACCCACGGCAGGTGCCGGGTTAAGCGGTAATGTTTGATTAGTTCCTATTACAGTAGAAAAAGTATTATCCGAGAACCATCTGTATGATTGAAATCCGAATGGTGCAGAAAGCGTTATCGAATTATCACCCTGGCAAATGGTGGTGCCTGAAATAGCGCCGTTGCAATTGGTATTTACATCTATATAGGCATATCCAAAATGCTGAACGAAAATACAATCGCTGGTAATGAACTCCAGTTCAATCGTTCTGCCGATAAAAGCATTCAGGTTTATTGTTATCGGTGTCCAGTCCTTATAGCGTACTGTTCCATCAAAGGGAGAGGTTTGAAAACCGGGCAGCGAACCAGATGCCGTAAAGTCGAATGTAACACAGGGAATAGGTGCTCCCCCGGTAAGGTCTGTTATTCGTGCCCTGAAGCGGGGCTGTTCCCATGGCATATGACTGGGGTCCTGCAGCACCACGGCATAGTTGAATATCATGGAAAAGTTGGTCAGCGTAGCGGGAATAGTGTACGTGTAGGTAATACTTTCTGCATTGTGGCCCCCTGAATTATTTCCCAACCGCACACTATACCCGCTTCCATTCGGACACAGTTCAGGAAATCCGCCATATGGATCGGTACCCGCAGTGGCCGATGAAATAATAGTATGCTGACCAGGTACCTGGCCCGTGCCGAACCACGTTATTGTATTTACATTGCTTACAGCAGCCACACTACCTGAACGGCAGACCCAATTGCTGAAATCGCCTGCTTCAAAATCAAGGTTGGGAGGACACAAACCAGTCTGCCCCTTCATCACCAGGGATGAAGAATAAAAAAGTAACAGCAGGAAAAAATGTTTGAATGTAGCGGTTAGCATATACAAAGGCACCTCAAACTTATTCAAAAAAAGCCATTTCTGCACCTGTTTGGGTAAACTAAATTAGCTGCTGGCTGCCAGCCTTTCCGCTCCCATTCCCCTTTTTCACAATGTATTATTTCCCAAAACATCGTTTCTTTGCACCACGATTAACGAAAGCCTGCCTGTTGGAAGAACTATTCATCCAAAAACTTAAAAATCAATCATGAGTTACATTTCAGAGATCTTCGCCAGACAAATTTTAGATTCCAGGGGAAACCCTACCGTAGAGGTAGATGTGATAACAGATGAGGGGGCCGTGGGCCGTGCGGCTGTGCCCAGTGGCGCCAGCACTGGTATTCATGAAGCGGCAGAACTGAGAGATAATGACAAGAAAAAATATTTAGGCAAGGGTGTTTTAAAAGCAGTTGACAATGTCAATAAATCCATCGCCCCGTTGTTGCTTGGTTATGATGTGGCCGACCAAACCGGCATTGATGACCTGATGATACAACTCGATGGCACGCCTAATAAAAGCAAGCTTGGTGCTAATGCTATCCTGGCAGTAAGCCTGGCCGTGGCCAAAGCCGCTGCTGAAGAAGTTGCCCTTCCCCTTTACCGCTATATTGGTGGCACCAATGCCAAAACAGTACCCATCCCCATGATGAACATTCTGAATGGCGGCGCCCATGCAGATAATAAGATCGACTTCCAGGAATTTATGGTAATGCCGGTTGGTGCTCCCACCTTCAGCGAAGGATTACGCTGGGGCGTTGAAATATTTCATGCCCTCAAAACCGTATTAAAGAAAAAAGGGTTCAGTACCAATGTGGGTGATGAGGGTGGCTTTGCACCTAATATCCAGAGCAATGAAGAAGCCATCGAAACCGTACTTATCGCTATTGAAGCAGCGGGCTATAAGACCGGTTCGCAGATCATGATCGCCATGGATGCGGCCAACAGCGAACTGTGGGATGCTAAAAAGAAAAAATATGTTTTTCATAAAAGCAGTGGTAAAGAAATGAGCAGCGAGCAGTTGGTAAAATACTGGGAAAGCTGGGTGAAGAAATATCCTATCTGCAGCATTGAAGATGGTATGGCCGAAGACGACTGGGCTGGCTGGAAATCACTTACAGATACCATTGGCAGCAAATGCCAGCTGGTGGGTGATGACCTGTTTGTTACCAACGTTACCCGGCTGCAACAGGGTATTGATAAAAAAACGGCGAATGCATTGCTGGTAAAAGTGAACCAGATCGGAACTTTAACAGAAACCATCAATGCCGTTACCCTGGCGCAACACAACGGGTACAATACCATCATGAGCCACCGAAGTGGCGAGACGGAGGACAATACGATCGCTGATCTTGCCGTTGCATTAAATTGCGGACAGATAAAAACTGGATCGGCCAGCCGCAGTGACCGTATGGCAAAATACAACCAGCTGATCCGCATCGAAGAATTGTTGGGCAGCTCGGCAGTATATCCAAAAGGAAAGATTAAATTTGGTAAATAGAAGACGGAAGACGGAGGTAAGAAGTCTGAGGGTCTCCCTCTGACTTCTTACTTCCGACCTCCGACCTCAGGCTTCGGACCTCTTACCTCAGACATCCAGTTATATGAAACTATTGACCCATATCCCCGCCTTCCTCAAAAACAAGTACTTTATTGCTTTTGCAGCTTTCTGCGTGGTACTCCTTTTCCTGGATAAGAACGACCTGTTCACCCAGCTGGAGCGCCGCCGGGAATTGAGGGGGCTGGAGCAAAGCAAAAAACACTACACTACCCAGTTGGCTGCGGAACGTAAAGAGTTAGAAGCACTTAAGTCAAACCCAGCCACCCTGGAGAAATATGCAAGGGAAAAATACCTGATGAAGCGGGAAGGCGAGGACCTCTTCCTCATATCGGAAAAGTCCGATGCCGGCACACCCGGTACAAAGAATTAGTAATAAAGACACAATAAGGTTATCCGGCACCCGTTAATATGACGGACATTTCTAATTTATCAGCTACCAGGGACAACATCTAATTACTGGACAAATTAATCGGTTTTCGCTTATGACCAACTTTACCCCTGAGGATCTCTTGTTGTATTTGTACAAAGAAACCTCTGACCAACGCACCAATGAAATTGAGGCTGCTTTAGAAAAAGACTGGACACTTCGTGAAAAATTACAAGTGCTCAAAATTTCGATGCAGCGGCTGGAAAAGCTCACAGAATCTCCCCGTACAGAAGTAGTACTGAATGTACTTCATCATGCAAGGGAACAAGCTGTAGAAACAGTACAGTAGTAACTAACATTGCGGCCTTTAAGATCTTACATCCCTCTTCTAGAGGGATGTTTTTTTTGCTCACTTGTTTGCTTCTTACACTTTTCTGCACGCAGCATCCGCTGCCCTCACTCCTTCACCTGGTTCCGGCAAATGATATTGTTTACATCCACCGTCAGGTGCATGCACACCCGCCAGAGTTTATCTTTCAGTTGTTTAAACCCTTCACTCTCCATGGTCAGCAGCTTATCGCCATAAATTTCCGCTATCAGCTTATTACAATGTGCCACCAGCGATGTTTCAAACTGGTCCATTTGGACATCTTGCTTTTCAGCCTCTTCCATCATCGCTTTCAGTTCATAAAATACTTCTTCCGGAATCATAGTGGTAGTTTTTAAATTAAAGGATAGGTTGCCGCTAAGACCAGCGGTATTTTCTTGTATACAATTTACTGAAATTTACTTGCGACGAAAACAGAAATATTTGTGGCTCTCATCGTCCCCCTCTTTTCTCACCTTCAGTCCCGGCTGTCCGCTCCAAGTCCGGCACAACCCCACACACAAATCCTCACCGGGCTTTCCGCTTCCATCCGGCAGCCCTTCATCAACATATCCCTGATCAGCAAATACAAAATGGGCTACCTGCCCCACCAGACAGGCAACCCATTTCCTGCATATTCCGGCTTACCGCAATTCGCAATTGCGATAGCATATAGACCCCTTATAAATTGCCGTCTTAAAAAGAGGCTCCTTTCGCATCAATAAAGCATTCCACACTTTGTTTTCATCAACCGGGTTCATATAGGAAAACTGCCTTACGTGAAGGTCAATCCAAACTCGGTTAGGGTATAAAAAAACCAGCGACCTTGCTGTGGCTCTTAGCCCATACACCTTCATACTGATATAGCCTGAAGGCAGTTTTGCAATAATCGAATCAAGTGGTTTGTTGATAAAAAGGGATTCATCAATTTGCAACAACCGGTTGACAACAGAATCATTGGTTTGGGCAATTGTTTTGTTGCTAAACATGATAACTAACACAATTAAAGAAATTATATACTTTTTCATATGCTTTTTTTTTAAGGATTAAGTAAGGTCCAGGTTTGAAAATCAGGGCTATCATTGCTTACGTAAAAAGCTATTCCGTTTACAGAAAGGCTTTTGATGACATTAATAATACTTTGTTCATCTCTTTCCTGGGCATTTCCCGAACTTGAGGTGGTATGATTATCACGTATGGCATAGTAATCATTATTGTTAAAAAAAGCCTTTGCTTTTACTACATCAGTTATTACTAAAGCATACCGCTTATTTCTGCAATCTGCAAAGGAGACAAACTTAGGTGTTAAGCAGCGAACATTCCTCAACATGTCAATATCTGCCGGAGAAAATGATCCTCTCTTTGCAATATTACCATCCTTGCTTACATGAGAATGCCACGTAAAAAGCAGTATTTCATGGCCAATCATTACATGAGGAATTACAGCAAGGCTGTCGCCATTGGTTTTTACATGCTTTACTGTAATTTGATTATTAATAGAGACCCCTGTAAACGCATACTCTATATTAGCTGGCTTACTTAATACATCATAAATATGTACCGCTGTATCCTTGATTGCTCTGGAATATTTCTTCAATAATGTATCAATAGGTTCATCCGGAGGCGGTGTACTTCCACCACCCCCCGGCATCCATCCCGGGTCGCAGGGTAGTAAATTGCTTGTGCTTCCGCTACCTGCAAAACTTGCTGTTCCGCAATCAGGTGGTATGTCATCATCATCTCCACCACCTGTACCACCTCCACCACCGCCGCCTGTTCCGCCAGTACCACCGGTACCGCCACCGCCGGTACCGCCAGCACCACCACCTCCTTCCCACGATACAGTTGCACAAACCTCTACTTCATTATACTCATTACAATCCGGCTGACCCGGATAGCAACCATGCAACTGCCCCTCATGCTTGTCCTGAAATTCTGTCCAGCAAATGTAATAGTAGTACACCAATGATGTGGAAGATGGGTTGCCACCCTTGCCCATAATATTGTTGGCAGTATTTCGTAACTGTATGTACTTGGTCTTACTATCGAAAATGGTGGTATCCATCATGGTAAATACCCGGTTGCCAAACACCGCCTTATCAAGCTTCATCATGGTCAATGTAAAATCTTTCGAAGGCATACCCGTTGCAGCGGTATCCCGGTACTGCCAGTCACAAAGGATCTTGTATGATGTGTCTGTGGGTGATGTAATCACTGCCAGTGTGGCATTTACATAGTCCTGGGTGTCTCTTACAATGGGGATAAAGGTAAGTTCAACAGAATCGCCGGTTACACTCTCACCAGCATTTCCAGGTAAGGTGATGGCTTTATCCCAAAAAGGGTAGCCCACTTTTTGTATCACCCTGTCGGTGAAATGGGTTTTCTCATTCCTTGTTTTCATAAAGTCATTGATAGACTGCACCAATGGATCAGCAGCTGCATGGTCTGCAAAAAACCTGGCCTCTTTGCTTCCCGGTGGTGGACTAAATGCCGCCCGGTCTGTTTTCCGGCAGGCAGCATACACTGTAGCCACCGCCAATAAAAAAATAAATAATCGAAATTGATTTTGCTTCATAAGCACGATTTAAAAGATGAATAATAGTGTTCAGGGCTTTGTCCGTAGGACAAAATCGCTGCGTCTCCGCGCCTCTGCGGTTAAAACACATAGCGCAGTCCGCAGGACAAGCCTTCAGGACAAACCCTCAATTAAAATCTCATGCTTAGAATTGAAATAGCAGACACCCCTGATCAGGGAATTGCTTATGGCTGGAAGTGAGTAGAGGAAGTGGAAGTAAAACGATACAAAAAAACAATCCGTTGCAAAAGGACCACCATTTATTTCACCAAACGAAAACGGCGTGCCCTTAAGAATATATACAGCTAACTGAGGCCGGACAAGGCCTTGCACAACTGATACAGCAAAAGGAACACACCGTTTCCAGTGCGTTCGCAGTGCCATACCTCATTGTGCTAAAGTTTGTCCGTTTCAGTTAATGAGATACTCTGCTTCGCAAATAAGATCTATAATTCTGGAAGTGTTTTAAGAAAACCGAAAATACATTTTTCTTCAACAATTCAAAATATTTTTTTATGTATTGCTGTCTTGCTTTGTGTCAGAGCAAACGTGAAGAAGAATAAAAGCAACTTGAAAAATACCCTGTTTTTGGTATTGGGAGGTGGCGGAGATTGATGTACGTTCGGAAGATAAAACCGGGAATAAACGTTATAAGTGTATAAAATCGGATATTCAATAATCGGATTGTATAAACAACAATACAAAAAGTAGAACTCTAAATTGCTGATAGCCAGAAGTGCTGATTTAGGGCGGGTGGTGTATAATATCACAAATGTAGGTGTTATGCGCTACTAATAGTTGCATCAAAAAAATCGAAGTAAAAGTGGCATATTGTAAACATACCGCCCGTAAAGCATATAATTCCTTAGCTCTTATAAATATCTATATTTGCACAAACTCTTAAATATGGAAAATACAATTTCAATTATAGCTAACGTTTGCGGAATCCTTGCATTCATAATTAGTCTTTTTGCTATTAATGGCATTAGAAACATTAATAAGCGAATAACTAGTACAGACAATTCTATTAATCAAAAAGCAAAGGGCAATAGTAATACTCAATCTGTTACAACAAACAAATGAATATCGTACAAAGAATATTTGGATTCCTCAACAGTCAAACATCAGTAAATAACAATATTGTTGTTGATGAAAAATATTTATCGCATCTTTTAAAGTTTCAAAACAATCCTTCGGATGTTAATCAAATCGTTTTATCACTTTATAATGCTATAAGTTCGGATTCAAATACAACAGAAACTCGAGCTTTGCCGCCAGAAATAGAAGAAAAAATAAATTTTAATAATGTAATTAAATATCGACCACTAATTGAAACAAATTATAGTGAAAATGGATTTTATATAGACGCTGCTTACGAAGCACTAGATTTTGACACACCAGGGCGCAAGAAGATATTTTTAGGTTTTATAAATTCATTGTACTTAACTACTTTAGGTGAATACCAAATGAAATATCCGACTATTGCTAAACTAGAGGTAATTAGAAACAATGCCGATAATATTATTGTGCAAGTTATTAACACTTTACTATTGCGAATTGCCAATAATTCTGCTTCAATTGAACATATTTCCTCTGAAAGTGTAGAATATAATGTTATTGCAATAGTTTGCCATGCATTTGTTGACTGTAAAGTTTTAGAAAACCCAAATAAAAGATGATTTTACCACAAGATATAACTCCTGAAAAAAGCATGTATGTTATGGGAAGTCGTATTATTCAGCTTTTGAATAATGAACCTCATAAGGTTGTCGATCCAAAGTTGGTTTATGATAAGTACATTATTACATATCCGGAGGTAAAGATTACATATAACTATTTTCTATATGCAGTTGATTGGCTTTATATTTTAGATGCAGTTGAATTAACTTCGAATACTGGAATTAAAAAATGCTATTAGAAAAATTAACCATATCGTCAAAAAGTGGAATTATAAGAGACATCCCGTTTAAGCTGCAAGGGATGAATTTAGTCATTGATACTACACCAATTACTAGTGATACAACAAGATCAGGAAACAATGTTGGAAAGACCACTTTTATCCGTTCTATAGACTTTTGTTTTGGTTCTACTGGAAAAGATATTTACATCGATAAAGAAAATAAATCGGACAATACTGCTGTTAAAGATTTTTTACTTAACGGAGAAGTTTCATTTACTCTTTCTCTTCTTAATAAAGCAAGAAAACGTTTCGTTTTAAAAAGATCTTTTAATGCCTCCGAAGATCTTTTCATAAATGATATAAAATCTGATTCTCTTGGTGACTATAACAAAAAATTAAATGAACTAATATTTCATATCAAACCAAATGAAACTAAGGTATCATTTAGAAATACAATTAAGAAATTTGTAAGATCAGACTCTTATTCAGAAGCTAGTTTGTATAAGATACTTCACCACACTGTCAAAGATTCTGTATACGAAGCTCTTTATTTATTTCTTTTTGGTTTTCCAAATCAAGAAATAATTTCTAAGAGATTAGAAGTTTCAGATAAAATTGATTCTCATAAAAGAGAACTAAAGCGCATTAGTGGAAAATCAAACTTGCCAAGACTTCAAAGTAGATTAACACAATTACAAGGTGTGATTGACGAAAAAGAAGAACAAGTAAAAAATATTGACTTGCCTAAAACATACGATGATTTACTTGAAAAATTAAAAGTTCTCAAATCAAAAACATCAGAGTTATCTTCTTTAGTCGGAAATCTTAATACAAAAATAGATTTAAGTCAAAAAACTAGAAATGAATTATTGCATAGTGAATCCAAAATTGATCCTACAGCAGTTAGAAAGTTGTATGAGGAGGCTAAACTATTAATTGGAAGCATACAAAAGCCTTTTGAGGAAATACTTGAATTTCACAACAAAATGGTGTCTAACAAATTAAAATTTGTTGAGCAGCATATATTGAAACTAGAGCAAGAAAGAAATTCATCAAAGCAAGAGTTAAGTGATTACTTGAAACAGCAATCACATGTTTTGCGCCTATTAGATAATACGGGAACTTTTGACGATCTTATTAAAATAAGGGAGGAAGTGAATCAACTTTATGTGGAAAAAGGAAAACTAGTTTTGCAAATTGATACAATACAAAACATTCAATCTGAAATAGACAGACTTACCATAGAATTTAATGAAATAAACTTAACATTTGAATCATATCTAGCTGATCTCAATAAAAATATTAGTGAGGTTTTCAATAAATATTTTACGCAATACACTAATAAAACTCATGGAGAAAAATTATATATTTATTATGATTCAGAGAATAGAAAATTTCAATTCGATAATTTAGAAGGAAATGTTGGAGATGGCTATAAAAAAACTGAAATTATAGCTTTCGATTTAGCATTTATAAATTACTTTAATGACCTAGGACTTGATTTTCCAAAGTTCGTATTGCATGATAAATTAGAAATTGTTCATAAAAATCAAATCCAATCAACATTTGAAATCGCAGACTCATTAAATGGTCAATTTATTGTTTCGGTTTTACGTGAAAGAATTTCTTTTTTAGGTAAAAAATATATTGATGACCATAAAATACTAGAGTTATCACAAGACAATAAATTTTTCAAAATTTAAAGTTCATAAGAGCAGCGGATATCAATGACATTGGCGCATTACAGGCGGACGAAAGTAAGCCAAGCATCTGTTCTCTACTCTTCTTCAGTCATCGGCAGACTGTACATTAATACGCTTTGCATTTCAAATAAAATTCACCATCTTTAATCAAGTTCAGCGCCGGGCAGACACAGCATCAATCCCATACTGCGCCAATGCCGGACGTTCCCCTATTACCCACTCTTCCTTATCTTCACAATCCATACACACAAATTCCAAATGTTCACCATCATCTACCAGGACATAAAACTAAAAGTAGAGATCACCGAAGACAAGGGCCAGACAATCTATCGCCTCATCTGGCCTGATGATTCCCGAAAATTCCTTTTCCTCGGAGAGGATGCCAAAGGCAATCCCAAATGGCAATATTTGGCTGGTGAATCTCCCAAAGAAGCCAAAGAAATTGGTAAATTAGTGGAACAACAAACACTCTAATAATACTATGCCTTCCGATTCCGATCCATTTGTATTGAATTATAATGGTACCCGTATACGTGTACAGCGTCACTCCATACAAAACACATTTGTCTATCAAATCGTATTTGAAGACAAAAGGCCACCCCTTGTCATCACACGGGCACTCGATGCCAACGCAGCTCGATGGTGGACTTCCATACCTGAAGGTCGCCAACCCGAAGCCGAACAAATAGGACCATTGATCGCTGAACATATAAAATCAAAGCAGTAGTTATGTGTTATTACAACGGCCAAAAAGTAACCCATGCAGAATTCATACGACTGAAGCAACTCGAAAAAGCAGTGGCCAATTATGATTTCCTCAATCGTGACCTGCAGGTAGGTTTTGATTACAGCATGAATGCCGTCCTTAAAAGAGTACCTGATAAAGAAGATTTCGACATAGTACAAATGGAATGGGGCTTTATTCCCGATGCCGGCCGCTGGCCTTACATCGAAACCAGAGAAGACCTGGTGAAGATGCGGATGGGCTATAAAGATGCTGCTGGTAAATTTCACCCGCCCATCACCACCCTCAATGCTGTATCAGAAGAATTGCTTTTGCCTAATAAAATATACCGGGATGCTACACTGAACCGCCGCTGTCTTGTTCTCTCCACCGGCTTCTACGAATGGCGGCATGTGTACCCACTCAACAAACGCACCGGCCAGCCCCTGAAGACAGCCAATAAATACCCTTACTTCATTACCCTCAAAGACAGGGAATATTTCTACATGGCTGGTATCTGGCAGCCCTGGACAGACGCCGCCACCGGCGAATATGTGGAAAGTTTTGCCATTGTTACCACAGCTGCCAACTCTTTGATGGAGCAGATACACAACAGTAAAATGCGGATGCCCACCATCCTAAATGAAGACCTTGCTTACGAATGGCTTTTAGGCAACCTTCCGGAAAAACGCATTTCTGAAATAGCCACGACCCAATTCCCTGCACAAGAAATGCAGGCCCATACTATTGCAAAAGATTTCAGGGAAGTGCTTGAACCGACTAAGGCGTATGTGTATGAAGAATTGCCTATACTCAGTTAACTAAGAAAACCAAATTATAAGTTATATACTATTAATGATCACATTCAGAACGATTTTAAGCAACCTGGCTACTTAAATGCATGAATAAAACGGGTCTCTCTTAAAAATAAGTATTGATTATTCGAAACAAACAAGTTGAGACTAAAATTAAACGGTGTTATTAAAGTAAATTGTAAATCTCATACCATCATAAGAGAACATTATTATGGAACTTCTAAACGATACTTTTTATTGGATTAAAGATAAACATGAAGTTGAGCATGCTTTAAGTCTTCGTGAAAAGCTACATTTTATTGATGGAATACATTTTGAGCAACATTTTTTTCTAGAAGGTCTCAATGAAATTAAGTGTATTCATTTCTCGGAATGCGTTTTTTCTGCTAATTTCTATTTAAGCCAAGAGATTGATCACTTAACATTCTGCAACTGTACTTTTATCGGTAATGTCATTTTCAGACATGAAGCCCGCCCTGATAATCTTACATTTAGAGGATGTCTATTTAGGAAGCATATTATCTTTAATAAAGTGATTATTGGACATCTTATTCTTGTTCAATGCAAACAGGATATTATTACTTATGATTCATTAATTATTTTCGAAGATTTCTTTTGTGGTCAATTAAAGTTTGAGCAAAATAATTTTCTAACTTCAATTTCATTTGATTTAGATTGGATTAATAACAAAATCAACATTATTCCAGGTAACACCAATTATACATTAACATTTTACAGAACTTCTTCCAATTTAGAAAGTTCAAGGTGGAGTAAAGAGTTGATTTTGGACTATTTACCAGATTCAAAAACGTCCATATTAATTAAAAACGCTGTCTTGGATAGGCTATACATTAACGGAATAAATGGTGGAGCTCAATTGGTTATCAACAATTTGAAAGTCATGGACATTACCCTAGAAAACTTCTCAAATTACGGAGTAGTCAAAATTTCAAACTTAAAAACCTTTTATAATTACTTTGGCAACATTTCGATTACAAATTCAAATCTTGGCAAACTAGAAATAGTTGGATGTGATTTTTCACATTTTAGAAAAATTAGACTCTCAAATAGCAGCTTTATAGATATTATCCCAATGGGCATAATTTGGTGTGAAAGAATTAAGGACGTAGCTCATATAAGCAAAGAAGATTATAAAAAATATTCAGAAATTTATAGGCAATTGAAAATAGTTATGGCAAAAAATTGCGATAAAATTTCTGAACTATTTTTTGAGCGACAAGAAATGTTTATGTATAGAAAATATCTAAACACTGAAAAACATTTGTTTCGTTTTAGCGAACGTTTCATTTTGTGGTCTAATCAATGGAGCAATAATTTTGGGCAAAGTTGGATTCAGGCTCTATCCTGGTTAATATTTCTAAATTTACTAATGTACAATTTAGTATTCGCTCTATTACATTTCGAAAACTCGATAAGTTATAGCTTTATAACACATCTCTCGAATTATTTTGAATTTATAAATCCTGTCCATGGATTCAAAACCTTATTTGAACTCGATAAAATTGAGAATGTATCTCCAAAGGCTAAACTCTTGGATAATATTTCAAGGATTTTAAATTCTTACCTGCTTTTCCAGTTCATTAGAGCATTTCGTAAGTTAGTTCGTTAATTAAGTTTCAGTATTAAAGGTAAAGCCAAGAAAAACGTATTTTTCCTTAGTATATTTACGAATTTTTCCGGGCTATTTCGCCCATATATTTGTTGGTACAAATCAACAAGGAATGGGATTTTCGAAAAATAAAGCGCAATTCGTTTATATAGGTAATAATAAAGAATTAAGTAGTATCGTAATCAGGACACTAAATTCTAGCTCACGCCTAAATAAACTAAAACTTAAAGAAATTTTTAGATGTAACAATGACCATACAACGCTTAAGAATTTAATAACCTTCAAAAAAAGAATCGACATTGTTTTATTAGAATTTGGTTTAAATAGATTAGAAGGATTTGACCTTTTAAGAATTATTCGTTTAACATTTCCTCAAGTTCAGTTTATAATTCTTGCCGACTTTTCAAAACCAGAAGAAATCGCATCGGTAGTCATTGAAAAAAACGTGAGAGCATATATAGACAAAAGTGAAGAAATCTCAAAGTTATCAAGAGTCATCCATTCGGTTTTGACTAAAGGGTATTTTTATGATGAAAATGTCACACTCAGTCTTCTATTGACTCTTCAGACACTCCCATTCACTAATCTTGTAAATAATAAATCAACTGGTTTAACGATAAAATTGAGTAAAAAAGAACTAACTGTATTAAGAGAATTTGCCACCGATTTTACTTATAAAGAAATTGCAGAAAAACTAAATATAAGCCCAAGGACAGTTGATGGTTATAGAGAAATCCTCTTCAACAAGCTAGGTGTAAAATCTAGGGTTGGATGTGTGATTCATGCTTTGAAAGAAAATTTAATTCAAATAAGCTGATTCTAATGAGTGTTTCAGCCACCTCATATAATTATCTAGTCATAGAAAATCTCATAGACCAGGTTTTGAATTTACAATTCCCTGAAACTGGCAAAGCAGAGGCTTTGCGTTTACAACTTCGACAAATTTCAAATGATCATTTTCAAGAGCATTCTCTTTACGTTATCACAATCGATAGAATTAAATTTAAACCTTCAAAAAATAAAAATAAGTCACAATGGAATGAAAATATTCTGCAACTTCTTAATGTTGCCTATTCTATGAAACGTGGAGGACAAAAGTTAACCAAAATAGATTCACCTATGTCCTATCAGACCAAAATATTATTACTTGTAAATCTCATTACAAGTTCAATTATACTTTGGACTTTTAATTTTCTCATAAAATGGAATTGGCTAGGAACTCACCCAAAAAGGCTTTCGATATATATTACGTGGCAAATAGCACTATTTCTAGCTGCATATCTCTATTACAAAAATAAGAGAGCAAATATCGAAGGAATATTACTACCAATTATTCTTACACTTATTCCAATCATTTAATCAGGATAGCTTTTCTACCATTATCAGTAGCATAAATTATTATCTGCATTTCCATTCAAGTCGAGGTTGTCCTCGTTGTGCATAGTTTGCAACTACGCACCAGTAGCCCGCATCACCAACCCCTCCCCGTACCGTTTCTTCACTCCATCAATCGCCTGGTACAGCTTCACCATTTCCTGTGTATCATCAAACAAACTTATCTGGTAATTGCCCGGTATCAGGTTGGTAAACCGGATTCCGATCATTAAGATGAGCATGCTGCTTCCCTAAGTTCCCATTTCTGTACTTGTGAGTATTCAACAATTATCTTAACCTTAGTCAGTAATTTTTACTCTCTCAATCTTCCACTTCGTAATTCAAAAGTCCTCAATACAATGATGGCATGAATTCTCTAAAACAATAACCCTTTCTTCTTTGCTGACAATGAATACGAATGCTTCTAACAGGAAATATAATATATCCCCCTCATGATCATTTACCGTGCTTAAGAGAGCATATTAATTATCTGCCATAGTGGCAAACCTGCAGATATTTGCCATATATCTCTTTAAGGATATTTACCATTAGGAAATGGTGTTCCACCTCTCTCAATTGCGTCTAAAACATAGTTAATGAGGTAGTCAGGCCTATGGGCTACAGCGAAAATGCTGCTAGGTATACCATTCACTTTTTCGTCATAACTGCTAGTGAAAAAAATTATTGGTGCCGAGTAGTCCAAACTCTTTGTAAAGTCAGCGAATTTTAATCCATCACTATCGTGAAGTGTGTCATCTCTACTAAAATCAGAAATTATCACATCATAGTGCTTTAAACTAGTATCCGCTATCGTCAATTGAAGTAATTCAATTGCTGATTGTGTAGACCCGGCATGTTCTATTTTAAAACCGATTAGTTGAAGTATTCTGGCTACATACACATTATTTGAAGGATGGTCGTCAACCCAAAGTAATTTATAGTTATTAGTAGCAAAATCATCTTCTAAACGATTTACACGACTAATAATTCTCTCCTGATTTCTGGTTGGTATATAACTTTCCCTTTCACCCAACGATTCCCTTATTCTTTCAGTCCGAAGTTTTGAAATACTATCCACGATTTGTCTAGAATTGTTATAATCATCGAATGAAGATTTTAATTCAATTTCTATATCAAACACCTTTACAGTTTTTGCTTTCTTAACTAAAGCGGAGATTTTTGGCATTAGGACTACGAGTGCCACTAAAGCTATTAATGGCCAAACCAGTTTTGGTAATTGATCTATAAACTTTAGTTGTCTTTGTTCATTGAAAGACATCATGGAATAATCAAACTCAGATTTTCCCTCATCTTGTTTGTCTTTTTTATCGTTTTTTTTATCCTGCATACGAGACTTTTGAGATTAAAGTTTTTCTAAATTGCCTAATAACATTCAAGTAATATTTTCAGTCAGAAGTTTCCCTCGTTGTGCGTAGTTTCCAACCACGTCCCATTCTACTTAGTGTTCCGGCCTATATCAATTCTAAGATATTTAGCGTAGTTGTTATGAGTTTGGAACTAATGACTGGAAAGGTAATTAGATCCCAACTTTCTGCCAATCCTGCTAGAAAACATTATTAGCCACTGCTCTTGAATTCTCGATATCGCTTTTTGGCTTACTCTTGCCGAACGAAACCGTTCCGGATAAGAATATATAATTCTTTTTTTCTGTACCGGTACTAATTAAGTTCAGCCCGATGCTAAACGCAGTTTCAAATGTGTACCTGGCGCTTTGATCATAACTTCCATTGGGTTTGTCAAAATTTCTAAACTTGTCATTTAAAATTGTGAATAATACTCCTGCATTATTTTTGGGAGTCAACCCTTCTCCGAATTTTACAAAATAATAGGGAATAATTGCCATTCTTGATTTCCCACCCAAGAACTGAGGGTATGCTATCGAAAATCTCCAGTTACTTACGGGAGAAACTGGCGACAAATAACCATCTGTCGTGCCATTAGTTGCTATATTTCCATCTACATAAAGCTCATTAGATGATCTTTTCTGATAAGATGTAAGGTCATCCGTCACGATTGAATTGCTATAAGATAAGTTTAGTGCTAAAGCTGACCTTGTACCGAAAAACTGATTATAACTTACTCTTCCACCAATACTTGTACGCCTGTATTTATCAGCCAGAAATTTCTTATTTACCGTATCATAAAGATCAAAACTTTGAACATCGGCAAATAACACTGCAGAAAAAGTATAATATTTATTGATCCTTGAAGGATTAATTAACGTATCAATACCTCTGTTAAACGCAATCTCAAAATGAGGTGCCACTTTCATATCCTTGCCAATCAGCAGAACATCCTCGTCATTGCCGATTATGCTTGCCTTCAGATTTATCGTGGTTGATTTATACATGGTGTACTTTTTCACACCCCCTTCCATTACATAATACTTAACCCTCTTTAAGTGAAAGGGTGTATAAGAAAAACCCACAGTGTTTAATGCAACCTCAGGAAGAATTTTCTTTGTGCTTGGCAAAACAAAAATCGGCTTGCCATCATTATCAGTTGCCACATCCTGGGACATTGCCTTTTTATTTAAAAATAAGGCTGTCATAGTTAAGATGAAGATGATTGCTATTTTTCGCATATGAAATGGTTTTTATTCCTTTAATGAATTATTTTTATACTGAGTAGTATTTGTAATAAATCAGAATTGATATTACAAACTAAAATCTCTATTCAGGTATCACAATACCCAAAACATGGTATTTTTCCCTCTTCTCAAATATCCACCCGTCTCCCAACCCGTCCAGTAGTCTATTCACCCACCTACCATCCGTTTTTTCACGGTCAGCCTGTTATCCCTTTCATTTCCACATTTCCATATTCCCCGTTGTGCCTAGCTTCCAACTACGCACCACCGCCCTCCCCACCAACCCCTCCCCAAACCTTTTCTTCACCCCATCAATCGCCTGGTACAGCTTCACCATTTCCTGTGTATCATCAAACAGGCTTATCTGATAGTTGCCCGGTATCAGGTTGGTAAAGCGGATGCCGATAAGCCGTATCAGCATCCGCCGCTCAAAAAGCTGGTTAAAAAGTTCCTTGGCTGTTTCCAATAACAGGTGGTCAGCATTACTATACGGTATGGTGCGCTGCTTCACACAAGTGTCGTGGTTGGAGTAGCGCAGCTTCACCGTCACACAGCCGGCCAGGCGGTTTTGTTTCCGCAGGTCATAAGCTATCTTCTCCGTCATTCGTACCAGTTCACTATGCAGGAAATTCACATCTATGGTATCCTGCTCAAAAGTGCGTTCCGTTGAGATGGATTTCTGTTCATGAAAGGGCACTACCGGTGTTTCATCTATGCCATTGGCCTTGCGCCACAGTTCGGTGCCATTCTTGCCCAAGAGGTTTTGGAGCAGTTGTACCGGTATTTCACTCAGCACCTTCACGGTTTCCACACCCATCTTCAGCAACTGGTAGCCGGTCTCCTTACCTACGCCCGGTATCTTCATAATGCTCAGCGGTGCCAGGTAGCCCCTCTCATTACCAAAGGGTATTTCTATCTGCCCATTCGGCTTCACCTCATTGGTAGCCACCTTGCTGATCAGTTTATTACTCGCCAGCGCATAAGATACCGGCAGGCCGCTTTCCTTCAGCACTTTGCTTTTCAGTTCATCGGTAAAGAGTTTGCAACCGAAATACTTGTCCATTCCGGTCATATCAATATAGAACTCATCAATAGATGATTTCTCAAACAGCGGCACACTGTCTTTAATGATGTCTGTCACCAGCCGGGAGTACTTACTGTAGCTTTCCATATCGCCCTGCACTACAATGGCATGAGAGCAGAGCCTTTTTGCCATCTGCATAGGCATGGCGCTGTGCACACCAAATTTGCGGGCTTCATAGCTGCACGAGGCCACCACACCCCTGTCGCCACCTCCCCCTATCAGCACCGGCTTGCCAATCAACCGGGGATTCTGTAAACACGCCACCGATACAAAAAATGTATCCAGGTCCAAATGCGCAATATGTCTCTCCTCACTTAAAATCATAACCACATAAAAAAATTCCAAATAATAAATCCCAAAAAACAAATTCCAAATAACAAAACCCAAATCCCACTGAACGACCCAACCTTAAACTATTAAACCTTAAACTCGTGAACTTGTGAACTTACAAACTTGTGAACTTGCAAACTTGCACACTTACAAACCCACATACCGTCTCTCCCTATACCCCACCTTATACATCGTTCGCACTTCCACACTGCACACCCCAAAATCCGCCACCACCTTTCCCGTTATCTTATAAAACCCGCTGGTATGCAACGGATACTGCCCGGCCACATCAGGAAAATGAACCGTATCTATCCAGTCTAATTTACTGTCCACAAATGTCCCGAAGAACATTTCATTATTATCCTTCGTCACTACATGCTTTCTCGCAATAAAGTACGCCAGCATCGTCACCACTTTCCCTGTATGTTTTTCCACCTCCCTTGCTGATATATATTTTGCGGGGTCATCATTCACCAGTGCAAACGGGTTAGATAAAGCAAAGCCCAGTATCTCCATTTCATCATACAGATCATCCAGCGGCAGGTCGGTCAGTTCAGGCAATTGAAATTCCAGTGGTGGTTCTTCAAACAAGGCCTGTCCCATATGCAGGGCCGGTTGGTGTTTCTTTTGCAAAAAGTTAGCTTCCCACAGCAATTGCTTTTTGGTTTTTCCCGAAAACCGAAATGCTCCCACGCTTACTAAAGTGTTCAGTTGCTCCAGCCCCGGATTAATGCGTTCAATAAAATCCTGCAGGTGCAGGTAAGGTCCGTTGGCCTTTCGTTCTTCCAGTATCGCTTCTGTCAGTTTATCTTGCAATCCTTTTACATGAATAAATCCCACATACACTTCATGACCTTTTATATTAGTATAATGATCGCTGCGGTTCACACAAGGCGCATTGATCTTGCCCCCGCATTTCAGCAATTCTAAAAAATATAGTTCCCTCGAATAGAAGCCGCCGAAATTATTGATCACCGCCACCATAAATTCCTTTGGGTGGTAGGTCTTTAAATACAAACTCATATAGCTCTCCACCGCAAAGCTGGCAGAGTGCGCCTTATTAAAACTGTACCCTGCAAAACTTACCATCTGCCGCCACACTTCTTCCGCCAGTGCATCAGAGTGACCAAGACGTTTACAACTGGCAAAGTACTTTTCCCGGATCATGCTGAACTTATTGTTGTGCTGGTACTTGGCGCTCATGGCCCGGCGCAATATATCAGCTTCGCCCAGGTCAAGCCCGGCAAAGTAGTGGGCGATCTTTATCACATCTTCCTGGAATACCATCACACCAAACGTTTCAGACAGGTGTTCTTCAAATACCGGGTGCAGATACACTACCGCATCCCGGTTATGATAACGGTAAATATATTCCCGCATCATGCCTGACTGTGCCACACCCGGCCGGATGATGGAAGAGGCAGCTACAAGTGTCAGGTAATCATCACAACGCAATTTCTTCAGTAGTTGACGCATCGCCGGAGATTCGATATAAAAGCAGCCGATAGTATTAGCCTCCCGTATCTGAGTACAGATAGCAGGATCTTTGCGGAAGTTTTCAAAATCGTGTATGTTAACATCATGTCCTTTGTTTTCTTTTATTAGCCGCAGTGCCTCTTTGATATGCCCCAGCCCCCGCTGGCTTAGTATGTCAAACTTGTTCATGCCCACATCTTCCGCTGCATGCATATCCAGTTGCGCCGTAGGAAATCCCTTCGGCGGCATAAAAAGTGTTACATAATCGGTAACAGGCTGCTCCGTTATCAGCATCCCGCAGGCATGGATAGATACATTGCTGGGAAAATTTCTGATCAGCGCCCCGTATTGGATAATGAGTTTATGAATAGAGTCCTGCGGTGCTGTGGTCCGCTTCAATGCTTTTATTTCATCAGGTGGCAATCCGAATACTTTTCCCAACTGCTGAATGATGGCATCATGCTGAAAAGTGGGGTAAGCCCCCAGCAGGGCCACATGGTTTTTTCCATGCCGTTTAAAAATATAATCAATGATCTCATCCCTGTCCGTCCACGAAAAATCAATATCAAAATCCGGTGGTGAAGTGCGGTGCGGATTTAAAAAACGTTCAAAGTATAAGTTCAGCTCAATAGGGTCCACATCCGTAATTCGTAAACAGTAAGCCACTATCGAATTAGCCCCGCTCCCCCTGCCTACATAATAGTATCCGTTAGATTGTGCATAGCGGATAATATCATGGTTGATGAGGAAGTAAGAATTAAACCCCAGGTCGCTGATTATTTTCAATTCTTTTTCCAGTCGTTCATTCGCCACCTTGTTTTTAGCGCCGTATCTCGCCAGCATTCCCTGCCTCGCCAGTTTTTCCAGGAGCTTCTTATCATCATCCGTCGAGCCGCCATAACTTTTCTTATTCTTATCGGTACCAAAATCCATTTCTATACGGCAGGCGTCAATCAGTCTGTAAGTGTTCGTTACCATATAGGGATATAACTTGAATGTATCGATCAGTGTACTTGGCGAAACAAATGTTTCATCAGGTGCTGCCGTATCTTCTACCGGTAGTTTAGACAACAGTACATTTTTAGCAATGGCCCGTAATAAGCGGTGCACATTATAGTAGGTTTTATTTTGAAAGGTTACTGGTTGGCGTATTACCAGCTTATCACGGTAGGGTTGAAGGTTTTTACCAAACAGTTTATTCACTTCAGATGGCAGCAGGCCAATGCGTTCATTAGAAAAAAGGTCAGCTGCTTTTTTGCTATCAGCAGGATAAATAACAAACCCGTCCCATTCATCCGCAAAAAAAGAATGAGTGGTGCTCATTTCAGGAAAAGGTTTTTTCGCTTGCAGATGGGAAGACAAAAACTCATTGATCCACGCAAGGCCCCTGTTGTTTGCGGCAAGAAGGATATACAACAGCTTTCCGTCATTCCGTATTTCTGCACCGGTAACAGGCTTGATGCCTTCAGCCCGGCAGAATTTTACAAAGTCCCATATATCACAGGTGGAATTGATATTAGTAAGTGCAAGTGCCGTTACACCATTATCCGCCGCTGCTTTCACCAATTCAGAAGTGGAGAACGTTCCGTATTTAAAGCTGAAGAAGGTTTTACAGTTTATGTACATAATCAACCGCAATACTAATAAATTTAGTATAATTAACTAAATAAATTAGCTTTAAAATTGCAGCAACGACCCTGATTTTTGCAACAACCGCCAAACCCGCCTTTGTTCTCCCTTACGGTGTCACCCCTTCGGGGTTTTGATCCCAACACGCCATTTTGTTCTAATAATAATACCAGCCCTTCAGGCTTTCCTTGTTGTGCGTAGTTTGTAACTACGCACGAGTAGCCGCATCGTAATTGTCTTTAATCTGTGACCACGACTGAAAAGCCCCCAAAAACTGCCAAAACGATAAAAAAACACCCAAAACCACCACAACTACATCATAATCATCTCATTCAAACGACCTGGAACCCTTATCAATAGACCCGGAACCTCTATCAATGGACCCGGAACCCTTATCAACGGGCTTGGAACCTCTATCAATAGACCCGAAACCTGCCTCAATGTCATGCGATACCCTTATCAATAGACCTGGAACGGCTATCAACGGACCTGGAACCCTTATCAATGGACCCGAAACCTGCCTCAATGTCATGCGATACCCCTCTCAAACGACCTGGAACCTCTATCAATAGACCTGAAACCCTTATCAACGAACTCGAAACGGCTATCAATAGACCCAGAACCTGTCTCAATAACATGCGAAAGTTCTTCAAACCACCCGGCCCCTTCATCAATTTATCCGGCACCCGTATTATCAAACTGCGAACTGTTATCAACAGACCTGGTCTCCAAATCAATTAACTTCTATCGCCCCGTCATCGGCCTGAACAGTACCGTAACTAACCGGTTTTTTTGAGCAAAAAAGCAGGGGTCCAGGAGAAAAAACCGGGCATTTTTCGGCACCCCAAAAAACGAATACTCAGAAAATCGAGCGGATACTCAGAAAATCGAGCGAATACTAAATGACCCCCCCAAAATTTGGAAACCCGTTTTACCTTGCATCCTGTCGTCCCATCATAGCTTATTTCTTAACCAGAACACTAAAGGCTATGCGTATCCAACCTTT
>CAYUCU010000036.1:0-24562 GCA_964443345.1 uncultured Chitinophaga sp.
GTTGCAAAGCTTTGTACTGGATCCATCATTAAATCCATTTAATGTGATAGAACCCGGCAAACGGCCCCGGGTAACGCTAACGCCAACACTGGCTATGAAAGATGGAAAACCCTTTCTGTCTTTTGCCGTACAGGGAGGTGATACACAGGATCAAAACCTATTACAGTTCTTCCTGAATATGGTGGAGTTTGGAATGACGGTGCAACAGGCTTGTGAAGCGGCGAATATTAACAGCAATCAGTTGTGGTTATCATTGGGAGGCACAAAAACAGACGACCGGAAGCCGAGGCCGGGACATTTATTACTGCATGATAAAACTCCTGAAGCGGTTAGAAATGAATTAAGGAAAATGGGATACACCCTGACTTTTGATGACCGTACCAGCGGCCCCATTAATGCCATCTGGTTCGATTGGAAGCATGGAAGTTTTTGGGGAGGCAGCAGTAATCATGGAGAAGATTATGGAATAGGGTGGTGATCTTTTATCGGGAAAACAGGTGCTGACAACAAGAATGGAACTGTGATGCATTCAGTGTATCGTTAATACTGAACCAGGTTCTTAAATTTTCTTCAATGTCCTGTTCTTCTTCAAAAAATCCTCAAACTCCTTCAGGCTAAAGCTGCTTAAGTTATTGGCTTTGGACATTCCGCCTTTTTGCGCAGCGAGTACGCCGTATTTTACATCATCGAACCCGTCGAGAGCATGGGCATCAGGATCAATGGAAAGCAATACTCCCTTTTCTATAGCATAATCGATCCATTTCCAGTCAATATCCAATCTGCGGGGGTGTGCATTTAATTCTATCACAACATGGTTCGCCGCACAGGCATCAATGATCTTTTTATGATCCAGCGGGTAGCCGTTACGGCTTAGCAGCAAGCGGCCTGTCATATGCCCAAGGATGGTGGTGTAAGGGTTCTCAATCGCTGTGATCAGCCGTTTCATGGCTTTATCTTCAGGCATCTTCAGGTTGCTGTGCACAGAAGCGATCACCAGGTCGAAGGTTTTTAATACCGATTCCGGGTAATCGAGGCTGCCATCGTTCAATATATCGCTTTCAATGCTTTTAAAGATCTTAAATGGTCTGAGTTTACTATTCAGCTCATCAACATAGCGGTGTTGTTCTCTTATGCGATCTTCCTTCAGACCGTTTGCATAAAAGGCGGTCTGCGAGTGATCGGAAATGACCAGGTACTCCAATCCCCGTTTTATGCACTCCTTCGCCATTTCTTCAATTGTATTGCTGCCATCACTCCAGTTGCTGTGGCTGTGAATGATGGAACGTACATCTTCTGTTTGTATCAGTTGGGGGAGTTTATTCTTTTTAGCTTTTTCAATGATGCCGCTTGTTTCCCGGAGACAGGGAGGTATGTAGGGGATATTGGCTTTGGTAAAAATGATCTCATCGGTACTAGTCTCATCGCCTTTACACTTCAGACCCGGGAATGATCTGTGAAATGATTCGAGGAATTCAGGGCTGCCGGTTGTGCGGAATAATTGTTCAGCCCTGTTGGTACCACCGGTATATAAACGGAGTTTTAATCCATTCTTTAATTTGTATAAAAGGGTACCGGCTGTTTCTTCCAGCAATTCAGGCGGCTGGGCCGTTTGAAATTTTGGTTTGATGGCCTCAATGGGTTCTAATACAACAAACTCGAGTTCTTCAATGGTCAATGCTTGTCTTCGGTAAGCGCCGGTACCAGATACTTTCTCCGGCGAAAAGAGTCTTTTTAGATAAGTATCTATCTGCGGGAATATCTCTTCTAATTGGGCATATAAAAAATGGCCCTGGTTGGAATAATAAAACTCAATTGCTTCCTGAACGTTTTGCTGTGTCTTTTCACCAAATCCCTTGAAAAGAGTGAGGCGGTTTTCATTACAGGCATATAGCAATTCACCTAATGATTCAATTTCCATTTCTTTCCAGATGGTATGGATCTTTTTAGGACCTATGCCTTTTATATTGAGCATCTCGATTACTCCTGGCGGTGTATCGGCGATTAACTGTTGCAAGGCTTCCATTTTGCCCGTATCGATCAGTTCAATTACTTTTTCACCGGTACTGGTGCCAATTCCTTTTATGCTGAATAATTTTTCACGGGGGGTGTCTTTCAGGGGCATGGGCAGCTTTTCTATGTTGAAAGCGGCAACAGCATAGGTTTTCGATTTGAAGGAATTTTCGCCGTGGATATCCAGAAGTTTGGCCAGCAGCGAAAAATTGTCGGCAATGGCAGCGTTATCCATACTGCTAATTTATAAAAGTCTGACGGTCTCCGTCTGACTTTTATAAATTAGCGACTGGTTGATTTGTCAGGCCGGTACGGTCTCCGTCCGACTTTTATAAATTAACTACAGGTTGATTTGTCAGGCCGGTACGGTCTTCGTCTGACTTATATAAATAACGACCGGGGTCACTTATCAGAAGGGAAAGTTGGTACCTGATTGTAATGTCTGACCGTCCCGGTCTGACATTACATTAAAAAAGTCCCGCCAGAGGCGGGACTTTCAGTTTCGTTGAAAAAGTCTTTCAACTTATTTCTTTTTCTTAGCAGCTTTTTTCTTAGCAGCTTTCTTTTTAGGAGCAGCTTTTTTAGCAGCTTTTTTCTTAGTAGCCATTTTGTTTAGAATTTAATGTTAGTAAAAATGGGTTAACGATAGTAAAAATAACAATTATTTTATACTACCCAAATTTTTTTTCCACAATTTTCTAAACGAGGTAAAACAGGTTATGCTTCAGCGATGGCTACAGAAACATAAGTTTTGTTGTTTTTTGCTTTGCGAAACTCAACAACACCATCACTTAATGCAAATAATGTGAAGTCTTTTCCTACTCCAACATTTTTACCAGGATGATAAACAGTACCACGCTGACGTACAATAATGTTTCCAGATATTGCCGCCTGGCCACCGAAGATTTTTACACCAAGGCGTTTGCTTTGTGAGTCGCGACCGTTTTTTACGCTGCCTTCACCTTTCTTATGTGCCATTGTATTAAGTTTATTAGTTGATCAGTTTATCGGTTAATCAGCAACCTGATTAAGCAATACTAGTTACTTTGATTTTTGTATAAGCAGTTCTGTGACCTTTCTTTTTATGAAAGCCTTTTCTTCTTTTTTGCTTGTAAGCAATTACCGTATCACCTTTTACATGGTCAACGATCTCTGCCTGAACTTTTGCTTTTACAGCTGAACCTACAGCTAATTTGCCTTCGGCACCGGTCAGCAAAACTTCAAGGTCCACTTTATCACCTGCTTTTCCATCCAGGTGGGGAACATATAAAGTCTGATCTTTTTCTACTTTATATTGTTGTCCGGCTACTTTTACTACAGCTATCATACGTTTAAAATTAGGACGGCAAAGGTAAGGGGAAAATTCGTACTCGCAAACGGGGAATCAAAGATTTATGAACAATAATTGCACCCCTTTTTGACCCCGCATCCGTTATATTTGTACCCCTTTGGCAAGGGCCTGCAAGGCCAGTTTGAAGGTTTTCTATTGCAAAATGAACATTTTTGGATGAAAATCAAGTCTTTTTTAGCCCGCCCGTTTGCATCTTATATATATAAAGGTATCCGGAAAGGAATGGCTACAGCTGTGGCCGACCAGGAAAATATCCTGAAATACCTGCTCAAAACAGGCCGGTCAACGGAATTTGGCAAGGAATCAGGGCTTGACAAAGTGACTAAATACGAAGAATTCCGCCAGGCCATCCCCATCCGGGATTACGAGCAACTGAAACCCTGGATAGAAAGGATCAAAGAGGGCCGGCATAATGTGCTTTGGAAAGGCAAACCCATCTATTTTGCCAAAACTTCCGGCACTACCAGCGGCACCAAGTATATCCCCATAACCAAAGAATCTATCCCCAACCATATCAATACGGCCCGCAATGCCCTGCTTTGCTATATGGCCGAAACAGGGAATACCCGGTTTGCCGATGGAAAACTGATCTTCCTGTCCGGTTCCCCGGAACTGGAACGGGTTGGTGGCATTCCTACCGGCCGGCTAAGCGGTATTGTGAACCATCATGTACCGAAATATCTCCGCACCAATCAATTGCCTTCTTATGAGGCCAATTGTATAGAAGACTGGGAAACCAAGCTGAATAAAATTGTGGACGAGACCATCAGCCAGAACATGACCCTCATCAGCGGTATTCCCCCGTGGATGCAGATGTACTTTGATGAACTGATAAAGAGAAGCGGTAAGAAAGTGGGAGAACTGTTTCCCAACTTTAGTGTGATGGTACAGGGCGGCGTAAACTTTGAGCCTTATAAAGCCAGGCTGCTGGAAAGTATCGGCAGAAAGATAGATACAATAGAATTATTTCCGGCAAGCGAAGGCTTCTTTGCTTTCCAGGATTCGCAGGAGGCAGAGGGATTGTTATTGAATACCAATAGCGGCATCTTTTTTGAGTTTGTGCCTGCCGGCGAAATATTTAATGAGCAGCCAACCCGGTTGTCGTTAAGAGATGTAAAGGTGGGAGAGAATTATGCAATGATCATCAACAGTAATGCAGGATTGTGGGGTTATAATTTAGGCGATACAGTAAAATTTGTTTCTACTGAACCTTACCGGCTGATAGTAACCGGCAGAACAAAGCATTTTATCTCTGCTTTTGGAGAACATGTGATCGCTGAAGAAGTGGAGCAAAGTATGCTGAATATTGCCGCTGAAGAAAAGGTGCAGGTAACAGAGTTTACCGTAGCGCCGTTTGTTAGCAGCGATGCCGGAAAATCGTACCATGAATGGTTTGTGGAATTTGAAAACAGGCCGCAGGATATGGAGGTTTTTGCTGCCAAACTGGACCTGCAGCTCCGTCAGAAGAATGTGTATTATGATGACCTTATCAGTGGTAATATACTCAGACCATTAAAGATCACTACCATCCGGAAGAACGGATTTATTGATTACATGAAATCAATCGGTAAATTGGGTGGGCAGAATAAAGTACCCAGGTTAAGCAATGATAGAAAGATAGCGAATGAACTGGTAATATTTGAGCAGGAGAAATTATTAATTAATCCGCAGGATGCTGCGCATAATTATTAATTAATAAGTAGTAGATAAAACAAGAAGCCATGAGTGCGGAAACAAGGATAAAGAGAATTGCCGTCTTCGGGTCCACCGGTTCTATCGGTACCCAGGCATTAGATGTGATAGAAGCCAACCCCAATTTGTTTTCTGCCGAAGTGCTTACCGCACAGACCAATGATGAATTACTGGTACAGCAGGCATTAAAGTTCAATCCTAATGTGGTGGTGATAGGAGATGAGAAAAAATACACAAAGGTTAAAGAGGCACTGGTTTCAACAGGTATCAAAGTATTTACAGGAGAGAAGGCATTGGAAGAAGTGGCAGCTATGGATTGCTATGACCTGATGCTGGCCGCCATTGTGGGATATGCAGGTCTCCGCCCCACACTAAAGGCCATTGATAATGGTAAAGCCATTGCGCTGGCCAACAAGGAAACACTGGTGGTGGCCGGCGATATCATAATGAAGAAAGCTGTAGAGAAACGAGTGCCTGTCATACCGGTAGATTCCGAACATTCCGCTATTTTTCAATGCCTGGTTGGTGAAACAAGAAATAAGATCGAGAAAGTGATCCTGACCGCTTCCGGGGGGCCTTTTATCGGACGTAAGCCCAACTACCTCGTTAATGTAAAAAGGGAACATGCATTGCAGCATCCTAATTGGAATATGGGAGCCAAGATCACTATCGACTCTGCCACACTTATGAATAAAGGGTTGGAGATGATAGAAGCAAAATGGCTGTTCAACCTGAAGCCGGAACAGATACAGGTGGTCATTCATCCCCAAAGTATCATTCACAGTATGATACAGTTTGAAGATGGAAGTATAAAAGCACAGATGGGATTGCCGGATATGAAATTACCGATCCAGTATGCATTGACTTTCCCACTGAGGATACCGAATGACTTTCCCCGCTATGATTTTAAGAAAGTAAATACCCTGAGTTTTGAAGAGCCGGATGTTAAAACATTCAGAAATCTTGCGTTGGCACAGGAGGCATTAAATAAAGGTGGCAACCTGCCTTGCGTGATGAACGCAGCCAATGAAATTGCCGTATATGCCTTTCTGCGCAACCGTATCAACTTTCTTGATATGACCAATGTGATAGAAAAAACGATGGAGATGATCCCCTTTATTGAGAAACCCACACTGGAGGAATATTTTGACAGCGATGGGGAGGCCCGTAACTTTGCCGCCGATATCATCAAACTATAAAAAAACAATTCTGAATCATTCTGCAGATTCAGTCCCGATGAAAATCGGGATTTATTTTCAATAAATACTATGAGTTTATTAGCGATTAACTGGGCTGTTGTTGGCATAAAGGCCGGGCAATTATTGTTGTCCCTGTCCATATTGGTTATCCTTCATGAATTTGGCCATTATATCACTGCAAAGTGGTTTAAATGCCGGGTGGAAAAATTTTTCCTCTTCTTTGATCCGTGGTTTGCGCTGGTTAAAAAGAAAGTGGGTGACACGGTGTATGGAATTGGCTGGTTGCCGTTGGGCGGGTATGTAAAAATATCCGGAATGATAGATGAGAGCATGGATAAAGAACAAATGAAACTGCCTCCGCAACCCTGGGAATTCAGAAGTAAGCCCGCCTGGCAGCGGTTAATAGTGATGCTTGGAGGTGTAATAATGAATATTCTCACTGCATTCGTTATCTATGCTTTTATCCTGATGATATGGGGCGATAAAAAAGTGCCCTCCAGTTCTATGAAGTATGGAGTACATATCGGGGATAGCACACTTATGAAAATAGGGTTTAAGAATGGTGACAAGATCATTGGTGTGGATGGAAAGGAAGTTTATGATCTTACCCGCTTCAGAAAAAAACTTATTACCGGCTCTGAAGTGGAGATAGAGAGAGACGGGAAGCCTATTGTAATCAGCCTGCCCGAAAATTTTATCGGCCAGTTAATTGAAAATAAAAATCAAAAAAGAAAAGGATTTATTGAACCCCGCTTTCCTCCCATGGTAGCCAGGGTGGATGATACCTCTTCAGCTTATAAGGCAGGCCTTCGCAAAAACGACATCATAATCGGTATTGACTCAGTCCGGTTTCAGTATTTTGATGAATTATCTGATGTATTGGATACCAAAAAAAATACCCAGGTTTTGTTGACGGTTAACCGGAACGGACAGGAAACCAGTTTTTCGACAAAAATAAATGACGAAGCACAAATTGGCTTTATTCCATATTCATCGTATAAACAATTAGACAGTCTTGGTTGGTTACGGCTTGAAATAACGAAGTACGATTTTCTTCCTGCATTTCCCGCTGGTGTAAAAATGACCTTTACAGAACTGAAGGATTACATGGCTCAGTTTAAAACAATCATTACGCCCAGCACAGGTGGTTACAAGGGGGTTGGTGGTTTCAAATCAATGGGGTCTATTTTTTCTGCATCGTGGGATTGGGAATGGTTCTGGAGAATGACCGCTATGTTATCGGTGATCCTTGCGTTTATGAATATCCTTCCGATACCGGGATTGGATGGCGGACACGTTATGTTTACTTTATGGGAAATGATAACCGGACGCAAGCCCAGCGATAAATTCATGGAGTATGCACAGATAGTGGGTCTTATTATCCTCGTGGCCCTGATGTTGTATGCGAATGGGAATGATTTGTTTGGATGGGGCAGATAGCAAGTACGAGGTACAAGGTCAGAAGTACGAGGTCAGAAGTAAGAGGTACGAATGGCGTGTAATGAAATGTGAAAATGTGATGAATGAGGAGATGTGGAAATGAAACAGCCGGCATTCTCACATTTCCAAATTACCTCATTTTCACATTTGCAGTATCACAGTTCGATCCCGATCTTCTTCATCAATATAGAGGCATTCATGCTCTGGCAGATGCCTCTTTTTAATTTATAGTCGAAGTATAGTTCTTCATTGGCCACCTGCACATCAAAATGATAGTTTTGGATATGGGCGGGGAATTCTTCCGCCAGTTTGGCCAGTTCAAGGTCGTGTGTGGCAAGCAGTCCTGCAGCATTATGATGGATCAGTTGTTTGATGAGTGCTTTGGAGCCGGTATGCCGGTCGGCCGAGTTGGTACCTCTTAATATTTCATCCAGCAACAGGAATACTTTCTCATTCCGGTTCACGGCTTCAATGATCTCTTTCAGCTTTTTTAATTCAGCATAAAAAGTGGAAGTGCTTTCTTCCAGGTTATCATTTACCCGCATACTGCTCATTACTTTCATGGGTGAAAGGGTGAGGCGTGTGGCACAGACCGGGGCACCCATCATAGCCAATACCATATTCACACCTATACTACGGAGAAAAGTGCTTTTGCCCGCCATGTTCGATCCGGTAATAAGATTTAACTGGTTGAGCCCTTTTGTAGAAAAAGAATTACTGATCCTTTTCTTTGTTGGAATTAACGGATGTCCCAATGCCTCACTTTCAAAAACGCCTTCTTCCTTAGCGAAAGAACAGAAAACCCAGTCGGGATGATTAAAGGCCATTGTACTGGTGGACGCAATAGCTTCTACTTCTGCCAGGCCTTTGAACCAATCACCAATATTTTGTCGGTTGCTTTCTCTCCATTTTTCCAGGTAAAATAGCTGCTGCAGGTCCCAAAAAAGAAAAGTGTTCAGCGGGATATGTACTACAAAATTCAGACGATAGTCCAACCGTTCTAAAATACGGGTAAGACCTTTTATTTTTTCGGAAGCTTTGCCGGGATGATGGGCAAACTTTTGTTTAAGCTGTTGCAGGTAAGTGGCAGTAAAAGACTGCTTCTCTATTAAACCGATACTGTTGGATAGTGTTTCCAGTTCCGGAGCTATTCTGCTCAATTTTGCATAAAGGGGCGTTACTATTCTTGAAATACTGTATGCAACGATCATAGACACAATAGCGGCAGGGATAAACTGGTTGATCCCAATGATACCCAAAATATAAAGGCCCAGTATAGTGAGGCTGATGGCAGGTAATAGTAATTGCAGTACCCGCCATAGCCAATTGTGAATAAACTTTGTTTCCTCAGAAAGCCAGTTCCTGATCTTTTGTTCAGTACTTACCGTGATAGCATCTGCCACTCCATACGCCTGTAGTTGTTGTCTCCATTGGTGCTCATTTAATAATTCTTTAGCGGCTTGCTGTCTTTCTTCTATTTCTATTACAGAAGCGGGTTCCATAAGCCAGCTGGCCAGTTCAGCGCTTCCCTGTTCAGAGGTGGTTCTGTTTATGTATTGAAAAAGGGAAGCATGGCCAAATATATCCAGGTCGTTTGCATAAGAGTGGGTGGATATTTTATACTGATCTCCACCGGGCAGTTGTGAAAACTCGTGGCGAAGAACAGATAGTTCTGTTTCATTTATAGTGATAAGGCGTCCGGTGTTTTCGATGGCAGCATTATTATTTATGTCTTGTTTTAAGAAATAAATAAACAACCCGGTAAATGTAAAGAAGGAGATCAATGCGGGTAACTGTCCGTAAGGCCATATTAAAATGGCTGTTGTAAAGGCCGCAGCAATAGAAAAAAACCGTAGCCAGGCCAGCCGGTTCCTTTTTTGGAGGAGGTTTGTTTTGTCTGTCTTTAGTTCGGTAAGCCGTTGCAGGTAGAAACTTTCGGGACCATTGTTCGTCATGGAATAAAACTAAGGATTTGGATGGAACTGGTAAATTTTTTGGTGAAATGCTATAGCATTGGGTTGAACCACATAGGCGGATAGGTACATAGAAATACACACATAGTGATTGCTATTTATGTTCCTATCTGGCCTATGGTCTATGTGGTTCAAACTGAGCTTTCGGCTTTTTTCCCCGCTTCATGCCTGCAAGAAAAGAAATAGTAGTATTTTTACAGGCTGTTCTGATAGTATAGTGGTAGCAGAGAATGTATCAACTTGTTGTGAGCTTCGCAAATGCTGAGTAGAATTACAGAACGATGAAGTGAGTGACACAACAGGCGATGATAGTAGTAATGCTGCTGGTTACAAAAAATGGATGATGGACTGCAGACTATCGACTACGGACTAATATGGGGGCGTTTGGTTTTGACAGCATAGATCTTTGAGAGTGTAAGCATGTACTGCGTTGCGTAATTAGCAGTTGAATCTGAATACGAAAAACTCAAATGGCAATACTCAGTATGCCATGGCTGCCTAATCAGTGATTAAGTAGTCATTAGGGCCGCCGGGCCGGTTGTTCTGTTACCAAGCCCCGCCGCCGACATCAAAATAAAACGGAATGCTGTGATCAAAGGCTGTGCTGATCACTTAAGACCATCCAGCTAAGTAGTAAATTGGTATGTTCGTTTCCTGTTTGCTGCCGACAATCAATAACGAAATAAACATGTAGAAAGCTTTCGGCGAATATGTTTGGACACCGGTTCGACTCCGGTCGCCTCCACTTAAAAAGGGATATTTCTTTATTAAAAAGAGGTATCCCTTTTCATTTTATATCCCTTTTCCACATCACAACCCCTTCTTTTTTCCTTAAAACCGTGATTTTAGAGTTTTGGGGCTTTCAGTGACCAGGGTATTTTTTTCCCAGGCAGCCCCTTTTTTTGCAGGTTTCTGCCGTTTTATAACTGATTATTTTTTAAATAGTTGAATCAATTTTTCCTGAAAACATAGAGATTTCTCTATGCCAACATAGAGAAATCTCTATGTCAATATAGAATTTTCTCTATGCCAATATAGAGAAATCTCTATGCCAATATAGAGATTTCTCTATGTCCTCTTTGTTCGGGAGTAGTTCTTTTTGTGAAACAAAACAAAAAGAACCGTTATGACACTTTCAACATCTATCCGCATTACCCCTTTTATCGGGTTATTATTAATCAGCCAGTTTTTATTTGGTCAGCAGGAACTGATCCATGAACCGGATTATAACCGTCCTGTAAAGTTTGCTCATCTTTCAGACACCATTAATTGCAGTGCAGAAAACATCCATCTTCTTTTTCCAAAAGCAAAAGGAGAATCAGTTGCAGTACTGCTGGCTGAAAATTTTGCCTTCTCCGGTGCAGTAATAGCCAGGAAAGTAAATAGTGATTCCCGTACCAGCATTGTGATCAGGAGCACCAACTACAGTGATTATACTCTTTCCCTTTCCCGCCAGGTAAACCCGGATGGTTCCGAAACTATTAGCGGGCGCATCATCAGTTTTAAGCACGGTGATTCATTTGTACTCCATTTTGAGAAAGGGGTGTATAAATGGATAAAGAAAGGTTTTTATGAATTAGTCAATGAATAGTTATATCAACCAGTAAAACACTTTTTATGAACACCATCTCCATTTTCCAAAAAACAAAAGCAGCCGGTTGCCGCATTTGGGTAGCGGTAGTTGCTTTACTCTCTGCTACTGCTGCAACCGCACAGGTACCTCTTTATAACAGTTATCCATCAGCAACTGCTGTTCTGTTTCTTGATTTTGACGGGCAAACGGTGGATGCCACTGCCTGGAACTATGACGGGCCTATTGTTTGTGGCGCTTCAGGATTGAACAGTGCACAAATCACAGAGATCTTTAACCGGGTAGCTGAGGACTACCGGCCTTTCAATATTAACATTACTACCGATTCTTTGAAGTATTTAGCTGCGCCGGTAAATAAACGGATGAGGGTGATACTTACAGTTACATCCGAATGGTTTGGTGCTGCCGGTGGTGTGGCATTTACCGGCTCATTTACGTGGGGTGATGATACGCCTTGCTTTGTTTTCTCCGCCTTGCTTGGCAACAACACCAAAAATATAGGAGAAGCCAGTTCTCATGAAGCAGGGCATACACTGGGTTTGTATCACCAGTCCACCTATGATGCCAATTGTGTACGGGTTTCAGAATATAATTATGGAAATGGGAGCGGGGAGATCGGATGGGCGCCTATAATGGGTGTGGGATATTATCGTAACCTTACCTTATGGAATAACGGCCCCAACCCATATGGTTGCACCAACTACCAAAGCGACCTGGACATCATTACAACCGGTAATGGATTTACATTCAGAACGGATGATTATGGTAACAGCTTTGCTTCTTCCGTGGCAGTGCCTTTTACTGGTAATCAATTCCTGTTTTCCGGAGTTATTGAAAAGAATACGGATATGGATATGATCCGGTTTACCCTTCCGGTAACGGGACGCTTTACACTGAATGCTGTTCCGTATAATGTTGGTACGGGTAATTCAGGCTCCAATCTTGATCTGCAGGTTACATTATATAATACTGCACAAACACAACTGAATGTTTATAATCCTGCGATGGTACTTAGTTCTGTTATTGACTCTGTTATGGATGCAGGTACCTACTACCTGAAGATCGAGGGCAGAGGTAATATGTACGCACCTAATTATGCCAGCCTGGGTTCTTATTCTCTACAGGCAAATTTTACCGGTGGGGTATTACCCTTGCGCAAGTTGGAACTCCGGGGAACTATTGCCGGCGACAGGCATCAGCTAAACTGGCTGATCGATGCTGATGAGCAAGTGGTAAAACAGGTGCTGGAGTTTTCAATTGATGGCAGGAATTTCAATGAACTAGCACAGCCCCAGAATGCAGACCGGACTTTTTCTTACACAACCTTATCCAGTACCAATATACTTTACCGGGTGAATGTAACCTTCGACAACGGGCATCAGTATTATTCAAATATTATAAGCCTGCAACCAGGTAATAAATCAAAACCAAAGGTGGTAAACAGTCTTGTACACACCGGTATGCTTGTGGTAACCAGTCCGGCCCTGTATGCCTACAACGTGTATGATATGAACGGAAGGGTGCTTGGTAAAGGGCAGATAAAGCCGGGACAAAATTCAATCCCCGTCAGCCAATATGTTCCGGGCATGTATATTATTGAATTTAACCAGGGTAATGACAGCTATTCGGAAAAATTTATAAGAAAGTAAATGCAGGTTGAAATAGTATACCAGGGATACTTAAATAAATTACCTATGTGAAACTAATTTCAACTGTTGTGAAGCCGCGGATCTGAAAGTGAAGGAGGTGTTAGTCAGTTGGAATTATCTCAGGGGGCCATTTGGCTCCCTGTTTTTTTGCTTTTCAGGAGCAGTATTTTATGAACAAGAACTTGCAAAACAGGCTACCGGGATTTCCGTCATGATATTGTAAACAATTAGTGCGTTGGGTCTTCACTACTTAAGATACTGGTACTGTTCGCTTTAAAAATTAGGGGTTTATACTTAGTAAACTCCTTTAATTTTTTGTATCAGTAGTTTACTTACTGGTTTGTTGTTACATTTATATAGGAAGAAATACTATGAAAGTATTCTTTTGGTTCACATTAAGCCATATACAATGGAAAAGATTACAATAATGCTGGTAGATGACCATAAGCTCATTCGTGAGTCGTGGGCATTTATTCTCAGCAGTGACAGCCGGTTTAAAGTTGTTGGCGAATCTGGTAATGCAGATGATGCGGTTAAGATCGCTAAAACAGAGAAACCACGTATTGTACTGATGGATATTAATATGACACCCATCGATGGATTTGAAGCGACCAAGATGGTACGGAAATGGTCGCCTGATTCGAAAGTGATCGGCATTTCGATGCACTCCATGCCTACCTATGCTAAAAAGATGATGCAATTAGGAGCGATGGGCTATATCACCAAGAATTCTTCCAAGGATGAATTGATGGCCGCCATTGTTGAAGTGGATGGCGGGAAAAAATATGTTTGTGAAGAGGTTAAAAATATCCTGGCGCAAAAAGAATTAGAAGAAGACTCCGGTTTAGCTGATATGAATCAACTGTCAAAAAGAGAAATTGATATTGTACAGCTGATAAAGGAAGGCATGTCATCCAAAGAAATAGGACAGCAATTGGATATCTCCATAAAAACGGTGGAAGTACACCGGTATAATATTCTGAAGAAATTACACCTGAAGAATACTGCATCACTGGTCAATTTTATTAATGGCCAGGGTTTGTAAGTACACTTATTCTATTCCGGAATTAAACAGACCGCTCCGACAGTACCTTTTCCACATCCGCAAGGGTGTATCCTTTCTGCTGTAATAATACCAGGTAATGGTACATCAGATCTGCTGCTTCGCCTAAAAACTTCTCTTCATTATCATCTTTGCTTTCAATAACCAGCTCCACTGCTTCTTCCCCTACTTTTTGGGCAATCTTATTTATTCCCTTTGAAAAAAGAGAAGCTGTATAAGACGATGCTGGAGGATTTGCTTTCCGTTCAGCAATGATCCGCTCTAATTTTTGTAAGGAGAAGCTGCTGTTTGATTCATTAAAACAGGTATCAGCGCCTGTATGACAGACAGGTCCGGCAGGATTAACTTTTATTAGTAACGTATCATTGTCACAATCTGTATGAATGCCTGTAACCTGCAGGAAGTTTCCTGATGTTTCTCCTTTGGTCCACAGCCGGTTTTTACTTCTGCTGAAGAAAGTCACAATGCCTTCTTTCTTTGTTTTATCAAATGCTTCTTCATTCATAAATCCGAGCATCAATACCCGTTGTGTGGTATTGTCCTGGATGATCACGGGAACAAGGCTATCGGTGTATTTGGTGAAATCGGGTTTCATATATTTCAGGTATTATTAGTATCGCTGTCAGTGTCTTTTTCTTTTAATACGTTAAGCAGGTCATAAAAGGCCTCTTGTCTTTTTTCATGATGAGCTTTGTTACGTTCATCCCTGCGTCGTTCAAAGAGTTTAAACATGTAGAACGTAAACAGCAGTAATATAAAAATGATGACCAGTATCATAAGCGGACAGGTATTTGCCTGTTGTGTAAATATCGTTTTAGTTCAGGAATGGCGATCTCACTGAAATGAAAAATACTGGCAGCAAGTGCCGCATCCGCACAGGCCAGGTCGAAGACATCAGAAAAATGTTCCATCGTTCCGGCACCACCCGATGCGATCACCGGAATGGGAATAGCCGTTGCAATTTCTTTTGTAAGATCAATGGCAAAGCCATTTTTTGTGCCATCATGTTCCATTGATGTGAGTAATATTTCTCCTGCGCCTCTGCCGGCTATTTCTTTTGCCCATGAGGTAACAGAAATGGCAGTGGGGTTCCTGCCACCATGTGTCACTACCATCCATTGATCATTAAGGAGCTTAGCATCTACAGCCACCACCACACACTGGCTGCCAAAATTTTTTGCCAGTTCGTTGATCAACCCGGGATTTTTTACCACCGCTGTATTGACGGATATTTTATCAGCACCATTTTCCAGCAGCACACTTACATCATCAATAGTATTGATACCTCCGCCTACTGTAAATGGGATATTGATATGTGTGGCAATGTCTCTTACCAGTTTCGCCAGTGTTTTTCTTTTTTCTGTGGTGGCTGTAATATCCAAAAAAACCAGTTCATCAGCACCTTCCTGGCAGTAACGCATAGCCAGCTTTACAGGATCACCGGCATCCCGCAGTTGAATAAAGTTGGTACCCTTTACGGTCCGGCCATCTTTAATATCCAGGCAGGGTATGATCCTTTTTGCCAGACCCCTCGGTCCGTTTACGGGGAGACCGGCAACAGTCCCTGTATTTTGAGTATCATTCATTAATGAAATTTCATTAAGTCTGTTAAGGATATCTTGTTCTCATAGATCGCTTTACCAATAATAGCTCCCGAACAACCGGCTTCTCTTAATTGCTCCAGCTCTTTTGTATTAGCTATTCCGCCACTGGCAATAAGGTCAATGGACGGATGTTCATTCAGGATCTTCTTATATAAACTGATCGAAGGCCCTTCCAAAAGTCCATCCTTATTCACATCGGTACAGAAGAATTGCCTGATGCCCTTCAGTTTATATTTTTCAACCAGGTCAAAGACCGTTAGCTGTGTTGATTCTGTCCAGCCTTTGATAACAATGCGCTGATCCTTTACATCAGCGCCAATGATGAACCGGTCTGCTCCAAATGCCAGTATCCAGCCAGTGAATGTAAATTCATCTTTCACTGCTATACTTCCAACAGCGGCATAAGTGGCACCAGAGTTGAATGTGATCTCCAGGTTTTTTTGTGTGCTGATACCGCCGCTGAAATCAATGATGAGTTTTGTTTTTCCGGCAATTTTTTCAAGCACTTTCCAGTTTTTCACCTCACCTGCTTTTGCTCCATCCAGGTCTACCAGGTGCAACCGTTTTAACCCGGCGCCTTCAAATTGCAGCGCTACTTCCAGCGGGTCTTCATTATAAATGGTCTTCTGGCTGTAATCACCTTTGGTTAGCCGGACACATTTGCCATCAATTATATCTATTGCAGGTATGATTATCATTTTACAGGGCTAAGAAATTTTTTAGTATCAGTTCTCCAATGACTGCACTTTTCTCCGGGTGGAATTGAACACCATAAAAATTATTTTTGTGTACTGCAGAACTATAGGATCCAGCGTAATCCGTAGTGGCAATACTGTAGGGATTGTCTTCAGCATAATAACTATGTACAAAATAACAATCAGAATTTTCAGGAACATTAGTGAACAGGCTTCCCTTCAGGTTGCAGATAGTATTCCATCCCACCTGGGGCACTTTTAATTTTTTTTCTGCTGGTGTAAATCTTCGGATCGTTACATTTTCCAGAATGCCTAAACATGTTGTATTGTTTTCTTCAGAATAGTGGCAAAGCAATTGCATGCCGAGGCAAATACCCAGCACTGGTTGAGTGAGGTTGCTTATCAGCTTATCCAATCCTTTTTCTTTCAGGTACGTCATAGCGGTACTGGCTTCTCCCACACCCGGAAAGATCACTTTGCCGGCTGTCCGTATCAGTTCCTGGTCATCTGTTACGGTTGCCTGTACACCGATCCGCTCCAGTGCAAAGAGTACAGACTGGATATTACCGGCATTGTATTTTATGATCACCACACTCATTACAGAAGTCCTTTGGTGCTTGGTAATTGCTGATTGTCCGCATCTCTTTTTACAGCCGCTTTGATCGCTTTTGCCAATGCTTTAAAAATTGATTCGATCTTATGATGTTCGTTTTCTCCCTCTGCCTTTATGTTAAGGTTACATTTGGCGGCATCTGAGAATGATTTAAAGAAGTGGTAGAACATCTCTGCGGGCATATCGCCGATCTTTTCCCTTTTAAATGATGCCTCCCAGACTAACCAGCTTCTTCCTCCAAAATCGAGGGCCACCTGCGCCAGGCAATCATCCATCGGAAGCAGGAAGCCATATCGTTCTATTCCTTTTTTATTTCCCAATGCCAGGGCAATTGCTTCACCTAATGCGATGGCGGTATCTTCAATAGTGTGATGCTCATCAATATGGAGATCGCCTTTTACTGTAATTGCCATATCGATACCACTGTGCCTGCTCAGCTGATCCAGCATATGGTTGAAAAAATTCAAACCGGTATCAATGGAAGCAGTTCCTTTTCCATCCAGGTTCAGCAATACCTCTATTTTTGTTTCGTTGGTATTCCGTTCATGACGGATGATCCGCTGTCCCAGCCGCAGGTATTCGTAAACCGATTTCCAGGTAGTTGTTTCCAGTACGATGGTTGATTGCAGGCTTTCGGTTTCATTGTTTATCTCTGCAGCGCCAAGGGTGGCATCATTATTCAACCAGATGGCTTTACAACCAAGGTTTTTTGCAAGTTGCACATCGGTGATCCGGTCGCCAATTACAAAGGAACCGGGAATATCATAGCCGGGATCAGTAAGATATTTTGTCAGCATGCCCGTTCCGGGTTTACGGGTAGGGGCCTTATCTTTTGCAAATGTTCTGTCAATATGCACTTCAGTAAAATGTATGCCTTCGTTCGACAGGCTTTTCATTACGAATTGGTGTACAGGCCAGAAGGTTTCTTCCGGAAAAGAAGGGGAGCTTAAGCCATCCTGGTTGGTAACCATCACTAATTCAAAGTCGAGTTCCAATGCTATTTTTTTCATCCAGGTGAACATATCCGGATAGAACTCCAGTTTATCAAATGAATCTAACTGGTAAGTGGGCGGGGCTTCTTTGATCAAAGTGCCATCCCTGTCGATGAATAATATTTTTTTCATGCCGTGTATGTTTTTAATACTTCAGCCAGTTGTTTGTTTTCATCGGGTGTGCCAATCGTAATGCGCAAACAATCGTCGCACAACAGGACTTTTGACCGGTCACGGACGATGATGCCCTTTTCTGCCAGGTACGAATAAACCTTCGTGGCTTGTATCATCTTTACAAGTATAAAGTTGGCGTCTGAAGGATATACAGTTTGAGTAAATGACAGCTTTAATAATTCTTCCTGCAGCCATTCTTTTTGTTCAACAGTTGTTTTCGTCCAGTTATTCACACTGGAGATATTGCTCAATGCTTCAATGGCCAGTTGCTGTGTGGCGGTATTGATATTATAAGGGTATTTTACTTTGTTCATGTAATTGATGACGGGCAATCCTGCAAAGGCCATCCCCAATCGTAATCCCGCCAGCCCCCATGCTTTGGATAAGGTTTGAAGTATCACCAGGTTAGGGTATTCGGTAAGCTCCGGAATGAATGTTTTTTGTTTGGCGTAGTTTATATAAGCTTCATCAATGATCACCAGGCCGTCAAAATTATTCAGCAGCACTTCAATATCATTACGGTTAATACTGTTGCCGGTTGGATTATTGGGGGAGCAAACAAAAATAAGTTTGGTGTTGCTGTCAATTGTCTGCTCAATAGCTGCCAGGTCCAGTTGAAAATTTTGCAATAAAGGAACTTTCTTCACTTTTACATCATTCATTTCCGCACACACTTCGTACATGCCATAAGTGGGAGGGAAGAGGAGGACATTGTCTTTACCCGGTTCACAAAATATCCGGAACAGCAGATCTATTGCTTCATCACTGCCGTTTCCTAAAAAAATATTTTGAACAGGCACCCCTTTAATGGCACTGATCTTTTCTTTTAAATTTAGTTGCAACGGATCAGGATACCGGTTATACTTCACCCCTAACCCCTCTCCACCCAGTGGAGAGGGGAGAGGTGAACCAAAAGAATTTTCATTTGCATCCAGGTAGATACTGGCAGCGCCTGTAAATTCATGGCGGGCAGATGAATAAGCCGTCATGTTTTTTATATTTTCCCGTACCAGATTTTCGATAGTAAACTCCATTGTCATTTTTTTAATCTTATTACTACAGCATTCTTATGTGCATCCAGTCCTTCTGCTTCAGCCATTGTCATTACTGTTTCTCCAATATTTTCTAATCCTTCTTTGGTAAGCTGCTGGTAAGTGATCTTTTTTACAAAACTATCTAAAGATACACCGCTGTATAGGGCAGCATACCCTTTTGTAGGCAATGTATGATTAGTGCCGCTGGCATAATCTCCTGCACTTTCCGGCGAATAATTTCCAATGAATACGGAACCGGCTGATGTAACCTGCTGTGCGACTTTGTCTGCGTGGGCACATGCAAGGATCAAATGCTCAGGTGCATACCTATTAGAAAGCTCCATAGCTTCAAGGATATTATTAGTAAGGATCAGCTTACTGTTCTCCAATGCTTCTTTGGCAATTGCTTTCCGGGGCAGTTGTTTTAGTTGTTCTTTTATTGCATCGCCAACTTTTTGAGCAGTTGTTTCATTTGTGGTGATAAGAATGACCTGTGAGTCAGGTCCATGTTCGGCTTGCGATAGCAGGTCGGCTGCCACAAATTCGGGTATGGAGGTTTCGTCAGCTATTACCAGCACTTCAGAGGGACCGGCGGGAATATCTATTGCCACAGCATCTTGCTGGACCAACTGTTTGGCTAGTGTAACATATTGATTGCCGGGGCCGAATATCTTATACACTTTTGGAATCGTTTCAGTACCGTAAGCCATCGCCGCTATTGCCTGCACGCCACCAGCTTTGAATACTTTAGTAATGCCACATAGCTGTGCTGCATATAAAATGGCCGGGTGGATACTCCCGTCTTTTGCAGGCGGCGTGCAAAGAATGATCTCTTTGCACCCGGCGAGATGCGCAGGAATGCCAAGCATGAGCACTGTTGAGAAAAGGGGGGCAGTACCACCCGGGATATACAGCCCCACTTTTTCAATCGGTATGGATTGACGCCAGCAAATAACACCGGGCATTGTTTCAATTTTCTTTACTTCTTCTGTTTGGGCTGAATGGAATAGCTGAATATTTTTTTTGGCTTGCTGCATTGCTATTTTCAACTCCTCACTTAGCAAAGATTCAGCCACCGTAATTTCATTTTCCGTGACAGCTAACTGTTTCATCTTTATTCCGTCAAATTCCCCGGTGAATTTCCGGACTGCTTTATCACCTTTCACTTTTACCTTTTGTAAAATCTTCTTCACTATTTTTTCAAGCCCGGTAATATCGCTGGCCGGCCGTTGCAAAATTTCAGCCCATAGTTTTTTATCCGGGTATCTGTATTCCTTCATCATACGATCATTTTTTCTATAGGTATAATCAATATGCCTTGTGCGCCGGCCGTTTTTAATTGTTCGATCACTTTCCAGAAGTCACTTTCGTTTATAACGGAATGAACGGAACTCCATCCTGCTTCGGCTAAGGGAATGATAGTGGGACTTTTCATGCCGGGTAATAAGCGACAGATGGTATCCAGCTTATCATTTGGTGCATTGAGCAACACATACTTGTTGTTCTTTGCTTTTTTTACAGAACGAATACGGAACAACAGGCTCTCCAGTATGATCCTTTTTTCTGTGGATAGCTGGTTGTTACTTATGAGTACTGCTTCCGAAAAAAGCAGGGTCTCTATTTCTTTCAGCTCGTTGGTAAAAAGAGTGCTGCCGGAACTTACCAGGTCGCAAATGGCATCTGCCAGCCCGATCTTCGGCGCTATCTCCACCGACCCGCTGATCTCATGAATAGATGCGGTTATATTTCTTTTATTCAGGAACTGTGAAAGAATAAAAGGATAGCTGGTGGCAATTCTCTTACCAGCCAGGTCATTGAGGGATTGAAGCGGGCCATTTTTTGGTACGGCAACGGACAGACGGCATTTGCCAAAACCTAACTTCTCCACCGTTTCAATCTCTTTATTGGATTCCTGTACTACATTCTCACCGACAAAGCCAATATCTGACACAGCATCCTGCACATATTCTGGTATATCATCATCCCGGAGAAAGAATACTTCTACCGGAAAGTTGGCGGCTACCACCCGTAACTGGTTGTTGCCATTACTTATTTCAATGCCGCATTCCTTCAGGAGCTTCATGGAGCCTTCATATAGGCGACCTGATTTCTGAACGGCTATTTTTAATTTTTCACTCATTATGTTTACCTCATTTATTTAATAGTATGCGTTTGACAACACTCCTTCGCCAAGGCTACGGGATAAACCCTCCTTCGCCAAGGCTACGGGACAAACCCTCCTTCGCCGAGGCTACGGGACAAACCCTCCTTCGCCAAGGCTACGGGACAAACCCTACTTCACCAGGGCTAGGGGCAAACCCTCCTTCGCCAAGGCTACGGAGGGCAAAGAAAAAGGGCTTACTGGTTAGTAAGCCCCTGATTATGTTGATACATAATATCCTCACGGCCTACTCTGACGGAGTAAGTGATGATGATGATTATGTGTACGATTTACCATTGTTGAGTTCAAAAGTAAGGATAATTTTATTTTTATAACGATTTTCTTATTAAGTTTTAATTTAGTAAGCACATTGACCAGGCAGCGCATTCAAACTAACACTCATGAGTGAAGACAAGAAACCGGGAATGGAAGATCTTGGTTCCAGGGTGGGGGAGTATGCCACCCGCAATACAGCTTCATTTGATCTGCTTCAACCCTGGAAGATCATCTCACAAAACAATGTCTATATTATTTACTTGTCCGTCCTGCTTTTTTCCTTTTATGCGTATGCCCGGCACGGGTTCAACTGGATCGCCCTTTCCACCTCCCTTATCGTTAGCATTCCAATCGGTTTTGCGATCGCTTTTTTTGAAACACAGTCACAAGAGTTTCGCCGCAGGCACCGCAGAACAAAGTTCTGGTTCTATCTCGTTTACCGTACGTTCCGGGTGGTGGTTTGGTTCATGGTGTTGTTCTTCTTCATCATGGTACTTGTCAACTGGCTGAAAATAAATACATATGAAACGATCTTTCCGCACAGCCTGCATGATTTTTTTGCCACCAGGAAAATTTTTGAGTTCCTGGGTATCGCATTGCTTATTTCCCTTTTCTCTAATTTTTTAGATGAGCTGCATCGCAAACTGGGCCGTGATGCTATCTACAACCTGGTATTGGGCAAGTATCACCAGGTAAAACAGGAAGAACGTTTATTTCTTTTTATTGACCTGAATAATTCAACGGACATAGCTGAAGAAATGGGTGAAATGGAGTTCAGTCATTTCTTGCAGGATTACTTTTACGATATCAGTGAACCTATTGCCCGCTATTTCGGCAGGGTGTACCAGTATGTAGGTGATGAAGTGGTGGTGACCTGGCCGCTGAAAAAAGGGCTTCGCTATGCCGTTTGTACCCGGTGTTTTTTTGCAATTCAAAAACAGATCCGGCGTTATGAAAAGCAATACCTGAAAAGATACGGGAGAGTGCCCGGATTTAAAGCGGCACTTCATGGCGGCAATATTGTGGTGTCGGAAGTGGGCAAATACAAATCAGAGATAGCCTATCATGGGGATGTCTTAAATACGACAGCAAGAATGCTGAGTAAATGTCATGAGCTAAACTCTGAATTCATCATATCAGATTATGTAAAAGAAAAGGTGGAATTGCCCAAATACCTGGAAGCAGAACCGCTCGGTTATTTTCAATTAAAAGGAAAACAACAGGAAGTGGACCTGTATGGCGTTTACCTCTCGGTCAAAAAGGATGAGGTCCGCAAAAGAAGATTCTTCCGCAGAAAAGCCAGGCCCGAAAAAGTATAAGGATTACTCAGTATGTATGTTAGCCTCTGAACTTAGAATTAGACTGTGCATTCATAGGGCAACCTTGCTTGCGGGATGAGTAACAGGAAGTTACAGCTAATGCTACAATAACAAGCAGGATAGCGGCGAGGAACTTATTTTTCATCTGTGTGGATATTTGAGTGTTAAACGAAAAACTGTACGGATTATTTTGTCAGGGCAAAGATAAGGCAGCTCCGCTACTCTTGCAACAGGTTTTTGTAACAAAAGCCTGTTGTTTTCACTTAGTTCCGGCTGTAAATAAGAGCATAAAGCAAGGCGGGTCACTCCAAATTTGATTTTGATAACTACTTTAAACTGTTACCTTTACCGCCACATAATTAAGAATTCAAGCGAAACTACTAACCTGATGTTGCAATTAAAGAAGCCTCTTGCTTTTATCGACCTGGAAACGACTGGTATCAACCTTGGAACGGACAGAATTGTGGAGATTGCGATCGTCAAGATACTGACCGACGGAACGAGGATCGTAAAAAGAAAACTGATCAACCCGGAGGTGCCCATTCCCAAAGGGGCCTCAGACATTCACGGTATCACTGATGAGATGGTGAAAGATGCTCCTACATTCAGGCAATCGGCACAGGAATTTAAGCAGGTGCTGGATGGCTGCGATTTTGCCGGTTATAATTCTAACCGTTTTGATATTCCTTTATTAATGGAAGAGTTTCTCCGAGCACAGGTTGATTTTGATATGAAGAACCGGAAACTACTGGATGTACAAAGCATTTTCCATAAAATGGAACCCCGTACCCTCGGAGCCGCTTACCGCTTTTATTGCAATAAGAACCTGGAAGGGGCTCATGGCGCTGAAGTGGATGCATCTGCCACTTATGAAGTACTGGAGGCACAAATAGAAAAATACCCGGAACTGGGAAATAATATCGACTCCATTTTAAAAGTGATCGGTGAAGACCAGATCGTGGATTTTGCACGGCGCTTTGTAATGGATAACGGAACCGAGGTATTCAATTTTGGAAAATTTAAAGGCCGCCCGGTGTCAGAAGTCCTGAAATCTGAACCGCAATATTATGATTGGATGATGAAAGGCGATTTTCCCCAGCACACCAAACAAAAGCTTACAGAGATCTACACCCGTACCATGCTCAAAAAAAACTGATGCGGTTTTTTGCCACCCTGATTTTTTAACAGCACTTCATTGTTGTTTTTTGTAAATTCGTCTTTTACCACTACCGATTTACAGTTTGGAGAAATTAGTCGTCATACCAACCTATAACGAGAAGGATAATATTACCAGTATTCTTCACGCCATATTCAACCTGAATGAAGGCTTTCATGTGCTCGTTATAGATGACGGCTCTCCGGACGGCACAGGGGCAATAGTAAGGGAGCTTCAGCTTAATTTTCCCGGACAATTATTCATTGAAGAAAGAACTGGCAAACTGGGGTTGGGTACAGCCTATATCCACGGGTTTAAATGGGCTATTGCAAAAGGCTATGCATTTATTTTTGAAATGGATGCCGATTTTTCACACAATCCAAAGGACCTGCCCCGCCTGTATGACGCCTGTAAAAAAGCCGGGGCCGACCTGGCCGTAGGCTCCCGCTATATAAAAGGCGGCGGTGTGGTCAACTGGCCAAAGAACCGGATAGCCTTATCGAAAGGGGCCTCTTTATACACCCGGATGATAACCTGGATGCCCGTAAAAGATCCTACCGCCGGGTTTGT
>CAYUCU010000037.1:0-24051 GCA_964443345.1 uncultured Chitinophaga sp.
TGGTATCTTACCTTTATATCAAAGACCTGTTTTTAGTAAAAAGTAAACATAGGAGGACATAGGTAACATAGACTGCACATAGAAATACAACTATGTGTTATTCTATGTCTCTATCCTCCTATGTGGTAAAAAAACTGCTAAAGGAATTCCACAATTGCTTTCGCCACCTTATTATCCCGGTATATCCGCCGGTGCCCAAGGCCTTTTGTAATTACGAATTCAATATTCGGATGGTTTTGTGCTTTTACGTTCAGCACATCCGACAGCGGAGTGATGTCATCCTCTTCATCATGAAACCAGAGCACTTTGGCTTTTATATGTCTCATGGCCCGGTTGATGGAGTACCAGTCGGAGCTTACCCCGCCTTTCTTTATAATAAGGCGTTCAAATTCCGGGCGGATGGCGGGATCTAATTTCAGGAAGGTAAAGAAGGTATCAATAGCGGTGGGGGTTTCAGTGGCCGGGGCGATCAGTACCAGCTTGTAATCGGGGGTATGACTGATCTCTTCCAGTGCCAGGCACACGGCCAGTCCGCCAAAAGAGTGGGCCATAAAGGATTGAATGGGGCCGTATTTCTTCCAGATGGTTTGTATCGTTTTCCGGTAGAGCGGTGCATTGATCTGTTTGCCACCACTGCGGCCATGTGCCGGTGCATCAAAGGCCAGCACTTCATATCCTTTCTTGATCAAAGGTCTTATATAACGATCGAAATTGATAACAGAAGATTCAAATCCATGAACGATAAGTGCCCTTCTCGGTGCCGGCTTATTGAACCGCCATCCTTTTACGGTAATGCCATCTATATCCAGTTGCAGCTTTTCTGCTTCTTCAAATATCTTCGGCAGTTTCTTCTTATTGCGGGATTGCGGGGTGCAAAACAACTTAAATGCTTCGGATGCTGCTTTCTTTTTGGAGATGGCAGTCAGAAGAGTGAACTTTGTTTTTATATAACGAAGGGCTAAACGCTGAGATAATTTCATCCGCACAAAAATAAGTGGTACTGCGTTCTTAGAAGAAAATTCCACCCACCCCTTCGGGGCGTCGGAGACTTATATAAACAGAAATCTAAAAAGGGGGCTTTTTATGAACATCGTACTAATCGGTTCGGGCAATGTAGCAGCAGTGCTGGGAAGAAAATTTAAAGCAGCCGGTCATACGATATTGCAGGTGTACAGCAGAAATGCTTCTGATGCCTCTCAGCTGGCATATGAACTGGACTCAGAATCCACCAACTATAAAAGCCTTATCAACAAGACAGCAGAGGTGTACCTGATTTCTGTAAATGATGATGCCATTGATGAGGTGGCGGATAATTTATCCCTGCCGGGAAAAGTGGTGGCACATACGGCCGCCTCTGTTCCCAAAGAAGTGCTGAAAAAAGTAACCGAGCATTACGGTGTGTTTTATCCATTGCAAAGCCTGCGCAAGGAAATGGACATCACTCCTGAGGTCCCCATTTTTGTGGATGGTATTGATGACCTCACCAAAAAGAAACTGGAGGCGCTGGCCCGTACCATCTCGGCAGATAAGGTGGCAGAGGCCAGTGATGCCGACAGGGTAAAGTTGCACCTGGCAGCGGTGCTGGTGAGCAACTTCACCAATCATTTGTATATGCTGGCAGAAGCTTATTGCCGCAAGGAAGGGCTTGATTTCAAGCAGTTATCACCACTTATTGAAGAAACCGCTTTAAGAATAAGGACCGTATCGCCCAAAGCCGCACAGACCGGTCCTGCCATCCGGCATGATAAGGAAACTATAGAAAAGCATCTTGCCTTGCTGAAAGATCACCCGCAGTTGAAGAGCCTGTACGTATTGATGACGGAAAGCATACAGAACAGCTGAACAGACGAACAGAAGAACAAGGAATTAAGAAGGAAGAAGTAAACAGCCAATACAGGGCAGGTTAAAACGGGTAAACATGGATATCTAATCTTGAAGGGCTGTTTCCTTCCTCCTTCCTCTGTTCCTTGTTCATCTGTTCGTCTGTTCATCCGTTCATCTGTTCATCTGTTCGTCCAGATTTCCCAATCAAGTAAATACATTCCTTCTTTTACCATTATTTTTGCTTCCCTAAAGAAATGGAGCAGATGTACACCGTTAAATTTAATTTTGAGCAGAAAGGATTGGCACCCATCACCCTTGCAAATGTGGAGTCTGGTCAGTCGCTGCTGGAAGTGGCGTTGAAAAATGATATTGAATTGCACCACAATTGCGGCGGTGTTTGTGCCTGCAGCACCTGTCATATTTATGTGGATAAAGGGGCTGATTTTTTAGAAGAACTGAGCGATAAGGAAGAAGATTTTATAGACCGGGCGGTGAGTCCGAGATTAAGCTCCCGTCTCGGCTGCCAGTGCCTGCTGAATGATGGCGCCGGAGAAGTGGAAGTGACACTGCCGGACCAAACGCAGTTTTTGGGAGAATGATACGAAGTACGAGGTCAGAAGTCGGAAGTACGAATGGCGTGCTAACTTTCGGAAACTTTATTCTTTCGTGAACCTCGTACTTCGTACTTCTGACCTCGTACTTTTATTTCATAACTTGTCCCGGCTATTCGGGATTTCCAAATTTTCAAAATATGTCTCACTTTGAACCACCAATAAACTGGGCCGACCATGAGGACATTGCACAGAAACTGTATGAACGTTTTGGCGATGCATTCAATGAAGGAAAGATCTACCGGATCCGCTTTACTGACCTGCTGGAATGGATACTCGAGATCCCCCGCTTTGAAGGCACCCGTGAGCAAAGCAGTGAAGGCCACCTGGAAATGATACAAAGCGCCTGGGTGTATGAGTGGAGGGATAATCAAAAATAATGTGGAAATGTGTGAATATGAAAAGGTGAAAATGAAAAGAACTTCCCGGTGTATTTCATTTTCACATTCCCACATTTTCTAATTTTCACATTTGTAGTATATGAACGTTTTACAACTCTTTAAGAAGATCACCACCTTCGTCTTCGATGTGGATGGCGTGCTTACAGACGGCACCGTGTTGGTATTGGGAAATGGACTGCAGGCCCGGCGTATGAATATCAAAGACGGGTTTGCCCTGCAAATGGCATTGAAGAATGGCTACCGGGTAAAGATCATTTCCGGTGGCAACTCACCAGAAGTAACAGAACGGCTGGAAAAACTGGGTGTAACTGATATTCAGATGTCGGTGATGGATAAGAAGGCCAGCCTGCAGGAATATATCAAAAGCAATAAGCTGAAAAAAGAAGAAGTGCTCTATATGGGCGATGACCTGCCCGATATTCCGGCGATGCGTGTGGTGGGATTGGCCTGTTGCCCTGGAGATGCAGTGAATGAAGTAAAGGAAGCTGTTCAATATATTTCTCCATTAAATGGCGGCTTCGCCTGTGTGCGGGATGTGATCGAAAAAGTGCTGAAGCTGAATGACAAGTGGGAGTACCGGACGGATATCTTATCTAAGTAAGAAGTACGAGGTAAGAAGTCAGAAGTCGGAGGTCGGAGGTCGGAATGGCGTGATGATTGTAAAAGCTTTTTTCTTTCGGATACCTCTGACTTCCGACTTCTGACTTCAGTCTTCTGACTTCCGACTTCCGACCTCAGATTTCGTATCTTTCAACCAAATTTTATTCATGAGATTGACTGCGGCCTTTCTGAAAATGATCCGACTGCCCAATCTCTTTTTTTTGGCGCTGGGCCAGGCCCTGTTCCAGTTTTGCATTTATCATACCTTATATAAAGGCAGCATCCCGGGTGACGATCTTACCCGGTTCATCCTGCTGGTGCTGGCTTCTTTATTCATTGCTGCTGCCGGTTATATCATCAACGATTATTTTGATATCAATATTGACGAGGTGAACAAACCACAGCGAATGGTGGTGGATAAGGTCATTCACCGCCGCTGGGCCATTGCCTGGCATTTTATGCTCAGCACCACCGGTATCCTGATCACAGTTATTGCGGTCCCTTTTTTAAAACAATGGTACTTGATACTGGCGAATATTTTTTGTGTGGCCCTGCTCTGGTTCTATTCCACCACGTTCAAAAGAAAATTACTGACAGGCAATATCATCATCTCACTGCTAACCGCCTGGACGATCCTCATTATTTTCTTTTCCAAGTTCCACCTCGGTGATGCATTTGGTAATGGTACGGTGAGTCATTACAAATTTTTCCGGCTGGCCATTTTGTATGCTGGTTTTGCTTTTATCATCTCTCTTATCCGGGAAGCGATAAAGGATATGGAAGACATGCCCGGTGATGAAAAGCACGGCTGCCGCACCATGCCCATTGTGTGGGGCATCAATGCCACGAAAGTATATGCGGCGGTCTGGCTGATCGTGTTAATTGCTGTCCTGCTGGTGTTGCAGGTATATGTATTGCAGTTCAAATGGTGGCTGGCGGTGGCCTATAGTGTACCGGCCATCATCTTTCCGCTGTTTGTTATTTTATGGAAATTGCGGCGCAGCACCACTACGGCGCATTTTCATCAACTAAGCACTCTTACCAAACTGGTGATGTTCACCGGTATTATATCAATGGTATTTTTCTATTTCTATCTATGATGAAAAAAATAATTCTTGCTTCGCAATCCCCGAGACGGAAGCAGCTGCTGGAATGGGCAGAGGTCCCCTTTGATGTGATCGTAAAAGAAACAGATGAACATTTTCCACCGGGCTTGTCGCCGGAGGAAGTGGCTATCTATATTGCCCGCAATAAAGCGCTGGCCGTACAGGCGCAAACCGGGAACGGCGAAGTGATACTGGCAGCTGATACCATAGTGGTGCTGGGTGATAATATCATTGGCAAACCCGTACACCGGGAAGATGCAGTGAGTATCCTGTTAGCCTTGTCCGGCGATAAACATAAAGTAATAACAGGTGTGGTGTTGTTGAAAGGAGAGCAGGAAATTGCTTTTGCAGATACGACGGAGGTGGAGTTTCACGACCTGTCAGTAAAGGAAATTGAATTCTATGTGGACAAATACAAACCTTATGATAAAGCAGGTGCCTATGCCATACAGGAATGGATAGGAGTGGTGGGTATCAAATCTATTAACGGCGACTTTTACAATGTAATGGGCCTGCCGGTGAGCCGGGTGGTGAGAGAGTTGGGGAGGTTGAATGGGTAATTAGTTTATTGGTTTATTAGTTAATCAGGGGTCGTGCTTTGAATACTTTTACCGGGTGGTGATAAATTTCCGCTTCTCAGGCTATCCCTAATAAACCAATTAACTAATAAACTAATTAACTTCGATCTTATTAATTCGTCAACCTTACCCCTATGACCGAGCGGCTGCTCCAGTTTATCTGGCAATTCCAGTATTTCAATAAGACAGCACTTACCACAACGACCGGCGAACCGGTGCAAGTACTTTATACCGGGCAATATAATACCAACCAGGGCCCGGATTTTTCCAATGCAAAAATCAGGATCGGTACCACCACCTGGGCAGGAACAGTGGAGCTGCACATCAAAACATCCGACTGGAACAGGCATAACCATCAGCATGACCGCAACTACAATACGGTAGTGCTGCATGTGGTGTGGGAGCATGATGGTGCAAAAAATCAGTTACCGGTATTGGAACTCCGGGGCCGGGTGTCCAAGATATTATTACAACGATACAAAGATCTCCTGCATTCCGGTTCTTTTATCCCCTGCGAAAAAAGCATTCATATGGTGCGGGACATTACATGGAAAAGCTGGAAAGACCGACTGCTGGTGGAACGGTTGCTGAGAAAGTCGGAGCAGGTGGAAGCATACCTCAAACAAAATAACTACCACTGGGAAGAAACTTTTTGGTGGTTGCTGGCCCGCAACTTTGGAATAAAAGTAAATGCAGAAAGTTTTGAGGCAATAGCGAGGTCCATCCCGTTGAAGGTGCTGGCAAAAAGCAAAACGCAGATCCATCAGCTGGAGGCATTGCTGTTGGGACAGGCAGGTTTGCTCAACGAAGATTTTAGAGAAGACTACCCGGTGATGCTACAGAAAGAATATCAGTTCCAGAAACATAAGTATGGTCTCCAGCCATGCACCAACCCGGTTTTCTTTCTCCGGATGCGGCCCGGAAACTTTCCTACTATCCGGCTGGCCCAGCTGGCGATGCTCATTCATGATTCAGCGCATTTGTTTGCTAAAATTAAAGAAGCCGGTTCTGTAAAGGATGTTAAAAACTGGTTTGATGTAACGGCCAACGACTATTGGCATTACCATTATACGTTTGATGAACCCTCGGCATTCAAAAAGAAAAAGCTGGGGACGGCCATGGTCAATACGATCATCATCAATACCGTGGCGCCGGTATTATTTGCCTATGGTAATTATCATAAGGAAGACCAATACAAGGAAAAGGCATTGCATTGGCTGGAACAGGTAGTGGCTGAAGCTAACACCATTACTAAAGGATTTCAGCTGTTGGGTATTGAGAACAAAAATGCGTTTGACAGCCAGGGATTGATCGAGTTGAAGAATGAGTATTGCAATAAGAAAAGATGTTTGGAGTGCGGGGTGGGGAATGCGATATTAAAATCATGAATTATTTCAACTAATCAAGGCACACGGATGACACGGACTATACGGATGAACACGGATTAATGCAGCTTCGCCGCATTTAGGATTCTTTTAAATCTCCATGGGTACATTTTGCTCTTAGATTATCCGATTTATGCTGCGAAGCAGCGTAAAAGATCTGTGTTCATCCGTATAGTCCGTGTCATCCGTGTGCAAAAAACTTTTAGCAAAAAAGAGGTTCCGATTCTGTTGGACAAACAGTTTTAACCCCACTTTCCCCAATCCACTTTCACTTCTATATCCGGGTGAATACTTTTCATCACCGGGCAGGTGTCGCCGGTATGCCGGAGGATGGCTTTTGTTTTTTCGTCAATATCTTTCAGGGCATCCGGGATATGAAAAGTGAGTTCAATACCGCCTACCCGTCTCGGGTCTGCCTTCATGATCTTTAACACTTCTATTTTAACACCGGTCAGGTCGAAACCCATGGTCCGGGCTTTGATACCCATTACGGTGATCATACATGTGCCCAGGCTTGTTGCCATCAGGTCGGTGGGAGAGAACCGTTCTCCTTTTCCATTATTATCGGTGGGGGCATCGGTCTCAAAATGATCGCCGCTTTTCAGGTGGGTACAGGTGGTGCGGAGGTCCCCATTATATACTACGGTAGAAGTCATTATCAATATTTTGCCTTAAATTTACGTTATTGAGCTAAGAGTAAAGAAGTGAAGGAGGAAAAGAGCGGCCAAATACAATTAGCTAAGAGAATAAAGGAGAAAAGGAGGAAAAGAGGGGTTTTCGAATAAAGTGTAAGCAAACTTTTTATCTACTTTTCTCGTTTAATCTCTAAGTCCAAATACAATTAGCTAAGAGAATAAAGGAGTGAAGGAGGAAAAGAGGGAAGCTTATTAATTCAAGCTCTTTCTCCTTGTCTCATTTTCCCTGCCTGCCGGCAGGCAGGTCTTTTAACCTCTTAGCCCAAAAAAAGAATATATAGTGAAGAAACTACCACTCCTGCTATTGTTCCTGACTGCCACCATTGTGGTAGCGGCACAGGATTCTACATCCCGTAATAAAAGTAAAAATGAGAAGAAAGAGATACGGAAGAAAAAAGTAAGTGAACTGATCAAGCAGGCGGAAGAAGGGGTATTAATTTACCGGAAGCAAAGCATTTTCGGTTTCCAGTTTCGTACTAATGGCTATGGCGGCTTTTATGAGCTCGGCCGGATGAAGACCAATCGGAAGACCAATATTTACCGGATCGATATCACCGAGATCAAACATGCCAAGGAAGAAAAACTGCAGGGCGGAGGCATCATCTTTGGCAACCCGTTCATTTATGGCAAGATCAACAGTTTTTACCAGGTCACGTTAGGTTTTGGACAACAATATATACTGGGTCAAAAAGGAAATAAGAATGGTGTGGCAGTTTCGGCCATCTATAACGGCGGACTGGCATTAGGCTTATTGCGTCCTTATTACCTGGAAGTGCAGAACCCACTGGGTGGCGAGAATAAGATCATCAAATATTCGTTGGCTGACAGTGCCTTGTTCCTGGGGCCCACCATTGTTGGCAGCGCCGGATTCAGCAAGGGCTGGAGTGAACTGAAAATAAAACCCGGTGCCTTTGTAAAGGCGGCGCTCCGTTTCGACTATGGCCGCTTTAATGAAGTGGTGTCCGGTCTTGAAATAGGCCTGAGTGCGGAATTCTATTCGGCCAAAATACCACAAATGGTGGCCCAAAAAGATAAACAATTCTTTATTCAGGGCTATATCTCCATGCTGTTTGGCAGGCGAAAGTAATGGCCGTAATTTTGCCTGATGACGGAACTTCCGATAGCAACTCCTGCTGTTGACAATACAAGGATCAAAAAGCCTGACTGGTTGCGTGTAAAACTGCCCATTGGCGAAAGCTACAAGCATGTAAGAGGGCTGGTTGACGATCACAAACTACATACGATCTGCGAAAGCGGTAATTGTCCCAATATGGGCGAATGCTGGGGTGCCGGTACGGCCACTTTTATGATACTGGGCAATACCTGTACCCGCAGTTGCGGCTTTTGTGCTGTGGCCACTGGGCGTCCTGACCCGGTGGACTGGGATGAACCACAACGGGTGGCTGAAGCGATCCACCTGATGAAAGTGAAGCATGCCGTTGTTACTTCAGTGGACCGGGATGAGATACAGGATGGGGGTTCCATTATCTGGTATAATACCATTAAAGCGATCAAAGCATTAAATCCGGATACGACATTAGAAACACTGATACCGGATTTCAAAGGGCAGAAAGAAAATATTCAGCGGGTGATCGATGCGGCGCCGGAAGTGGTGAGCCATAATATTGAAACAGTAGAACGACTCACCCGCCAGGTGCGGATACAAGCCAAGTACTGGAGAAGCATGGAGGTGATCCGTACCTTGAAAGACGGCGGCATGCGGACCAAGAGCGGCATCATGCTGGGCCTGGGTGAAACAAAGGAAGAAGTGATACAGACGATGAAAGACCTGCAGACAAACGGTTGTGATGTGATAACGATCGGTCAATACCTTCAGCCCACTAAAAAACATTTACCGGTGCACCGTTTTGTACATCCGGATGAATTTGCGGAGTACCGGGAGATCGGCTACAACCTTGGACTTGATTATGTGGAAAGTGGTCCGCTGGTACGTTCTTCTTATCATAGTGAGAGGCATGTGTTTGCAGGATTGGGGAGGAAGGAGTGGGAAGAAAACAGAGAATAGATGATAGATAATAGATAATAGATGATAGTTGATAGTTAAAAGATAATAGTTTCTTTTATGCGGAAGTTTTTTTTATTACCCGGATTGTTTATGATTCCGGGTTTTTTATTTGGGCAGGTGAAGTGGCAGAATGTGGATTCGTTGTTTCAGCCGCTGCCGGCATCGGTGCATGTGTATCGGACAACTGACCCGCTGGATGGCAAACCGAATATTGCTTATTATGTAGAAGCAGACCTGAAGGATAAGAAACTTGACTTTACTGCTGATACCACTTTTAAAAGACGGCTGACTCCTTCTAAGTTTTATGAGAAAAATGAGCAGCCGTTGGTGGTGGTGAATACCACGTTCTTTTCTTTTGCCACGAACCAGAATTTGAATGTGGTGATCAAAAAAGGGAAACTGGTGAGTTATAATGTGCATACCATTAATGGGAGAGGGAAGGACACCTTTACATACAGGCACCCGTTTGGCAGTGCCATTGGGATATCGAAGCGGAGAGAAGCGGATGTGGCATGGCTATATACTGACTCATTCTCCAGTAAACCTTATGCCTTTCAATGTTGTGTTACACATGTAAAAGATTCAAGTTCTGCATTTACTAGAAATAGTGCTTTAAAAAGAAAATATCCAGGTGAAAGTCCTTCGCAATATAAGGTTGCGGTTTTTTCGAAATGGAAGATGCAGACAGCCGTTGGTGGTGGCCCGGTATTGATCCAGAATGGCGAAATAAAGATCACCAATAGCGAAGAACTAAAATTCACCGGTAAAGCCATCGATGATAAACATCCCAGAACGGCCATGGGTTACACAAAAGATAATAAGCTCATCATATTGGTAATTGAAGGTCGTAATCCCGGCAAAGCAGAAGGGGCCACCCTTACCCAGGAAGCGCAACTATTTAAAGACCTCGGTTGCTGGGAAGCCCTGAACCTGGATGGTGGCGGCAGCAGTTGTATGCTGGTGAATGGAAAGGAGACTATCAAACCCTCTGATAAAGAAGGACAACGGGCTATTCCTGCCGTATTCATTATCAGGAATAGATAGATCGGACCAAAAATCTGTGGAAAATAAGACTGGTTTAATTTTACGATTACAGCTCTTTGGCATGGTTTTCAGGAAAGGGAGAAGGACTAAATTCAAATAATATGAAAAAATACTTCATTGCAGCTACACTGCTGATCGGGTCAGCTGCTTTAATTATCAGTTCTTGCTCCAAGGACAATAAAAGTGATAAGGAAACTTCTTTAAGGATCAGGTTAACAGATAATCCTGTACTTGCGGAGGAAGTGAATGTGGATATCCAGCAAGTGAGAATAAAGTTTGGTGAAGACAGTCTCAGTGGCTGGGTAAACCTGAATACCTATGCTGGTGTGTATGATCTTCTGGGTTTGCAAAACGGGGTTGATACATTGCTTGCAACCGGAACGGTATCCACTGATGTAGTAAAAGAGATCAGGTTTGTGTTGGGGACAAATAACACAATCAAAGTAGGCGGGGTGGTTTTTCAACTTAGTATTCCCAGTGGCGCTGAATCCGGGTTGAAGATCAAGGTAAACAAACAATTAAATGCTTCGCTGGATTCGTTGCTGATAGATTTTGATGCAGCCCTTTCCATACACCAAACAGGCGCAGGTGTGTACCAGTTAAAACCGGTACTGAAAATAAAATAGATACATCCAATTTCTTTGAATGACAAAAGCCCGGAAAACCCGGGCTTTTAATTTTTAGCATCTCAAAGAAATCTTAATCCCATACCAACGCACTGGCTCCTAAAATAGCAGCATCGGCTTCTTTCAGATCACTGAAGATCAATTTTACTTTATTCTTAAATATTTGTATCAGGTGTTCTTCCATTGATTTGCGGGTGGGATTCATGATCAGGTCTCCGGCTTTGGTGAGCCCGCCAAATAATACAATGGCTTCCGGTGAAGAGAACATCACAAAGTTGGCCAGCGCCTCACCCAGTATCTGCCCGGTGAATTCGAATATCTCATTGGCGATCTTATCTCCTTTGATGGCACAATCATAAACCGATTGGCTGGTCAGATCATTGATAGAGTAGTCTCTCAGTATGCTTTCTGTTTCCGGGTTTTCGGCTAATAGTTCCAGCGCCGTTTCCCTTACACCGGTTGCCGAGGCGTACGATTCCAGGCTGCCTTTGATGCCCGTTCCTTTATGTAATCGTCCGCCCGGCCGTATGATGGTATGCCCGAGTTCTCCGGCAAAACCATCATGCCCGAGTAATATCTTTCCATCGATCACAATACCACTTCCCACACCGGTGCCCAGTGTAATAGTGATGAAATGTTTCATCCCTTTGGCACAGCCATAGCGCATTTCGCCCATGGCAGCTGCATTCGCATCGTTGGTCAGTTTTACCGGCAAGCCCATCTTTTCAGACACCATGCTGGCAAAAGGGATAATGCCCCGCCACTTCAGGTTGGCCGCATATTCAATATTGCCGGTGTAATAATTACCATTAGGAGCGCCTATACCAATACCGGCGCATTTTTTAGGACCACCGGCTTTATCAATTAAAGGCATCAGTTTTTTATGAAGATCAATGATAAAATCTTCCACGATCTCATGCTCATTGGTGAGCAGCCTGTCCTGTGCCAGTATATGGCCATGTTTGTCAACGATCCCAAATTTGGTGTTGGTGCCGCCGATATCAATACCTACTACAAATTCTGCCATATTTTTATTTACTAAATAATGAGTTAATATGAATTAATGTCCGCTGCCGGCTATTTCAGCATCGTAATCAATGCCCTGCTTACGCAATATACCTTTTACGAGGAATGCAAATAATGCGAGATAGGCAAAGCAAACCACTGCTATAACGTAGGACTGGTGAATACCTATAATATCTGCAAGCTTACCCTGTATCGGAGGAAGAATACCACCTCCCAAAATCATCATGATAAGGAACGCAGAACCCTGCGACTGGTATTTTCCCAGTCCGGCAATAGATAAACTAAAAATAGAAGGCCACATGATAGAACAGCAAAGACCGCCGCTAAGGAATGCATAGATGGCCACCGTGCCGCTGGAAAGCAAACCAATGACCATGGCGGTTACACCCAGCAAACTAAATATCAGCAGCGTTTGTACCGGCTTGTCTTTACTCAGGAAGAAGGCTACGATCAGCACCAGCACACATACGATATAATAATACAGTGCCTTTACATTATAATCATTCAGGTAAATGATAAGTATAAGAATGCCGAAAGCGATCAGCGGGACGACCACCTGCAACAATTGTTTGGTTGTTTTACTGAAATTGAAAGCACTGACCGCACCAGTCCACCGTCCGATCATCAGGCTTCCCCAATACATCATGATATAAGGAGTGGCTTCAGATGCTGAAAGGGAGCCAAACTCTTTTTGCCTGAGTAACTCACCAAGATTACTGCCGATAGCTACTTCCACACCCACATAAGTAAAAATACCAAGCATACCCAATACCAGCTGGGGGTAACGCATAGCGCCCCAACCTTCTGGTTTCTTCCTTGCACTGAGATTTGAAAGCAATAATCCTGCTACTACAATGATCAATGCAGCGATCAACCAGCGTAAACGGTAGATCTGCATGGCATGTACTTCAGCTTCTGTAGCATTTGTCAGATCTTTTTGATAACTGCCAAATACCGGAACAAACATCGCAGCCAGTAATACCGTCATTACCAGTAGCATCAACAATGCTTTGTTTCCACTTTCCGGTTTTTCAATTATAATACCGGACGGAACTTTTTTGGAAAAATTGAACAGCGCTGCTGCCCCAATAAATAATGCGCCTACGCCAATATATAAAATGATCACTTTGGAAAGGCTGAGAGAAGCGATCTTTTCATCGGTAATAGCAGCCGTAGTGCCAAATAATGCCAGGGCCACTATCAACGGACCGATGGAAGTGCCAAAAGAATTTACAGCGCCACCAAGTGTTACCCGGGCCGTACCAGTGGCCGGATCTCCTAATGTAATGGAGAAAGGCTGTGCGGCTGTTTGCTGCAATGACAAACCAAGTGCTACAATAAATAAATCGATCAGCATGCCGGCAAAAGTGTTGCCATTAACGGCAAGGATCATTGCGGCAGCGCCAAGAGCTGAAAATAAAAGTCCGTACACTATACTTTTTTTGTATCCCCACTTCCCAACAAGATCTTTGCCCCCGATCGTACCAAAAATGAACAGTAACAATGCACCAACATAATAAGCAGTGTAAAAAGCAAAGTCGATCAGCTGGCTCTGAAACTGGTCCAGGTGAAAATAATGTTTGCAAAAAGGAATAAAAACACTGTTTCCCGCAGCAATAAAACCCCAGAAGAAGAATACGGTGACAAGGGTACCTAAAGCGCCGTAATTCGTTGGTTGTTTGGTTTGACTCATGACAATCGTTGTTTTTTATTAGTGCTGAAAGTAACACAAATTTAATTGCCAGTAAAAAAACACTTGGTTGTTTTGTTGATAGCTTGTCCAAAAAAAAGGGTGGGGCGTTTAGGGGTATTTTAAAACCCTGTCCCGCCCATCCCAATTAGTATGGTGTTTGCTTTCCAAAAAACCTTAATTTCATTTCCAATACTGATTCACTAATTTATTTTCATGGAAATAGTTCATGTAGCAGCAGAATGTTACCCGGTAGCCAAAGCCGGTGGCCTTGGAGATGTAGTGGGCGCCCTGCCCAAATACCAGGCTGAGCTGGGCCATGTGGCAAAAGTGGTGATGCCCATGTACCGCACTAAATTTCTGTATAATAATAATTGGGAACTGGTGCATGAAGGCGCCCAGCATATGGGCCCGCAGTTTTTCAACTATAGTGTGATCAAAGAGAAAACGAACAAACTCGGTTTCGACCTGTACCTTATTGATATCAACGGCCTGCTTGACAGGGAAAAGATCTACGGCTATGAAGATGATACCGAACGTTTCCTGGCGTTCCAGGTGGCGGTTTGCGACTGGTTGAACAAATGGCAACACAGCCCTGATGTTATCCATTGTCACGACCATCATACCGGCCTTATCCCTTTCATGGTTAAATACTGTTTTGAATTCCGTCAAAAACTGGCAGATATCCCAACGGTGTTCACTGTTCATAATGCACAATACCAGGGCTGGATCGGCTGGGAAAAATATTATATGCTGCCGGCATTTGATTCCTGGAAATGGGGTATGCTGGAATGGGACAAGAACATTAACCCCATGGCTTCGGCAGTGAAATGCGCCTGGAAAGTGACCACCGTTAGCCATAGCTATCTTGACGAACTGAAAGAAGCAGCCAATGGACTGGAAAACCTGTTCCAGTATGAGCAGGGCAAAAGCTCAGGTGTACTGAATGGTATTGATACCCATGTGTGGGACCCGGTGACAGATTCTATGATCATAAAGAACTACGACAAGGAACTGGTGGATAAAGGAAAGAAAAAAAACAAAAAAGAACTGGCGGGGCAATTTGGCCTGGACCCGGATAAGCCATTGATCTCCTTTATAGGAAGATTGGTGGGAGAGAAGGCCGCCGATCTGCTGCCCGAAGCGATCAGCCAGTCCATCTACCAGCATCATGGCAATGCCAATTTCCTGGTGCTTGGTTCCGGCGACCCTGAGTTAGAGGACCGCCTCGACCAGATGAAGCACCAGTTCAACGGCTATTATAATTCCTATATTGGTTACAGCGAACCGCTCAGTCACCTGATATATGCCGGTTCGGACTTTCTGCTGATGCCCAGCCGGGTGGAACCTTGCGGACTCAACCAGATGTATGCCCTTCGCTATGGAACTGTGCCGATGGTGCGGAATGTGGGCGGCCTGAGGGATACTGTGACGGACATGGGCGACTGGCAGGGCTTTGGTATCCGTTTCGACCAGGCATCCGTTTGGGATATTACGTATTCGGTAGGCCGTGCCATCGATCTGTATACTAATAAACCAGACCTTTACACCTGGATGCGGGGGCATATGATGGAGATCGATCATTCCTGGGACAGTTCGGCGCAGCAGTATATTGATTTATATAAATCGTTGAAATGAGATGATAGATGATAATGGATAGATGATAATACTTTAATCACAAACACTCCTTCACAAGATTAATTAACTTAAATTCGGAGGGTGTTTTATGAGTCGTAATAGTATTTTAAAAGCAAAAAGTTTTGAGTTTGCAGTAAGAATTATTAAGTTGTATAAGTATTTGAAAAAGCAGCATTCTGAATACGAGTTATCTAAACAGCTATTACGTTCGGGTACTGCGATAGGGGCTTTAATAAGAGAGGCGGAACATGCCGAAAGTCGAAAAGACTTTTCGCATAAACTTAATATCGGATTAAAGGAGGCAAATGAAAGTATATATTGGCTTGAGCTTTTATATGCCACTGATTATATTACCAGGAAAATGTTTGATTCTATGATCAGGGATGCTACTGAATTATTAAAAATGCTTATTGCAAGTGTGAAAACTACAAAAGGCAAGGATAAATAATGCTTTAGGGAACTATCATCTATCATCTCACAATTATCATCTGAATTATATGGCAATAAGAACAATCACTCATTCAAGAGAAATTTTATCGGTCATTCTTGGCGGCGGTGCCGGATCAAGATTATACCCGTTGACAGCAAGCCGCAGCAAACCCGCAGTTCCGATAGCAGGTAAATACCGGCTGGTGGATATCCCCATTTCCAATTGTTTGAATAATGGAATAGGCCGGATGTTTGTGCTTACACAGTTCAACTCTGCTTCGCTGAACCGGCATATAAAGAACACCTACCATTTCAGCGCCTTCAGCAAAGCGTTTGTAGATATCCTGGCGGCTGAACAAACTCCCGATAACCCTACCTGGTACCAGGGCACGGCAGATGCAGTAAGACAAGGGCTTCGCCATATCGAACCATTTGACAGCGATTATATCCTGATCCTTTCCGGCGACCAACTGTACCAGATGGATTTTGCCGAAATGCTCGATAATCATAAAGCATTGGGAGCTGATATTTCAGTGGCCACCATTCCGGTGAACCAACGGGATGCTCCGGAGTTTGGTATCCTGAAAAGCGATAAAGGACTGATCACTTCATTTATTGAAAAGCCTAAAAAGGAACTGTTGACAGATTGGGTAAGTGATACCGGTGATGATATGAAAGAGGCCGGCCGTATCTACCTGGCATCAATGGGTATTTATATTTTTAACCGGAACCTGTTATTTGACCTGTTGCAGAACGAATTTAAAGCCGCTACTGATTTTGGAAAAGAGATCATTCCGCAATCTATTGATAAGTATAAAGTGGCCAGTTACCAGTATTCCGGCTACTGGACAGACATCGGAAATATTTATTCCTTCTTCGAAGCCAATCTCGATCTTACAAAAGATATTCCCGACTTCAATATGTTTGATAACGAACGGACGATCTATACCCGTTCCCGTATGCTGCCTCCGGCAAAGATCAGTGGTACCACACTGGAGAAAACACTGGTGGCAGAAGGCTCAATTCTCAATGCATCCCGGATCGAACATTCCGTAATTGGCATCCGTTCAAGAGTAGGGCATGGCAGCACCATCGTAAGTACCTACATCATGGGCAGTGATTATTATGAAACGCTGACGGATATTGCCGACGCTGCAGAAAAGGGGATCCCTTTACTGGGTGTGGGCGACCGTTGCTATATCAAAAATGCGATCCTTGATAAGAACGTTCGTATCGGTAATGATGTCCGGATTAACGGAGGCAGTCACCTGGAAAATACGGACCATGCCTTGTACACGGCGAAAGATGGTATCGTAGTGATCAAGAAAGGAGCGATCGTTCCGAATGGATTTGTTATATAGATGACAGATGACAGATGATAGATGATAGTTGTCGTGATTATTTAAGAGAATTATTGGTTTGGTACACTCCCTATTATCTGTCAATTATCATTACGAGCTTTTCCAATATTCAATAGAACAATTAGAAAATTAAGAACTATCATCTATTAACTATCATCTATGAATTATCATTAAGAACTTTTTCAATATTCAATAGAACAATTCGAATGGAAAAAATTATCATCTATCAACTATCATCTGTCATCTAAAATCTTATGTCCACAGCTTACACTGGTGTCAAGCCCCGTTTATCCTTCTGGCAAATCTGGAATATGTGCTTCGGCTTCTTTGGAATTCAGTTTGGCTGGAGCCTGCAGATGGGAAATATGAGTGCCATCTATGAATTTCTGGGTGCCAAACCAGAAGCCATTCCTGGTTTGTGGCTGGCTGCTCCCATGACGGGTTTATTGGTTCAGCCCATTATCGGTTATCTCAGCGACCGGACCTGGCATCCCCGCCTCGGAAGAAGAAGACCTTATTTTTTAGTAGGTGCGATCTTAAGTTCGCTGGCACTGTTCATCATGCCCAATTCATCCGCCATCTGGATGGCTGCCGGCACATTATGGATACTGGACTCCTGTATCAACATCAGCATGGAACCGTTCCGGGCATTTGTAGCGGATAACCTGGATGAGAAGCAACGGTCTTACGGGTATGCCATGCAAAGTATGTTTATTGGCGCAGCTTCTTTTATTGCCGGGTTCCTCCCCGGATTGCTGGTAAGATGGTTTGGTATCTCAAGAGAAAAAGGCGCAGGAGGTATCCCGATGAATATCATGTGGTCTTTTTATATTGGTGCAGCAGTTTTTCTGGGTGCAGTGCTGTACACCGTCTTCAGAAGTAAAGAATATCCACCTTCAGACCCCAACTGGAAAGAGAACCTGAAAAAAGAAACCCAGGGAAACATTGTAACGGAAATTTTTTCTGCCATCAGGAATATGCCGCACCAGATGAAACGGTTGGCTGTGGTACAGTTTCTTACATGGCCCGGTCTTTTCCTTATGTGGTTCTATTACAGTACTGGTGTTGCTGCGGATATATTCGGCGGCGATGCCAAAACAAACAGCGATGTGTATACACAGGGTCTGGAGCATGCAAATAATACTTCGGCCATTCTCAACCTGGTCACTTTTGCCTTTTCTTTTACCATTCCTTTCTGGGTGGGCAAACTGGGAAAGAAACTTACCCATACGGCCTGTTTACTGGTCGGGGGATTAGGACTTATATCTGTCAATTTCATACAGGAACCCTGGATGTTGTATATCTCCATGAGTATGGTGGGCATTGCATGGGCATCCATATTGTCAATGCCCTATTCTATGCTGGCAGGGGCCATTCCGCAGGAAAAAATGGGTATCTACATGGGCATCTTCAATTTCTTCATCGTATTACCTGAAATTATTGCTTCTTTATTTTTTGGTAAGGTAATGGAGAACTATCTCCATAATGACCGGCTTGCTGCCGTATTGATTGGCGGAGTGTTGCTTTGCCTTGCCGGTGTTATTTGCGCCCTGATCGTAAAAGAAAAAAAATAACCGGTTTGTGTATGAGAAAAAAAATTCTTGTCTTCTTATCACTATGTCTTCTTCAAATTGCGGCCGCTGCACAGGACATTTATCCCACTCACTGGTGGGTAGGCATGAAAAATCCGAAACTGCAACTCATCATCCATAGTGACAAAAATATTGGCGTTGATAAGTTAGTGTTTCAATCATCAAGCCCTGACATTAAAGTACTAAAGGTACACAAGGCAGAAAACCGCCATTATCTTTTTGTTGACCTGGAAATAAGCAAGACGGCCAAACCGCAAAAAGTAAAATTCTCCTTTGGTGGTATTATCAGAAATGAATGGAGCTCGTTCGACTACGAATTTAAGGCCCGCAGTACTCAGAATGGAAAAGCAAGAGTACAGGGCGTTAGTTCCAAAGATGTTATTTACCTGCTGATGCCCGACCGGTTCAGTAATGGTGATGCATCCAATGATTTTTTTGAAGACATGCGGGATAGTGGTCATGACCGCAACAATCCTTTCGACCGGCATGGCGGTGATCTGAAAGGCGTGCAGGACCACCTGGATTATTTACAGGAACTGGGTGTGACCACGGTATGGATGACGCCTGTAGTGGAAAATGATATGAGCCGCACAATGGAAGGCGGCACTTCCCGCAGCACTTATCATGGCTACGCTTTTACAGATCAGTATAAGATAGACAGGAGGTTTGGTGGTAATGAAGCATATAAAAAACTGGTCGATGCGGCACATGCTAAAGGCATGAAGATCGTACAGGATGCTGTGTATAATCATTTGGGAAATGATCATTGGTCTATAAGAGACCTGCCAATGAAAGACTGGCTGAATCAGTGGCCTGCCTATACCAACACCTCTTATAAAGATCAGCCGCTGGTGGATCCTTATGCATCGGCAACAGACAGAAGTACTACAGTGAATGGCTGGTTCACTCCATTTCTGGCTGACCTGAACCAGCGAAATCCGTTTGTCGCCGCATTTTTAATTCAATATGCCATCTGGGCCACCGAAGAGTTTGGCATTGATGGCTGGAGGGTGGATACTTATTTCTACAGTGATCCCGCGTTTCTAAATAACATCAACAATGCTTTACTAAAAGAGTTTCCTGCTGTTACTGTATTTGGTGAAGCCTGGGTGCAAAGCGTTACGAACAGCGCTTATTTCTGTGAGAATAACATGAATGTTCCTTTCAAGCATAATTGCCAGGGGGTGACAGATTTCCCTTTTTACTTTGCTTCCATCGATCTGATGAACCAGCCTTTTGGATGGAATGACGGGGCCAATAAGTTTTACCAGGTGCTGGCACAGGATATCCTGTACAAGAACCCGATGCGGAATTGCATCTTTCTTACCAATCATGATCTCGACCGGTTTTATTCTGTAGTGGGTGAGGATATGGCCAAATTTAAAATAGGAATGGACCTGCTGCTGACACAAAGAGGCATCCCTCAATTATATTATGGTGATGAGATACTGATGAAGAATTTCAAAGACCCAACGGATGCGGAGGTGCGAAAAGATTTTCCCGGCGGATGGAAGGAGGATGCGGTCAATAAGTTTAGTGCTTCCGGAAGGACATCACAGGAGAATGAGGCATTTGATCATATAAAAGCACTGGCCAATTTCAGGAAGAACTCTTCCGCATTGACCACCGGAAAGCTGATGCAATATCTTCCTAAAGATGGTGTCTATACCTATTTCAGGTATGACAGAAAGCAAACGGTAATGGTGATGATCAATACAGGAACAACTGCGATACAACCCGACTGGAACCGCTTTGCAGAAAGAATGACCGGTTTCAGCAAACTGCGCAACGTAATAACCGGACAGGTGCAGCAATTGTCTGCAGGATTTGAAATACAACCCAAAGAGAGTTTTGTGTTTGAACTGATGAAATGATCAGATCAGGAAATTGATAAGCAATTTACTGCCGTAGGTTCCCCATTCTCTCAGCACTTTGTCCAGCGATCCTGATATGGTGGACCGGGTTACTTTTTTACCTTTTGTGGCAGGCACTACCTTACTCATATTAATATCAAAGACTTCCACCTTAGTGGCAAACCAGGTGGCGTGTAAGCGGGGGATGCCCATTCCTAATATCATTCCGGGAAGTCCCTGTATGCCTTCAGGCCCACCCGTTACCAATAATTCATCTGTATAGAAGGCGAATATGGTGATAGAATCATTCATGATGCCAATAGCTTTGCGGCAATCATACCCGGCAATCGTTCTTACATCATTGGTGATCTTCCATTTTATTTTCAGCAAACTGTCTTCCATCAAAAAAGTTTCTTCAAACACCGGTTTCTGGGCAATGGTTATTCCTTTTTTGAAATCTGTGAACACAACGTTCTTATCCGCCACCGGGCGCCACCACAAGCGGGGATCAAGCGGAACGTCCTTACCGGGTTTATATAGCGATCTGCTGGTGTCACCGGTAAACTCGTAATAGTTAAGCAAAGACACCGGGTAACGGTCTTTATTTTGTTCAAACCAGCTGTTACCTTCCTGCAGGTCTTTCATTAACTGGCGTACACTGGTTGTTTTTTCAAATTCCACTTTGATGGTGGAGAAAAAACGGGTCTGTGCAAAAGTGGCATGAAAGCCAAACGACAGACAAACGGTTAAAAGAAATGACTTTATCATTTTTGTTCTCCTCCCGGCATTTTGTTGAACGACCATTCAAAACGCAGCAGGAAATAACGGCTGATGCGCTGAAAACGGTCATCTGAAATATAAGTGCTGTTGATGGTCCTGGTAAATCCTTTATTATCGTTAAGGATATCATTTACCGTAAAGCTGAGCTTACCGGCATCTTTCTTTAAAAATTTCTTCCAGATACCGGCATTCCATACTACGAGGTTGGTATTAGTTGCAAAAGCATTGATGCGCTGCCGGAGATCTACGTTGATATCAAAATTGACCTCCATCTTCCAGGGCAGCCTGTAGGTGCCTTCGCTGCGGGCGCCATAAATGAAATAGTTGTTGTCGATACTGGTGGGCAGGGTTGACTTCGAGGAGTTATACCCAACTTTAGGACTAAAATCAAAGCTGTATTTTTCCTCTGAGTAGATACCGAAGTTTAATTCCAGGTTCAGGTTCCAGTAGTCTGTAGTAACTTTTTCGCCATCTACAAAATTGTTGAATTTGCTGCCATTGCCATTAATGCCAAATCCATAATAAGGTTTCTTATTCCCGTTGCTTTTATTGTAATTGCTCCATAGGTTCCAGCTTCTGTTCCCATTTACGTTTACAGGAGAATACGTTCTTTTCCCGGTTGACAGGTCAGTAGTATTGGTTTGTGTAATGGCATTCTCCATAATATTATAACTAAAGTTTCCCCATATGCCTGCCTGTTTCAATACTTTATACTGGTTGAAGTAAATGGAGATGCCATGATTGAATCCCACTTTCAGGTTGGGATTGCCAATATAGACATTCAGCTCATCCGTATTATCCCGGAGTGGTTGCAACTGATTGATCGTTGGCTGCCGGGTAGTACCGCGGTAGTTGATCCCGATATTAGTTTGTGCCTTTGGTGTAAATGTTAGTTGTGCGGTGGGTGTTACATTCAGAAATTTATATTTATTCTTCACCAGGTCATCCAGGTTCAGCAGGCCCAGTTTAATAGAAGAGATACCGGAACCAATTCCTGCTTTTACTTTCTTACCATTGAACCGGAGTATAGCGTTGGCGCTGTGTGAAAAAGCATCCAGTTCAAAATTATTGCTGAACTCTGGTACCTGCACTTCGTATTTGCCATTAAAGCTTTTCTCATACGTATTGCGCAGCGAAGTGGAACTGTTTTTATTATAAGCATATTCAAGCGCCAGCATCATCGTAGCAGAAAGCGGTTCCAGGAATGATGTTTTAATACCGATAGTACTGGAGCGGCCATCGAACAATTTCTGCTGGTCAACCGTATCGCTGTTATCATAAATACCATTTTTGAAATATTTGACAAGGGTATGATTCAGCCCGGAATTATCGTCGTCTGTAATACCATAGCGTAAAACGGTTTGCCATTGCCGGTTTTTCTTTTTAAAGAGTTGCTTGTAGGTAAGCTGGTTATCGGTCTGGGTACGCCGGGTATGATTATCGTATTTGTTGAAGCTCTGGTTGATAGTGTCCTTATTGGTACCGAGGAATTCGCCATCGTTCGTGCCAACGATATCTCCGGTCTTAACGGTATTTACAGAAGTGAGCTTAAGAGAAGCCAGTGAGTCGATCTTCCATTCATACTTGCCGTTGAAGGCATGCTGCTGGTTCAAACCATTTTTATTGGAATATTTGTTGGAATAGGTAAGTCCGGCAGGTGTAATATTCTGAGTCAGGGTGATCCCTTCATTGGTGGTACGCAGGCTATTGAAGCGGTAGGAGAGATTCACATTATTGATATCCGAATGCCATTTATTACTGAACAAAGCACCGGCTGTCCAGGCATCCGGTAGTCCACGAAGGTTCCAGTCGTTGAAATCATCGCCTCCGCCAAAGCTGAAATAAAAACCACTCAGTTCATCATACTCATAATCATTTTCAATACCGAGTTTCTGGCGGTCTTCCCAATTGAGGCTGCCGGCATTTACGTTGGTACGGGTCACATAGGCTGACATCTTCTTTTTTCCTACAAAACGGTTCAGTAATACTTTGCTGTCAATGAATTTATCAAAATCACTTCCGGCATACACTTTTCCAAACGAACCTTTTTTGGAATCTTCCTTCAGTTTTATATTCACCGTCTTGCCTTCATTCCCGGTTGACATGCCGGTCATTTGCTGTTGCTCTGTCTTTGTTTCAAAAACCTGAACTTTATCTACAGCTTTAGCAGAAATATTTTGTGTGGCCATGGTGGGATCATCACCAAAAAATTCTTCGCCATCCACCAATACCTTATCCACTCTTTTACCCTGTGCCACTATTTCACCCTTTGAGTTTACAGAAAAGCCGGGCAGCTTTTTAAGCAGTTCTTCCACGGTTGCTCCATCCCGTACTTTAAAACTATCCGCCACAAACTCTGTCGTATCACCTTTGATCCGGATGGCACCAACTGACTTGATCACCACTTCATCAAGCAGTTTGCTTTTCATGGTCATGAAAATGGTACCCAGGTCTTGATCACCTTTGATGTCTGCCTGGTCCATGTAATCAGCAAAGCGGGGATAGGTGACAAGCAGGACATACTTTCCTGTATCTATTTTTGAGAATGCAAAATACCCGTCCGCATTTGTACGTGTAAAACTGACCAATGTTGTATCTGCTTTTCGGAGGAGAGAAACGGAAGCAAGATGCAGGTTCTTTTTTTCTGAAGAGTCGGTGACCCGTCCGGTTAGCATTGATTGTTGGGCATTACCTGCAGCTAGAATGAATAGCAGGAAAAGGCCCAGTAAAGGCGTTTTGCTCATGGCTCTCGAGAAGTTGGTTTACGCTTATGGCTATAAACAAAC
>CAYUCU010000038.1:0-23987 GCA_964443345.1 uncultured Chitinophaga sp.
AACTGGGCAGTATCACGGTCGGTAAAAAAGCAAATCTTATTATTACCAAACCCGTTCCTTCACTTGCTTATCTGCCGTATGCCTTTGGCTCAAACCTGGTGGATAAGGTGCTGATAGGCGGCGAGGTCATTTAATTTACCAGTATGAAACAGTTCTTGCTCACCACTCTTACCATTATCACAACGGTGATCGCTTATTCACAAAATAAGCCATTGGATTGCAGCTTCTTTAAGACCGGCGACCTCGCTTACCGGGATTCCACCACCAACAGCGTCTGGAAGATCAAACGGACCAGGAAAGTACAGACAGAAACAAATGAACAAACGGGAGCGGTCATTAAGAATAAGATAGAATGGATATCAGCCTGCGAATATAAACTCACTCAAACCTGGACCAATAAGCAGGAATTTAAAAACAGGAACCATAGCTGGCGGATCTACCAGATCATTTCCGTGAACGATAACATATACACATACCGGTGCAATTGCAATGACGGCACGAAAATAGAAGGGACTGTGGTGAAGATGCGGTATTAGGCCTGTTACTCTGAATTATCGCCTAAATAACACCATTATTATTCCTAACCAACCCACTTGTTGTATTTTCGGTTTTCATGATCAAATTAAGAAAAAAGAAACCTGGCTTTTTTGAGCAACTCGTTACCGGTAATACAATAGTACCGGCAGACGACCGGGGAAAAGGTCTCCGGTTTCTTATTTCTTTATTCTCGGAGATCCGGCCCGGTTCCTCCAAAGCAAAGCGAAACGCCGAAAAGAACCTGCAGTATGTTACGGCACAATTAAAACAACAAAAGATAGTGCTGGCCAATATGCAGCAGGCACTTTATTCACAGCTGGTACACAGCGGTCTTACCAATGCACTCACGGAAAGCGGTATTCCACTGGCAAGAGGTTTCTGGCAGGAGCTGGCCAATCGCCTCAAACATAAACTGCTCCCCACTTTACAGGATGAAGATGATTTTTTGTATGTCATCAGCAATGTGTTCTTCCGGAAAACGGATTATGTCTGGGTGGAATCCATTTCCCGGCAAACCTGGATCGAATTTTTTGAAGCAGTAGGATTTAGTTTCAACCAGCGGGACACTGATATAAAAAAAGAACTGCTTCAGTCACTCAAGATACTTTCTTACCAGGTAGCCCAATTGGGGCTGGAAAAAGAAGTGCTGAACTACTTGCCCGATGAAGAAAGAACAACCGACACGGCTTTTGTGTTGCAAAATTATAAGGTACATGAACTGGAAAGCCTGGTATTGGATAATGCCAGTGAAAAAGAAGTTACCAGTGTTTCTTTCCAATTGAAGAATATCATAGAAGATTGTTACACACAGATAGATCATATCCGGGAAAGTCATTCAGAAAGAGGGGCGAGTTTGCAACAAACCTATCTGCTGCTGATACTTTCCAATCGCCTGGAGCGGATGCAACTGATAACGGATGTATTAGATGCCGATCACCAATTTGATACGGGGCGGTTTGTAGATATCTTCCGTTTGCTGGTACGAAATGAAAAAAGAAAGAACAGTATCCGGGAATTCCTGTCGCAGGGGGTTGGTTACCTTGCCTACCAGATAGCCGAGCATAAAGGCAATAAAGGAAATAAATACATCACCAGCACCCGGAAAGATTTTTACAGCATGATCGGCAGCGCCATGTGGGGCGGCTTTATCGTTTGCTTTGTAGCCGTTTTTAAAAATCTTATTGGCAAATTGAAAGTGGCACCTTTTCCACTGGGTTTTTTGTACAGCGTCAATTACAGCCTGGGCTTCATCGCCATTGAAGGAACAGGGTCCACCCTGGCCACCAAGCAGCCGGCCTTTACCGCCAGTGCAGTAGCCAGCTCATTGGACACTAAAAAACATAATGAACCTGATCTTGATAGCCTGGCTGCCACCGTGGCTAAAGTATCCCGCAGCCAGATCGCTTCCTTCTTTGGAAACCTCATCATCGTTTTCCCTGTCACTTTTTTAATGGCCTGGGGCTATGCAGAACTCTTCGGGAATAAGATAGCAGAAGGAGAGGCGGCATTTAAATTGCTGAAAGACCAGCATCCGTGGAGAAGTAAGGCTTTATTATATGCCTGTTTCACCGGGTTCTTTTTATTCCTTAGTGGTATCATTGCCGGGTACTGGCAAAACAAAATTCAGTACGGCCAAATAAAAGAACGGTTGAAAAAGCATCCGGCATTGAAACTGTCCATGTCTGGCAAACGGCTGGACCGTCTCGCCAATTGGGTTGAAAAGAATTTCGGTTCGCTGATGGGTAATATCTCACTCGGCTTTTTTCTCGGCTTTGCCGGTATACTGGGAAAGATACTTGGGTTGCCATTTGACATCCGTCACATTACCATTTCTGCGGGCAACACAGCGATTGGCATCTATGGTTTAGGTATTGAGAACATACCGCCGTATTTCCTGCTGGCCGTTTTGGGTGGTGTGTTGTGCATCGGCTTCCTGAATTTTTTGATCAGTTTTTCCTTAGCCTTTTTAATGGCCGTGAAATCAAGGGGCATACATCTTTCACAATACCCGCGGCTGTTCCGGATAATAGCCGGTTATTTCTTTAAGCATCCACGGGAGTTTGTTTTACCTCCAAAGAAAGTGAAAGACCCGGTATATAAGCCTTTGGGGTAAGTTTTGTTTGCCAATTGAGGCGGGTCTTGTACGTCTGGTTTGTTTTTCAACATTTTTCAGCTATTCATTTTGTCCCATAGGGACATTTCATGGGTAAAAAATAGGATGGAATGGTTCCCAATGTTCCAGTGGAACGGCTTGTGCAATACCCCATTCCTGCAGCAAGCACCAGGTGTTCTTACAGAACGCTGATACAACCTGCCAATGATTTTCTACCCAGATATGTCCCTCCGGGACAATTGGAGAGCTAAGCGGAATTTTAAATTATCAGGTATTGCTTTTTGTCCCATAGGGACATTTCATGGGTAAAAAATAGAATGGATTGGTTCCCCACGTTCCAGCGGAACGGCTTGTGCAATACCCATTCCTGCAACAAGCACCAGGCGTTCTTACAGAACGCTGATACAACCTGCCGATGATTTTCTACCCACGATATGTCCCGCCGGGACAATTGAATCGTTTCGTATATTTAATTTTTAATCCCTTACCCATGGCAAATACATATACCCAACTCCACATTCAACTCGTCTTTGCGGTAAAATACCGGGCTGCCCTGATTCAGAAAAACTGGAACACAGAATTACATAAATACATAACCGGCATTTTCCAACGGAACGATCATAAGATGCTTCAAATAAACGGCATGGCTGACCATATTCATATTTTTATCGGTATGCGGCCTGTTCAATCTCTTTCGGCACTGGTTCAAAATGTAAAAACAGAAAGCAGTAAATGGGTTAAGGAAAAGAAATTCACGGCTGTACCATTTGCCTGGCAGGAAGGATTCGGTGCTTTTTCATATTCAAAAAGCCATGTTGACAAGGTGATACGTTACATTCAAAACCAGGAGATACATCATAAGAAAGAAACATTTCTTGATGAGTATAAACGGTTGCTTAAAGCTTTCGAAGTAGAGTACGATGAAAAATATATTTTTAAAGAACCGGTTTGATTTCCAGGTAATACTTTGCCTGTCTTTCAGACTTAAATAAGGGAAATGCCGTGACAGTTAGTTCATTTCGAAGATGCTGAGTAGAATTACAGAACGATGAAGTGTGCGACCCTCCACGGCGGGTAAACTGCAACAGGCGATGATAGTAGTAATGCAGCTGGCGGCATAAAAATTCCATAGGGATTCCTCCCGCTTCGCCCAGCAAGCAATATCTTAGCACTCAAATCTCAACCGCATGCAACCGATCATAGAATGTGTTCCCAATTTCAGCGAAGGGAATGACCTGAATATCATCAAACAGATCACCGACCAAATAGAAACAGTGGAAGGGGTTCGCCTGCTGAATGTAGATCCCGGGAAAGCCACCAACCGCACGGTGGTGACATTTGTTGGCCACCCGGAAGCAGTAATTGAAGCAGCTTTCAGGGCCATCAAAAAAGCCGGCGAACTGATCGACATGAGCAAACATAAAGGCGAACACCCGAGAATGGGAGCAACCGATGTGTGTCCGCTGATACCGATCGCCGGGATCTCTATGGAAGAAACAGCAAGGTTTGCACAACGGTTGGCGGAAAGAGTGGGGAAAGAGTTGCAGTTACCAGTCTATTTATATGAAGCAGCACAGCCTGATAAAAGCAGGAACAATTTATCGGTGATAAGGGCCGGGGAATATGAGGCCTTTTTTAAAAAGATAAAACAACCGGAATGGAAACCGGATTTTGGTCCGGCAGAATTTGATGTGAAAAGAGGGGGTACGGTGATCGGTGCCAGGGATTTTTTAGTAGCATATAATATCAACCTGAACACTACCTCGACAAGAAGGGCTAACGCCATTGCATTTGATGTGCGGGAAGCCGGAAGAAAAATAAAAGATGATAGCGGACAGATGATCGTCAAACCCGGAACGCTGAAATCCGTTAAGGCTATCGGCTGGTTCATTGAAGAATATGGCGTGGCACAGATATCGATGAACCTTACTAATATTAATGTAACTCCGGTGCACATCGCTTTTGATGAAGTATGCCAAAAAGCAGCTGCACGGGGCATTCGGGTGACAGGAAGTGAGTTGGTGGGATTAGTTCCATTGAAATCACTGACAGATGCCGGGAAATATTTTTTGAAAAAACAACAACGATCCACCGGTGTGTCGGAAAAAGAACTGATCAAGATCGCTGTAAAATCTATGGGACTTGATGAACTGGGTGCTTTCAAACCAGAAGAACGGATCATTGAATACCTGCTGCGTAATAAAGCCGACAGTAAATTAGTGAGCATGACATTGACTGACTTTGCTGATGAAACAGCCAGCGAAAGTCCGGCACCGGGTGGTGGTTCCATTTCTGCTTATGTGGGTGCATTAGGGGTATCCCTGGCTACCATGGTGGCCAATCTTTCTTCTCATAAAAAAGGATGGGATGAACGCTGGGAGGAATTTGGCAACTGGGCAGAGAAAGGAGAGCAGTATAAAAACGAACTGGTACGATTAGTGGATGCCGATACAAAAGCCTTCAACCAGATCATGAATGCATTTGGTTTGCCTAAATCAACCAGTGAAGAAAAGACGATTCGCAACAAAGCGATACAGGATGCCACGAAATTTGCGATTGAAATTCCTTTTAAGGTAATGGAAACTTCCTTTGCCAGTATGGAAGTGATAAAAGCAATGGCTGAAACGGGCAATCCGAATTCCGTTTCAGATGCCGGCGTAGGTGCCCTTTGTGCCCGCAGCGCTGTGATGGGAGCTTTTATGAATGTTCGCATAAATGCTTCCGGGTATGATGACAAAACTTTTATAGCAGATATCCTGAAAAGAGGAAAAGAAATAGAGAATAAGGCTATTGAAAAAGAACGGGAGATATTGGTTATCGTGGATGAAAAGATTGCCGGGCAGCCTGCATAGATTTCAGCAGCAGTGATATATTAAAGCCGGGTTTCCGGTAACAGGCTTTCTACTGAAAATACCCTGTTTTAGGTATTCGTAAAAACAATTACTGCGTATAGTTTTAGCAAAAGGAATTTTTGACTGATTCCTTTTACTATTATTTCCTGCCTAAACTATACTACATGAAAAAGCATCCGCATGTTCCTTTAAACGTTTCGTTACGGGTGGTACTCATCCGGCATGGAGAAAAGCCTTCCAAAGGGGATAATCTTTGCCCGAAAGGACTTAACAGGGCACTGGAATTACCTGCTGTACTGGATAAAATGATCGGAGTTCCTGATTTTACCTATGTCCCCAGGATCAATACAGGCGATGCTACCAGCAGTGTAAGAATGTTTCAAACCATTACTCCTTTTGCAGTAAAACATGGACTCACTATTAACAGTTCATGTAAAGACGCCGAAACCGGAAAAGTTGCTAACAGGATAAAACAGCATAGCGGGATGGTGCTGGCCGTATGGGACCATACCAACATTCCTGCTATTGCGGCAAAGCTGGGGGTTACCGGTAAGCTGAAATGGGCCAAAGATGATTTTGACAGTATTTGGATCATCGATTTTCTAAAAGGGGAGCCGGTTCCCGTTCTCACTATAAAACAGGAAAACCTGGACCCGAAAGGTGCTTGTAAATAAAATAAGTCCTCCTTCTGCAATAATTCCGGCCGGATGTGCAGTGTTTGATCTTTTTCTTTAGTTTTAGAAACTAAACAAAAGACAACCAATGACAAAAGTTGCTAATGAAGTAACAGACAAGGCCGTATTATCACCGGCCATGCAGCACCTGAAATTATACACGAAGCAGGATGTGTTGTCGCTGACGAAACTCCGGAAGTTTGAAACCAAACTGGGGGAGCGGTTGCAAACGCTTCTGCATAGTACTGATCTGGAAAGATCAATTACAGAATCAACGGCCCAATATGTACTGGTTGGTATTCCGGAAGACCTGGGTGCCAAAGGAAATTTTGGATTGGGTGGAGCAGATACATTGTGGGTGCCTTTTTTACAAAGCTTTCTGAATGTGCAGAGCAATGATTTCTTCGATGGGGGAAATATTTTGCTGGTCGGTCACTTTGACTTTGGAGATATTCAATACCTGATAGATAAGACCGCTAAAAGTGAAGAGGAAAAGACAGAAGCTTATCGCCATGCTGTCATCACCGTGGATGATGAAGTGGAGCACCTGGTAAAGATCATCACAGCAGCCAAAAAGATTCCCATCGTAATTGGAGGCGGTCATAATAATTCTTATCCGCTGATAAAAGGTGCTGCCAAAGGGTGGCATAAAGCCGGTGTGCTGGAACTGGCACAGATCAATTGCATCAACCTGGATGCCCATGCCGATTACCGGCCGATGGAAGGAAGACATAGTGGTAATGCATTCCGCTATGCGGAGGAGGATGGTTATTTACAGAAGTATTGCATTGTAGGCTTGCATGAAAATTATCTTCCGCAAAATGTATGGATCGATATCGTCAACAACCCGTTCATCGACTGCATCACTTTTGAAGACATTTTTGTACATGAAAAAAGGACCTTCCTGCAGGCAGTATCACATGCCACCGGTTTTACGGAAGACACTTTTACAGGAATTGACATTGACCTGGATGCCATTCAAAATACTCTGAGCAGTGCCATGACGCCGGTAGGTATAACACCGGTGCATGCCCGCCAGTATGTTTCTTTTGCGGCAGCAGATACCAAGCCGGCGTATTTGCATATTTGCGAAGGTGCCACCCGGCTGAGTGACGGAAGAACCGACGCCACAAGTGGCAAACTGATCAGCTACCTGGTAAGTGATTTTGTAAAAGCACGGCAATCAGTAAACGGGTGATGTGATCCTGATATCTGCTTTATCAAAAGCTTTTTTATAGTTTGACAATATTTTAGCTGCTTCTGTATTTTTATTCTGCAACAGCATAGATTTTTGCAATCCCAATAACGCCCAGCCATTGGCATTGTTGTTCATTAAATCTTTCCTGAAAACTTTTTCAGCATTCTTTCCATCGGCATTTTCAAGATAAGCATTACCGAGATAATGTTTAGGATTTAATAACCAGTCCCGGGGTTCATTATATACCATATTTTCTTCTGCCATCACTGCTTTTGTAAATGCAGCTATTGCATCATCTGTTCTTTTTTGTTTCAGGGCAATAGTTCCTGTTAACAGGTTTTCAGCAACAATAGCCCCTTCCAAAGCAGAGGAAAATGGAGTAAATGGTAAAGCAAGGGTGCTGTCCTTCATCAGTTCTTTCATTTGATTCAGTTCTTCAGTGGCTTCTGCAAACCTGGATTGATTGGCTAATGCCATACCTCTTCCGAATCGGTAAAGAACGTTGCTGTACACGAGAGAGAAATCGGGTTGTGACAACTGAAGTAGATCATCCCATTTCCCAAACCGAATAAAAACCAGTGTGGGTGTCATGGATATATATTGCACCACATTACCCATCGGGCCCGGAATGCTTAAGTAGTCTTTTGGAATACTGTTCACGGTTTCATAGGCAGCAGCGACAGAAGTTGCAGATTGGCCGGCAAGCATGGCATTATTGGTTTTCATATGCAGATTGTGAATGATGTAAAGGAAATCCGCATTGATAACCGGAGCATAAAGAGGGATTGTTTTTTTGTAACTACTAACGGCGGAGATATTTACATCCACGGCTTTTTGATAATTACCGGTCCGCAGATAAATGTGAGATGGCATATGAACTGTATGAGAAAGGCCCGGTGTCAATTTGCCTAAACGGTTGGCACTGGGTAATGCTTTTGCGGCAAAAGGAGAGGGTTCCATTACATGAATATAATAATGATTGGCACCCGGATGTTCAGGATTTTTGGCAAGTAGCTTTTCCAATAGCTCTCTTAGTAACGGAGTCCATGGTTTTGGGGTGCCATTATTATACCATAAGTCCCATGGATGCTCCAGCATCATCGCATCAACATATAAAGCCTGTACATCAGGATGCGAAGGATGGTTTTGGTAAACCTTTTTCATCATGGCAGTATATTCCGAATTCAACTTACTTCTGGTCACATCAGTTGAATCGGACGTATAACGGACAGCTATGGCATTTATTAATTGCTTTTCAATCAACGTTGAATTTGAAGCCAGTTCCTGAGCTTTTTTAACAGCTGCCAATGCCTCAGGGGATGCCCGGTAGCCGAGATCGTTAATATTCGGGCCATAGCCCAATGCCTGTGCCCAATATAGCATGGCACAACGGGGATCGAATCTTACAGCTTTTTTAAATGATGCCATGGATTCAATAATATGGAAACTGTAATACATATTAATGCCCTGGTTAAAATAAAACTGGGCACTATCATCCCCTGTACTGATCTTCCACTTATAATTGCCTGCGCCGGGAATGGGAGGAATGTCGGTTTCCTCAAGCCACTCTTTTAATAATTCCCAGTCAGGCCCGCATCGGGCAATCACTTTCTTTTTATACTCAGGCGAAATTGAAGAGGGGTGATCAACTGTTCTTATTTCCTTTATACGAAATGCGAGTAATGCAGTGAATAAAGCAAACACAGCCAATAAGGGAAGCCTGGATTTCATGCTGGTTGGTTTTGGACGTTAAAAGTTACAACTTTTTTTACTAAATCATTTTACAGGATTGCTTTTGATCAGTGTTTTTTCTATCAACGGGCATAAAAAAAGTGCAGCCGAAACTGCACTCTTTGATTCTATAGTTGGTTATGATCACTCTGCTTCCGGAGTCAGGTATTGTGCATAAGCATATCCTTCCTCATTATCTTTTGTTCTGATCAGCCACCACTGCTCACTGGTTTGACTTACAACAGTAACAATTTCATGATGTGCTGCTTTTCCAACAATAGGCTGGTCGGTACCGGGACCTTTGCGGATATTCAGGTTCGATTTTTCTGTAGTTACTTTCGCTTTGGTGACCGGCGCTGTTGAAGCTACATTGATATTCATCACCAGGTCGCCTGATAAAAAGTTGGGGTCCAGTTTATCGTACTCTGACCATAGCATATCTTTTACAGCACCGGTTGGTGCCTGCCCATCGATATATAATACACCATTTTCCTCCCGCACCTGCAGATCGGCAACACCGGAGATCGTTGCGGCATTAATAAGTCCCTGGTATTTATCTTGTACTAGCATAATAATAGATTTATTTTAATGATTATTTTATTTTTAAGCCTGAAAGTTCATAACCGGCAGGTTTCAGTTTATCCAGCGTTTGTTTTATCATAGCCCATTTTGCTTTTGATATCTCACCCTTCAAAACGATCTTTCCATTTTCAACAGTGCCCGTTACACCGGGATGGTCTTTCAATGCATCAGTAAGGCCCTGGCCCAGCACATCAACTGCGGCATCTGTGGCCATAGGTGGCGGTGGGGGAGCAGCGATCGTACAATTGTTCACCACTTCTTTTACACCTTTTATTCCTTTTACCAGTTCGGCACAATGGGTTTTGCACATGTCGTCTTTACATTCACCGCTAATAGTGGCCACCCCTTTATCAACAGAAACCATGGTACCTGCAGACATCGGGTCGGCTTTCAGCGCTGTTTCAATAGCTGCTTTTATGTCAGCGTCTTTGGGTTTGCTTTTACAGGAAGAAAAACTGATCGTCACTGATGCAACGGCGATCAACAAGAAGGGTGTCAGATGCTTTTTCATATTATTAATTTTTAGTGTGTAAAAATAAGGGGCTTTAAGTACAAGTAGCTACTTTTAATAAAATTAATGTTTGGATAATCCGGATTGAATTTTCAAACAGTTATTGGCTGCAATTATATTGCCAGTAATAGTCATGTAGCTGTCTCCCGGTTTGATTTTGTATATTCATCATATGAAAAAGTGGCTAACCATAGCCGGAATGCTTGCATTTTCTGCCTCATATTCACAGAATGAATTTGCCGCCACTTCTTTCTATAATGAGTTCCGGAAGATATCCACAGATGCGCAAAACGGCTTTATTCTGAACAAAGGGGCCAAAAAAAATGCGGAGTATGAAGAAGTGACTGATGAGTATGCAGCTAAACTGCACCTGTCCCTTGCTGACTCAGGCAAAATAGTTTACCCCGTAAATGGGATCCCTTATGCAATTTATTTTTTTGAACCTTCTAAGAACCGGTTGAAAGTGGACCAGCGGGGACTAAACCTGCGGGAAGCAGTGGGCACCGCATACGGCAAACTCCTTTATGTAAGAACAGAAACCAGTGTGATACAGGATAAGATATTTTCCACTACTTTTTTTTATGACAACCCGCAAACAGACGACAAGAAAAAGGCGTTATTCAAATTATCCATCTATTACCTGAAAGGACAATACCATCTGAGTTTTGAAATAAAGGGTAAACCGGCAGAAGGCTGAGTGACTACTTATCCAGTTCCATTATCTTTTCAAACAACCGCTCATACTCTTTATTCAACTGCTCGGTTTCTTCCTGTGCTTTTTTATACGTTGTTTCTGCTTCGGCGAATTTATTTTTATCAGAATAGATAGCCGGATCAATAAGTGCTGCTTCCAGTGTCACTTTCTTTGATTGCAATGCTGCCAGCTTTTCTTCCACCTGCTGAAATTGCCGTTGCATTTTTTGCAACTCTTTCTTCGCTTCTTTATTTATCGGCAGAGAAGAAGACGGAGGTTTAATAGAAGTGGTTTGAATGGGATCAGTATTTTTATTCTTACCAGCTCCCTCCGTAGTAGTAACCGGCTTCTGTCCTTTGTCTTGCGACTTCTGACCTCTGACTTCCGACTTCTGATTTCTTCCCTCCAGCTTCTTGTTTTCCTGTTCCTGCCGGGCCATTCGTTCTTTCCAGGCCACCCATTCTTCATAACCGCCTTTGAATTCTTTTATCTGGTGATCCACGATCTCCCAGATCTTATTAGCGGTTTTGGAAACAAAATACCGGTCGTGACTTACCAGGATGATGCTTCCTTCATACTTATCCAATGCTTCTATCAGCAGGTCACAACTGTGCATGTCAAGGTGGTTCGTCGGTTCATCCAGCATCAGGAAGTTGGCTTTGCTTACAATTACTTTGGCCAATGCCACCCGGGCCTTCTCACCACCACTGAGTATTTTGATCTTCTTATCGGCATCATCGCCACTAAATAAGAAACAACCGAGCAGGCCCCGTAGTTCTAACTCATTCATCTGGCTGCCGCATTCTTTCATTTCATCAATGATGGTGTTGTTGATGTTCAATGCTTCCAGCTGGTGCTGGGCATAAAAACTTTCTTCCACATTGTGGCCCCACTTTCGCTGGCCTTTGCTAAAGTTTTCTACGCCGGCTATGATACGCAGCAGCGTGGATTTTCCTTTACCATTGGCGCCTATCAATGCAATTTTATCGCCCCTGTCAATTTCAACAGAAGAGTTTTCGATGATCACATTATCACCAAACGCCTTGGACACATGATGCAATTCCACCAGCACCCGTCCCGGTGTTTTATCCACCCGGAAGTTGATGCGGATATTGGGCCGTTCCAGTTCCGCATCTTCAATACGTTCCAGTTTGTCCAGCTTTTTGATAATGCTTTGCGCCATGGCCGCTTTACTGGCTTTGGCCCTGAAACGTTCCACCAGCCGTTCATTCTGGCGGATATAATCCTGCTGGTTCTCGTAAGCCTTCTGCTGCATTTCAATACGGATGGCCTTCTCTTTTTCGAAATAATCAAAATTGCCATTGTAGATATGCAGTTGCTGCTGGTACACTTCCACGATCTTCGTCACCATCCGGTTCAGAAAATATTTATCGTGACTTACTATTACTACCGATCCCTGGTAATGCAGCAGGTATTTTTCCAGCCATTCGATGGAAGGAAGATCAAGGTGGTTGGTAGGCTCATCCAGTAATAAAAGATCGGGTTGCTGTAAGATCATTTTTGCCAGCAGCACCCGCATTCTCCATCCACCACTGAATTCTTTATAGGGCCGTTCCAGGTCGGCATTGGAAAAACCAAGTCCCTGCAGTACTTCTTCCGTCTTATGATGGATATTGTATCCGCCCAGCGTTTCTAACTCATGCAGGCGATCGGTGTATTCCAGCAATGTTTTTTCATCGCCGGTACGCTCCAGTTCTTTTCCTATCTCTTCAATTTCCTTTTCCAGTTGCTGCACCCGTTCAAAAGCACTGAGCGCCACTTGCAAAATGGAATCATTGGTATCAAAACTCAGCAGGTCCTGGTGCAGGTAGCCGATAGAAGTGGTGCGGCTTCTTTCCACCGTTCCTTTGGAAGGCAGGTATTGCCCCACCAGCAGTTTGAGCAGGGTGGATTTGCCCGTGCCATTATAGCCAATTAAGCCGATGCGTTCGCCGGGTTGTATATGCCAGGTGGCATCTTCCACAATAGCCCTTGCACCAAATTCGAATGTAACATTTTGAAATCCCGCGAGCATAGAGAATAGATGATAGTGAACAGATAAAAGTTAACGAGGCGCAAATTTAGCCAGAAAAAAGGATTAAGTATTTATTGAAATCCTTTCAATCCTTAAATCCCTGGTTATCTTTGCTCCGCCTGCGCCGGGCTACGGCGTTTAAACCCGAAATGTTACCGATGGCTATTAAGAAAATAGTGGATATTCTTGGAATCGTACTACCGGCCCTGATCATCATCCTGGGCATTACCCGTGTATTTTTAAAAAAGACAAAAGGAGTGAACGGACTCACCATGCTGTTCGCCATCTTGCTGTTGCTGGTAGGACTACTTCGCTTTTTTGTTTTTGGAGGAAATTCCAGTTCTAACAATTCCGACCCCAAACCACCACCACTGACCGTAAGCAAACACAGCGAAGCATTTAACCAATCGCTGGAAAAAGTGCTGAACGCTTATTTCAAAATGACTGGCGGATTCAGCAAAGGCGATACTTCCCTCATCAACGGTGCCGGTAATGAACTGCGAATAGCATTGGACAGTTTTAAAATTGAAGAATTGAATGTGGATACACTTATTTACCAAACAGCTTTGCAGCCATATGCCAATACAAAATCTGAACTGTCTTCAATCATATCCGATCCTTCACTCGCTGAAAAAAGAGGGTCGCTTAATATCTTTTCCAACGAACTGTTTGCATTGCTCAGCACCGCCCGGTACGACCTGGCCAAACTGTACTGGCTGGAATGTGGTACCGCTTTTGGCGAAGGCAAACCCGGCAACTGGCTGAGCAAAACGGAACAAGAGAAAAATCCCTACGGCCCCGAAAATTGTACAGAAGTAAAGGATAAAATTGACCATGTACCAGCTGACACTACCATAAAGAACGGACCAGATCAAACAAAAAAATAAATGGATTGTTACCCTTATTCATGAAAAAATTCATAGGCAGTGTTTTTTTGATAGTGTGTGTGTTTGCAGCCGCCGCACAAAAAGTAACCGACAAAACGGAACGTGTCGTTTTAAATGGATATGTAAAAGACAGCCTTTCCGGTGAATCCATCATCGGAGCTACAGTATCCTTATTGCTGCCCGGCGGACAAGCCAAAGGAGTGATGAGCAACCAGTACGGGTTTTATTCCATTACACTGGAAAAAGGGACATACACCATTAATGTTTCTCATGTTACCTATCTCGGCAAATCATTTTCTATAAACTTAGACAGCAGCCTGGCCTACAATTTTGACCTCGTCTCCCGGTCTGCCGCCATTAGCGAAGTAATAGTGTACAGCAAGCGGCGTGATGGTAATGTAAAGAATGCACAAATGGGCAAAGTGGATCTTTCAATGAGCCAGATCCGCAATATTCCCGCTTTTATGGGTGAAGTGGACCTGCTGAAAGCCATTCAGTTGCTTCCCGGGGTACGAAATGCCGGGGAAGGCAACGCCGGTTTTTATGTGCGGGGTGGCGGGCCCGATCAAAACCTCATCATGCTGGATGATGCCGTGGTGTATAATACCGGCCACTTGTTTGGTTTCTTTTCCATCTTTAATTCTGATGCTATAAAAAATGTATCACTGATAAAAGGTGGTATGCCTGCACAGTACGGGGGCCGCCTTTCTTCGGTGGTGGATGTGGCCATGAAGGATGGCAACATGAACAAATTACAAATAGACGGAGGTATCGGGCTTATCGCTTCCCGGTTTTCTATACAGGGCCCAATTAAAAAGAATAAGGCTTCGTTTATTCTCTCCGCCCGCAGAACCTATATTGATGCATTGGTAAAACCGGGCATTAAGAAATCAAGCGCCTTTTACGGGTCCGGTTATTATTTCTATGATGTGAATGCTAAGATCAATTACCGGTTCTCTGAAAAAGACAGGCTGTACCTCAGCGGCTATTTTGGAAGAGATGTGTTTGATTTCAATAATGCTAAACGTTCTTTTAAAACAAATATCCCCTGGGGAAATGCCACGGGTACGCTGCGGTGGAACCATGTGTTTAACCGGCGGTTATTTTCTAACGCCACCCTGGTATATAATGATTACAATTTCAAGTTTACAGCACAACAGGAAAGTTTTGAAATAGGCCTTTCATCAGGCATCCGTGATGTGACCTTTAAAACAGACTTTGATTATTACCCACTGCCCAATCATAAATTGAAATTCGGTGGCTTGCTTACTTATCACAAGTTTGTTCCGAATGTGGTTAGCGGCCGGCAGGACTCTATCATTTTCACTCCTAATAATGAGGGCAGCAAGTATGCAGCAGAAGCAGCTGTTTACCTGCAGGATGACTGGGAAGTGGGAGAGAAGTGGAAAGTAAACTATGGCCTCCGTTTCAGCAGCTTTACTCAAATTGGCCCTTATAATTTATATACCCGGGATGCAGATGGTAATAAATTGGACAGTACCGTTTACAAAAGTTTCGCAGCAGTAAAAACATACGGTGGCCTGGAACCACGGGTCACCATCCGGTATGCAATGAATGATGAAACATCCATTAAGGCAGCAGTCACAAGAAACTTGCAGTATATCCATTTGGTGAGTAATGCCGGCACCACATTGCCCACTGATCTTTGGGTGCCGAGCACCTATATTGTAAAACCGCAGATCAGCTGGTTGTATGCGGCGGGCTTGTTTAAGAACTTTAAGGATAATACTTACGAAACCTCATTAGAAGTGTACTACAAAGACCTGCAAAACCAGGTGGAATATAAAGAAGGTTACACCCCTTCATTGGCCGATCCGGAAGAAGAATTTGTATTTGGAAAAGGATGGAGCTATGGCGCAGAAATGCTGGTGAATAAATTGAAAGGCAGATTTACAGGCTGGGTGGGTTATACCTTATCGTGGACATGGAGAAAATTTCCACAACTGAATGATGGCGAACGATACCCGGTGAAATATGACCGCCGTCACGATCTTTCTGTAGTGGCTAATTATGAAGCCAGTAAAAAATGGAGATTCGGTGCCGTGTTTGTATATGGTACCGGCAATGCCATCACCTTACCGGAACGGTTTTATGTGATCAACGGAGTGCTGACACAGGAATACAGTAAGCTGAACCAATACCGCATGAAAGCTTATCACCGGCTGGACCTTTCGGCTACCTTAACCCCCGCACCAAAAAAGAAAGGGAAAATAACCAGCTATTGGGTGTTCAGTATCTATAATTTGTACAGCCGGATGAATCCTTATTTTATTTATTTTGACCAGACAGGCAGCCCTCTCAATGGAGATCTGAAAGTAGAAGCAAGACAAGTGTCATTGTTCCCAATCTTGCCCGCCGTAACCTGGAACTTCAAATTTTAACCACTCCCGTATTATTATCCGAAAAGCTCCTGCAAAATTTATACAGGTGAAGGTGGGTCTTGCCCGCCGTAACCTGAAATTTCAAATTTTAACTACCCCCGCATTTTTATAGACCAATTCCTTCAAAACTTGTGCAGGTGAAGGTGGGCAAGACCCGCCTGATTGGAATTTTAAGTTACTGGTGAATCTATTTGGTGCATACTCATAAACCTATTAGCTTTATAGCCTTCTTCCAATTCCTGTTTACAGCCGATTTTCCCTCCCTGCCACCGTTTTTTATCATTAAACCATAAACCACAATCATGAAAAAGTATTTCTTAAATGACGGCACCGGACAGCAAGGACCCTTTTCGATAGAAGAATTGAAAGAAAAAGGCATTGTTGCCTCAACGCCAGTCTGGTATGACGGCCTTGAAAAATGGACAACTGCCGGCGAATTACCAGAACTGGATTCGATCCTTGTTCACACACCCCCGCCTTTTGAGGCCGTCAAACCGCCCGTTCCGGAACCAGTAGTTACTGCGTCTGCGGCGGCCCCGTTAGCTTCGGCACCAGTTGCTGCGGCAACACCGGCTGCTGGTAAGAAAAGTACAGCCTGGATATCATGGGCGTTTCTTGTGGTGGTACTTGGCGGTGTTGGATACTTTATCTACCAGGATATGGAAAAGAATAAAGATGCCACATCCACAACAAGTGTTTCTATGTCCACGGCTGATACGGCGACAGCTAACACAGCCCCGGAAACAACAACTACCACCAATATTACAACTGAACCCACTGCGCCAGCAGATACTGCAACGACGCCTTCAATGGCAACAGATCCGGCAGTTACAGAACCTGCTACCGCTACCACAACGCCTGCCACCGACCCGGCTGCCACAAAACCAGCAGTGACAGATAAAGAAAAAGCGGCTGCTAAAGCTAAGGCCGATGCCGAAGCAAAGAAAAAAGCAGATGAGCTGAAGAAGAAACAATTGGCAGCACTGGCGGCAAAAGAAGCTTCGATACGTAACCAATGGCCTAGATATGTTGCCGTAGGCAATATTAATTATATAACCAACGACGACGGGTTGGATGATTTTGAAATTCCTGTTCTCAATGGTACCGGTTATGCAATAGACCGGGTCACTTTAAAAGTTGATTATTTTAAGAAGGAAGGAAAGATCGTGAAAACAGAAACACTGGTGGTGGACAACCTGCCTTCAAAAGGGGGTAAAAGCGCCAAAGCACCCGGCAATAAGAAAGCAAGGAAAGTGAATGTGTATATTACCGGCATCACTTCCCGCAGCCTGCATTTTTGCTATCCCATGAATAATGGTAATGCAGCCGATCCTTATTATTGTAAATGATCCCGGATCATATAGCATTAAAAAAAGGCCTTCGAAAGAAGGCCTTTTCATTTTGACATACAATGTAATTACTAAAATTACTGGACAACTATCTTACTGGTAAATGTTGTTTTATTTGATGCACCTGAAATGCGCAGCAGGTAATTCCCTTTTACAGATAATTCCGGGAAACGTATTTCCTCCACCTGCGATTCACTGTTTACGTTTACTTCTTTCGCACTGATAAGCCGTCCGCTCAGATCGAGCAACTGTACCTGGTATCTTCCGGTTGGCTGGTTAGCAAATGAAACTTTGGTCACACCTTCCGTAATGGGATTGGGGTAAACAGATATGCCATTCTTCAGCAACTGCTCTTGTGGTTGCGTTCCTTTAGCAGCCGTTTCTGTAACCACAGGTTTATTCTCTGCAACAGGTGGCGCTTCCTCTTTTTCTTTTTTATTCTTTTCAAAAGCCAGGTTGCCATTGGCAAGGTCAGATGTACTGAACACATCTCCGCCGCCAGATACTTTTTCGGATTGCAATGTATTCAGATCAAAACGATAATAACCTTCTGTGGATTCGGAACTGGCAACGATCACTTTGCTACCTTCTTCTACCATGGCGCCGTTAGTGGAATAACGTTCCGGTAATCCTTTGATCTTTCCAAGGAAGGTGGCCGTTTTTGTTTCAATACTGATCTTATAAACAGCCCGGTTGGCGGTGATGAGGTAGAGGTTCTTGTTTGCATCAGCGATAAGATCACCACCAAAATTGTTGCGGCTGTGAACAGAATTAGCTCCGTTAGACGCATCATCGGCAACAGCGCCCAGGTCTGTAATAACTGTTTTTTTACCAGTACTAAAACGGATAAGGTGATTCCCGTCATTTGAAAGGGCATAGCCATTACCATCAGAAGCGATCACCATGCGGGTGATCTGGTTGTTCACATCACCTGTATTGGCTACCACACCGAATGCCTCCTCTTCAAAGAAATATACTTTGGGTGTTTTTGATCTCAGATCAATATACCGGAGTTGGTTAATGCCCATCGGTGTATAATAAAGCCGCTCGTGTTTTTTGTCATACGCCATTGCAGCGGAGTTGGTGGCAAAAGGTTTTTCCTTTTGTACTTCTTGCCGTACCACAACAACCCTTGTATAAGTTCTCACATTGACATTGTTGTTACTGCCTTTGTCAAGCACCTGGTCCAGGTTCACCACTTTCCGTTCCGGGCTGGTAACAGTGTAAGTGGTTGTCTTACTCGTCGTATTTGACGGCTCACTTTTTACAACCGGTTTTCCTGTCCGGGCATTCAGTGCAGGCACCTCATCCTTACTGTTGTAAATGGATTGTAATCGTTCCCCGGTGGAAACATTTACCAGGGTAACTTCTTTCCAATTGCGGCCCCCTTTTTCTGTAGCAGTGATAGCATAACCGGTAACACTCTTTTCCTTTTTTTGCGCATTAGCTGCAGCGATGAAGGATAACATGATAAGAGAAAGTAGAATTTTCTGTTTCATGGCAAATTGATTTAGGTAACTTAAGCTACGACAATCTTCGTTGGCTGTAAAAAAATAGTGATGAAGTGCCGTTTTCCAATTATAAATGGAAGGAGTGCTAAGCCGGAGCAGGGGAGCAGTTCTTATTATTGGTTGATAACAACAGGTACCGGCTTCTCATAGATGAACCGGACCATCGCATTCTTTTGTTCATCAGAAGTAAGATACAACTGGTAGCGTTTTGAACCGGCATGTATGATCATCAGTGCCGTGTTGGGAGGAATAGAACCCAGGTTTTCACCTACCATGATGAGTTCCTGTTCTGTACGTTTGTGATCGATCCGGATATTTATAGACACCGGCTTTGCAGTCAGCAGTTTATTGGAAACAACCGGCATTCCATTCGCATATACTGAAATCGTATCACCGTCTATCTGCCCGTTATCATAGAAGTCGATCTTAATAGTGCCGGTATCTACTTTTATTTCCTTTACCAGTTCTGCTTTTCTTTTGGTAAGAGAAGGTGGTAATTTAAAATCCGGTTTGAAAGAAGATTTCTCAAATCGGTTGAGTACGATCGTCCCGGGATCACAGGCCGTTTTGCCATCAGTGGCTTTACCGGTCCAGGTGCCCCTCAGTTGTTCATCTGTTACTACATTTCCACCGCCTTTATGAAAGGTGAGCACATATTTTTTGATACAAGGCACACAATCTTCTTTGATCTTAAAGGTGATGATCCCGTTCTCCTGGATCAGGATAAGTCCGCTGTCTTTTCTGTAGGTGCCTTCAAAATTCTCCCGTACATAATTGAGCGAGTCCGAAAAATGGTAAGCTGTACCGGTGATGCGGGTGCCGGCCACTTGTACCTGCAGTTCAATATTATAAACCGGGAAACAGGCACCGGGTGCCATTACCAGTTTTCCTTTCCAGATGCCATTAATATCCTGCGCAGGAGAGAGCAGTGGAATGGACAGGAGGAATGATATGAATAGTTTACGATACATTACAACGGAAAAATAACGGAAAATAAAGTAGCCGGTTATATTTTTTACAGAAACGGCAACCGCTACTACAAAAAAAATGAAAAGGAAGCTATTGTAGTTTTTGGTACCTGAATCTTACCATCGCATTTTTCTGTTCTGTTGACGTGATGCGCACATCAAAACGTTGCCCGCCGGATTCTACCACCATCAGGGAAGTGTTTGGCGGAATACGCCCCAGGTTCTCTGCCACCATTATTAATTCATGGTTGGCATTATCATCTTCCAGGTTCAGCGTGATGGTCAATGGGGTGGCGGTCAGTTTTTTGGAGGATAAGACCAGTTTATTATCAAAGTACACAGAAATAGTATCGTCATCGATCTCCCCGTTATCATACAGCTTTACGATCACTTCTTTGCTGCCTACGGTCAGGGCTTTCACCAGTTCATTGCTCCGGGTCTTTAATACGGCGGGCCTGGTGGTTACCGGCGGTGTTACTTTCGTTACCGGGTTATTGATCTTTGTTTTAAGAGAATCCGTAGTTTTTGTAACAGGGGGAGTGTTGATCTTCGTAACCGGCGGCTTGTTGGTCACCGGCGGTTTTTGGGTTGTTACAGGTGGCTTCTTAATAACTACCGGTGGTGTTTTTGTTTTAGCGGAATCTTTCTTTATTGGTGATTGATTGATGATTACCGGCCGGTCATCTGTCTTTACTTTATTGCGCAGGAAGGGCTCCACATAGAAATCAGATTTGGCAACCTTTCTCAGGTACACTTTGCCACCACCACAATCGCCCCACTTACTTTCGGCCAGGGCATATTTACCTTCATATTTTCCGAGATAGGTACCCTCCAGGAATTCTTCCTTCCCGGACCGGGAGTATTTAAAATTATAATTCATGATGCAGGTGGCGCCGCCAAGACTGCTTTTTACTTCCACCGTTTTTATTTCTCTTATCCGGAAGGAAGAAGATGTTTTAATAAAACTGCCGGTCATAGTGGCTTTGCCATAAAAGCGGACATCGAGGTAAGAATAAGATACTCCCGTCACACCATACGAATTGCCCTGGGCTACCTGGAACTCCAGTTTATAATATTCACCACCTTCAGATATGAAATAGCCCTTCCAGATACCAGTAAGGTCCTGTGCGGACGAACGTAATGGTGCCAATAGTACCAATAATGAAAAAATAAGGCAAGACGTGGACAGAATCCTTTTCATTAAAACAAAAATAACGAATGAATTCGTATTGATAAATTGGCTGCCCGGCAAGAGTTTGTTAATTTTGCCCACCTAAAAAGCAGGTAATCAATTATAATATGATCAACATTACATTACCAGACGGCGCTGTGCGGCAGTACGAAAAAGGGACTTCGGCGCTGGATGTGGCCAAATCCATTTCTGAAGGACTGGCCCGCAAAGTTTTGGCAGCCAGTATCAACGGACAGGTGTGGGATGCTACAAGACCTATACAGGAAGATGCAAAACTTAACTTGCTGACATGGAATGATACCGATGGAAAGAATACTTTCTGGCACTCATCAGCACACCTGATGGCTGAAGCTGTAGAATCTATGTTTCCCGGGGTAAAATTTTGGGTGGGACCTCCCGTGGAAAATGGGTTCTATTACGACATGGACCTGGGTGATAAAAAAATGACCGAAGAAGACCTGGCCATACTGGAAAAGAAAATGAATGAACTGGCTAAAAAGAACAGCCACTATGTGCGCAAAGAAATTTCCAAAGCAGATGCAGTTCAATATTTTACTGATAAGGGAGATGAATACAAACTCGACCTGCTGAGCAACCTGCAGGATGGCGAGATCACTTTATATACACAGGGAGATTTTACAGACCTCTGCCGCGGACCACATATTCCCAATACCGGTTTCATCAAAGCCATTAAACTGATGAGCATTGCCGGCGCCTACTGGAAAGGAGATGAAAAGAACAAGCAACTGACAAGGGTATATGGTGTCACCTTCCCATCACAAAAAGAACTGGATGAACACCTGGCCATGCTGGAAGAAGCAAAGAGAAGAGATCACCGCAAACTGGGAAAAGAACTTGGCATCTATACCATGAGTGATGATGTGGGGCCGGGACTGATCCTTTGGATGCCCAATGGAACCGTTATCATTGAAGAACTGGAAAAGCTGGCCAAAGAAACTGAACTGGCTGCAGGATACAAAAGAGTGGTGACACCGCATATTGCAAAAGAAAGTATGTATCTCACCAGTGGTCACCTGCCATATTATGCAGACAGTATGTTTCCTCCAATGGAAATGGACGGGGAGAAGTATTACCTGAAAGCAATGAACTGCCCGCATCACCATAAGATATTTGATGCGGAACCAAAGAGCTATCGTGACATGCCCTACCGTATTGCAGAATATGGTACCTGCTACCGCTATGAACAGAGCGGTGAATTATTCGGACTGATGCGGGTACGCTGCCTGCACATGAACGATGCACATATCTATTGCACCAAAGAACAGTTTGCCCAGGAATTCAAAGCGGTGAACGATATGTACATCAAGTATTTTAAAATATTCGGTGTAGAGAAATATGTGATGCGGCTGAGCCTGCACGACCCGGAAAAACTGGGACAGAAATATGTGAACGAACCGGAACTGTGGCTGGAAACAGAAGCCCTGGTAAGGAATGTGATGATAGAGGCCGGTATCCCATTTGTGGAAGTAAAAGGCGAAGGCGCTTTCTACGGTCCAAAGATCGATGTGCAGATATGGAGTGCTATCGGCCGGGAATTTACACTGGCCACCAACCAGGTGGATTTTGCACAGTCCCGCAGTTTCAAATTATCATTTACCAACCAGAACAATGAGGCGGAAATTCCACTTATTATTCACCGGGCGCCGCTGGGCACACACGAACGGTTCATTGGATTCCTGCTGGAGCATTATGCCGGCAAATTACCACTGTGGCTGGCCCCGGTACAGGTGAAAGTGTTGCCCATCAGCGATAAGTTTTTGGACTACGCAAAATCTGTTTCAGATAAACTGAAAAAAGCTGATATTCGTGCAGAGGTTGATGACCGCAACGAGAAGATCGGCAAAAAGATACGTGACACAGAATTGCTGAGAGTGCCTTACATGCTGGTAGTGGGAGAAAAAGAGATGAATGAAAACAAAGTAGCCGTAAGAAGACAAGGCAAAGGTGATTTGGGCATGAAAGATGTAGAAGAGTTTTTGGCAGAAGCGGTGGTGGAGATTAAAGAACGAAGAGCTGAATAATTCAATTGGGAAAAGTGGAATAATTTAATTTCGAAAAGTGCAATTGGGAAATTGCCCGAAGGGCCCTGCGGGGGAAATCTCCCTTATTGCAGGAACTCTTTGTTCTTTCAACAAATTTCCCAATTTCCCAATTCCAAAATTTCAAAATATAAAATCAACCAGTATTATTAACTAAAACTCGTAAATGGCAGTACCACAAAAACCCGGAGGCGGGTTCAGCAGACCACCAGGAGGCGGGGGATTTAAACCCGGCGGTGGCGGATTCAACAAAGGCGGTTTCAGGGGCAGATTTGCTCCCCGCAAAGAAGCAGAACATCGGATCAATCATTTCATTCGTGTACCACAGGTGCGGCTCGTAGGTGACAATGTGGAAGTAGGTATCTACGACACACCAGTAGCATTGAAAATGGCGCAGGACCAGCAACTCGACCTGGTGGAAATTTCCCCCACGGTAGATCCGCCCGTTTGCAAGATCATCGACTACAACAAATTCCTCTACGACAAGAAGAAGAAGGAAAAAGAAATGAAGGCCAAGAGCAAGGTCTCCGAAGTAAAGGAGATCCGGTTCACACCCAATACAGATGATCATGACTTTGACTTCAAAGCAAAGCATGCGGTGGAATTCCTGAAAGATGGAAATAAAGTAAAAGCCTATGTGCAGTTCAAAGGAAGGGCCATCCAGTTCCAGGACAGAGGTCAGTTGCTGTTG